>CAXTPE010000033.1:0-19313 GCA_964245925.1 uncultured Sphingomonadaceae bacterium
AAGGGATTCGAACCCCTGGCCTCTGCCTTCGGAGGGCAGCGCTCTATCCAGCTGAGCTACGGGTGCCTGCCGGCGTGGCGCTTAGCAAAGCTCGTCGTGCCCGGCTAGGGGCTTGGCGAGGCTCAGCGGGGCGCGCCGGTGATCGGGGTGAACTGGCCAAGGCCGCAGCTCGCGCCACGCATCAGCGAGCCCTTGCGCAGCACGGTGATGATGTCGGTCGAGCAGAGCTCGCTCAGCGACGTCTCGTAGCCGAAGCTCTCCTCGAAGCCGAGCTCCGGGCAGGAGTTCGGCAGCCGGTTGCGGTAGACCTGGCGGCCGTTCATGTAGAAGTCGATGGTCTGGTCGTCGCGGACGCGGGTCTCCCGGATCTGGGTGAGCGGGATGCAGCTCTGCGGCTTGCCCGCGGGCTGGATGGCCGCTTCCTGCTCGGGCTTGAGCGGGCGCGCCGAAGACGATCCGGCGACGGTCGCGGCCAGGCAGGCCGCCAGGATGGAATAGCGCACACGCATCTCTCTCGCTCCTCATGGCGTCGCCGCCGACAACGCGTCGTCGGCGCTCCCGCTCCCCGCCGGAGCCGGCGTTTTGGGCCGGTAGGGGCAGAGATCGGCGACGACGCAGCGCCAGCATTCGGGCCTGCGCGCCTTGCAGACATAGCGGCCATGCAGGATTAACCAGTGATGAGCGTGGCGCCGATAGCCCGCCGGCGTCACCCGCTCCAGCCCTTCTTCCACCAGCAGGGGTGTCTTGCCCGGCGCGAGCCGGGTGCGGTTGGCGACGCGGAAGATGTGGGTGTCGACGGCGATCGTCTTGGCCCCGAAGGCGACGTTCATCACGACATTGGCGGTCTTGCGGCCCACGCCCGGCAGCGCCTCCAGCGCGTCGCGATCGGCCGGCACCGCGCCGCCGTGATCGCGCAGCAGCGCGACGGACAGCGCGATCACGTTCCTGGCCTTGGTGTTGAACAGCCCGATCGCCCGGATGAAGCCGCGCAGCCGCTCCTCGCCGAGCGCGACCATCGCGGCGGGATCGCGCACCTGTTCGAACAGCGGCGCGGTCGCCTTGTTGACGCTGACGTCGGTCGCCTGCGCCGAAAGCGCGACCGCCACGAGCAGCGTATAGGGATTGACGTAGCGGAGTTCGGTCTCCGGTGCCGGCATGCCGTCGGCGAGCCGGCGGTAGAATTCGGCGACGGCCGTCTTGCGCATCAGCCCTCCGCCAGCACGTCGGCCATGCCGTAGCGGCCGGGCGCGCGGCCGGCGAGCCAGAGCGCCGCGCGCACCGCGCCGCGCGCGAAGATCGCGCGGTTCTCGGCGCGGTGGCCGAGCTCGATGCGCTCGCCCTCGCCGGCGAAGATCACGAGATGATCGCCCGCGACCGATCCGCCGCGCAGCGAGGCATAATGGACGCCGCCCGGCTCGCGCGGGTGCGGGCCTGCTGCCAGGCGATCGAAGCGGCGGTCGGCGAGCGCGGACGGTCCCCGGCCAGTGGCGACGCCTGCGCCGAGCAGGAGCGCGGTGCCGGAGGGCGCGTCGCGCTTGTTGCGATGGTGCATCTCGACGATCTCGACATCCCAGTCGTCGCCGAGCCGGCGCGCGGCCTGCTCGACCAGCAGCCGCAGCAGGTTGATGCCGAGCGAGGTGTTCGCGGTCTGGAGCACCGGAATGGTCGCGGCCGCGTGGTCGATCAGCGCGTGGTGATCGGGGGTGAGGCCGGTGGTGCCGATCACGATGGGCAAGCCCGCCGCCAGCGCCCGGTCGAGGTTCGCCGCCAGCGCGGTGGGCGCGGTGAAGTCGACCAGCACGTCGGGCGCGTCCGGATCGACGGCGATGCCGAGTTCGGCGGCGACATCCGCGATGGCGCGGCCCATCCGGCCGGTGGCGCCGAGGATGCCGATCGCGGTCACGCCTTGCCTCCCGAGGTATGCGCTGCTTCATGGCCGCGATGGCCGGTATCCGCAACATCATGATCCTCACCGGCGCCGGCATCTCGGCCGAGAGCGGGCTCGCCACCTTTCGCGGGCCGGAAGGGCTGTGGGATGGGTGGCGGGTCGAGGACATCTGCACGCCGCGCGCGCTTGCGCGGGACCGGGGCGAGGTGCTCGACTTCTACGACCAGCGGCGCCGCGCGCTGGCGCGGGTCGAGCCGAACGCCGCCCACCGCGCGCTGGCCCGGCTGGACGAGGCATGGCCGGGCGGGCTGCTGATCGTCACCCAGAACGTCGACGACCTCCACGAACGCGCCGGCGCCAGGCGGATGCTCCACATCCACGGCGAGCTGCTGTCGGCGTTGTGCGAGGCATGCGGGAAGCGGGCGCCGTTCGCGGGCGACATGCTGCCGGCGCCGCCGTGCCCGGCCTGCGGGGCGGCGGCGCTGCGGCCCGACATCGTCTTCTTCGGCGAGATGCCCCATGCGATGGACCGGATCGAGTGCGCGATCGAGCAAGCCGATCTGTTCGTCTCGATCGGCACCTCCGGCGCGGTCTATCCGGCGGCGGGTTTCGCGCAGGACGCCCGCCACGCCGGCGCGCGGACGCTGGAGCTCAACCTCGAGCGATCCGCCGGCAGCGCCGGCTTCGACGAGACCCGGCTCGGCCCGGCGGGCGCACTGGTGCCGGCGTGGGTGGCGGAGGTGCTGGCGGGCTAGGTCCAACCCCGTCATGCCGACGCAGGCCGGCAGCTCATGAGGCGTCGCGCGCGTGTGCCTCACGAGACGCCAGACTGCGCCGTGTGATCGACCGAGCCTCTACAGCGCTCCCGCCGGTGCCTGCCGGCATGCGTCCTCCGCCTCGGTCTCGATCTGGATGGTGACGTGGGCGATGCCGAAACGCTTCTCCAGCATCGCGCTCGCCGCGTGGAGGAAGCGGTCGCCCGGCGTGTCGCCCGGCATGAAAAGGTGGCAGGTGAGCGCGGCCTCGGTGGTGCTCATCGGCCAGATGTGGAGATCGTGGACGCGCTCGACCCCCGGCAGCCCTGCCAGCGCCGCGCCCACGCTGCCCGCGTCGATCCCGGGCGGGACGGCGTCGAGCGCCATCGTCAGCGCGTCGCGCAGCAGCCGCCAGGTGCCCGCCACGATGATCGCGACGATGGCGAGGCTGGTGAGCGGATCGAGCCACAGCCAGCCGGTGCGCGACACCGCGAACGCCGCCGCCACCACGCCGACCGAGATCATCGCGTCCGCCAGCATGTGCAGGAACGCGCCGCGGATGTTGAGGTCACCCTCGCGGCCGCGCGCGAACAGCGCGGCGGTGACGCCGTTGACCGCGATCCCGGCGCAGGCCACCGCCATGACGACGCCGCTCTCGACCGGCGCCGGCGCCGCCAGCCGCCGGATCGCCTCCAGCCCGATCGCGCCGACCGCGACCAGCAGGAACACCGCGTTGAACAGCGCCGCCAGGATCGAGGAGCGCCTGAGCCCATAGGTGTAGCGCTCGCTCGGCCCGCGCCGGCCCAGCGTCGCCGCGCCCCAGGCGACCAGCAGCCCGAGCACGTCCGAGAGATTGTGGCCGGCATCCGCGAGCAGCGCCACCGAATTGGCGAGGACGCCATAGGCCGCCTCGATCGCCACGAAGCCGGTGTTGAGCAGCGTGCCGATCAGGAAGGCGCGGCCGAAGTCGGGCGCATGGGCATGCCCGGCGTGTCCGTCCGCATGGCCGTGGTGGCTGTGATCGTGCGGGGGCATCGCGCTATTCTACCCAGTCGAGCCCGATGTCGCGATAGAGACCGCGGTTCTCCGCCCAGCCGGGGCTGACCTTGACGTGCAGGAAGAGGTGGACCTTCCGCTCGAGCAGCGTGGCGAGCTCGGCGCGCGCGCGGCTGCCGATCTCCTTGAGGCGCGCGCCGTGGGCGCCCAGCACGATCGCCTTCTGGCTCGAGCGGGCGACCAGGATCTGCTGGTGGATCGCGACCGAGCCGTCGCGGCGCTCTTCGTAGCGCTCGGTCTCGATCGCGCTGTCATAGGGCAGCTCGGCGTGGAGCTGGTGGTAGATCTGCTCGCGGGTGACTTCCGCCGCCAGCATCCGGTCGGTGGCGTCCGACACCTGATCGGCCGGGAAGTGCCACGGGCTTGCCGGCATGCGCGTCGCCAGCAGCCGCTTGAGCTCGGGCATGCCGTCGCCGGTCGACGCCGAGACCATCGGGATCGACTCCGGCTTCAGCGCCGCGTCAAGCCGCGCGGCGAGATCGAGCAGCTGCGGCTTGGGGGTGATGTCGACCTTGTTGAGGATGACCATGCGCGGCTCCGGGCGCTCCGCCAGCGTATCGACCAGCGTCTGCACGCGCGGTTTCAGGCCCTCCCTGGCGTCGATCACCAGCGCGATCAGGTCGGCATCGACCGCGCTGCCCCAGGCGGCGGCGACCATCGCGCGATCGAGCCGGCGCTTGCCCGCGAAGATGCCCGGCGTATCGACCAGCAGCATCTGCGCCTCGCCCTCGATCGCTATGCCCATCAGCCGGGTGCGCGTGGTCTGCGCCTTGGGGCTGGTGATCGCGACCTTCTGGCCGACCAGCGCATTGACGAAGGTCGACTTGCCGGCATTGGGCGCGCCGAGCACGGCGACCAGACCGCAGCGTTCCAGCCCGCGGCTCTCGCTCATCCTGCGACCCTCTCCATAAGTGTGCGCGCTGCCTCGGTTTCCGCTTCCTGCTTCGAGGCGCCGCTGCCCTCCGCCGCTCCACGCCCCGGAACCTCGACCGTCACCGCGAACCTCGGCGCGTGATCGGGGCCGGAGCGCCTGGCGAGCGTATAGACCGGGGGCCTCCAGCCCCTGGCGGCGGCATGCTCCTGGAGCGCCGCCTTGGGGTGGCGCGGCGCCGCGCCCTGGCCACGCGGCCGATCCGCCCACAGCCGGCGGACGAGGCCGCGCGCCTCGTCGTAGCCGCCTTCGAGGAACAGCGCGCCGATGATCGCCTCCAGCGCATCGCCGAGCACATTCTCGCTGCGCGCGGCGCCATCGTCGCGCGCCTGCTTGCCGAGGCGGAGCTGCGCCGCGACATCCAGTCCCTCGGCGATCTCGGCGCACGTCGCACCCGACACCAATGTCGCGAGCCGGCGCGCGAGCTGGCCCTCGGCCTCGTCCGGGAACAGCTCGAACAGCCACTCGGCCATCACCAGCCCGAGCACGCGATCGCCGAGGAACTCGGGCCGCTCGTAGCTGGCGCCGGCGTGGCTGGCGTGGGTAAGCGCCTGGACGAAGCGCGCCGGATCGCGCGGGGTACGGCCGAGCAGCGCCTCCAGCCAGCGGCCGGGCGCGTCATCGCTCGGGGACGGTGCTGCGGTCACGCCGGAGCTTTGCGTCCCGGCTTCGGCATGGTCAAGCCAAGCGATCACGGTGATCGCCAGAAGCGGTTTGCGGCCCGGCGCGCTTGCCGGTAGCGCGGCGGCACTGGATTGTGGAGCGGCTATGGCGGATTTCGACTACGACCTGTTCGTGATCGGCGCGGGATCGGGCGGGGTGCGCGCCGCGCGCGTGTCCGCGGCGCATGGCGCGAGGGTGGCGGTCGCCGAGGAGCATCGCGTCGGCGGCACCTGCGTGATCCGCGGCTGCGTGCCGAAGAAGCTGCTCGTCTATGGCGCGCACTTCGCCGAGGACTTGGCGGACGCGCGTCGCTTCGGCTGGGACGTGCCGGAATGTTCGTTCCACTGGAAGACGTTGCGCGACAATGTTCTCGCCGAGGTCGAGCGATTGGAGGGTATCTACGGGACGACGCTGGCGAACAGCGGCGTCGAGACGATCAAGCAGCGCGCCACCGTCACCGGCCCGCACGGGGTGACGCTCGGCGATGGCCGCGCCGTCACCGCGAAGCTGATCCTGATCGCCACCGGCGCCTGGCCGGACGTTCCGCGATGCGATGGCCATGAGCATGGCATCACCTCCAACGAGGTGTTCCATCTGGAAGAGCTGCCGAAGCGCGTCGTGATCGCCGGCGCGGGCTATATCGCCAACGAGTTCGCCGGCATCTTCAACGAGCTCGGCGCGCGGGTGACGCTGGTCAATCGCACCGAGACGATCCTGCGCGGCTATGACGAGAGCATCCGCGACCGGCTGCTCCAGATCTCGATGGCGAAGGGGATCGACTTCAAGTTCAACGCCGCCTTCGAGAAGGTCGAGAAGCTGGCGGACGGCTCGCTGATCGTCCACACCGCCGGCAACCATGCGCCGATCGAGGCCGACCTGCTGCTGTTCGCGACCGGCCGCCTGCCCAACACGAAGGGGCTCGGGCTGGAGAGCGCCGGCGTCGCGCTGAACGCCAAGGGCGCGGTGGTGGTCGACGCGGACAACCGGTCGAGCTGCGACAGCATCTATGCGGTCGGCGACGTGACCGACCGCGTGCAGCTCACCCCGGTGGCGATCCGCGAGGGGCAGGCGTTCGCCGACACCCTGTTCGGCAACAAGCCGCACCGGGTCGACTATGGCTGCATCCCGTCCGCGGTGTTCAGCCATCCGCCGATGGCGGGCGTCGGCATGACCGAGAGCCAGGCCAAGGGCGCCTATGGCAATGTCAGGATTTACACGTCCGATTTCAGGGCGATGAAGAACGTGCTCGCCGGTCGGCACGAGCGCGCGCTCTACAAGATGGTGGTGCATGCCGAGACCGATCAGGTGCTCGGCCTGCACATGATCGGGCCGGACGCGCCGGAAATCCTCCAGGCCGCCGCGGTCGCCGTGAAGGCCGGGCTGACCAAGCAGGCGTTCGATGATACGATGGCGCTCCACCCCTCGATGGCGGAAGAGCTGGTGCTGCTGAAATGAGGCGGATCGCGATCCTCGCGCTGGCGGCGGCGGCGCTCGGCGGATGCATATCGACGGCCAGGACGATCGTCATGGCGCCGGTGCACGCCGCGAGCTTCACCGCCGACAAGCTCACCACCAGCCGTTCGGAATCCGATCGCAACCTCGGCCGCAAGGTGCGCCGGGAGCGCGAGCGCGACGCGAAGGCCTGCCGGCGCGAGCAGAGGCAGGCGCGCGAGGACGGCCGGCCGGTGCGGCCGTGCGCCGCGCAGCCGGGATATTGAACCCGGCCCGTCATCATGTGCGGGCTTCACCATTGCCTTCCATGCCCTTGAACTTCGCCGGATTGCGGCGGGAGCCCGTGATCCGCTAGGGCGGCGCGAGAAGGGATGGTGCCGATGGCGTTGCGGAAGGGGTGGGCGTCGCTGATCGCCGCGGCCGCCTGGCTTCCGGGCGCGGCGCCGCTGCCGGCCCAGCCCGCGTCCGCCGCCTCGCCCGCCGTCTCGTCCGCGCCGATCGGCGACGCCGACTTCAACGCCGCGCTGCCGCCGCTCGACGCGACCGCGCCGCCTGTGCCGGCCGCCGCGGCTCCCGCCGGCCCGACGCCGGGCGAGGATGGCGAGCTTGCCCGGCCGTTGCCCGCGATCGCCACCTTCGATGCGACCCCGCCGCCGGCGACCGCCGCCGAGGCCTCGGACGATACCCCGCGCATCCGCTACACCACCGAGCTGCGGGGGCTGAAGGAGGTCGGTCTCGAGAGGCAGTTCAGGTCGCTGTCGGCGCTGGTGAAGGACGGGTCGAAGGCCGCGAATGCCGCGCAGGTCTCGGCGCGCGCCGACGAGGACATCAAGCTCGCCGAGCGGCTGATGCGCGCCGATGGCTTCTACGACGGCGTGGCGACCGCGAGCGTCGATCTCGTGCCGGACCAGCCGGGGCAGGTGCATGTCGCGCTGATCGCGACGCCGGGCGCGCGCTATGATCTGGGCTCGGTGACGGTGACGCTCGCTCCGCCCGAGCCGGCGAGGATCGCCCGCGACGCACTGGCGCTTGAAGTCGGCGATCCGATCGTCGCCGCGAACATCGAGGGCGCCGAGGCCAATGTCTCGCTGGCGCTGCCCGAGCGGGGCTATCCCTTCGCCAGGCTCGGCCAACGCGACATCGCGCTCGACGACGCCACCCACCGCGGCGACTACACGCTGCCGGTCGACGCCGGGCACAAGGCGCGCTTCGCTGGCCTCCGCGCCAGCGGCGATCCGGTGTTCGACCTGCGCCATCTTGCGATCTTCCCGCGCTATCGCGCGGGCGACGTATATGATTCCCGCAAGGTCGAGGATCTGCGACAGGCGCTGGTCGGCACCAGCCTGTTCGCGACGATCGCGGTCGAGCCGGTCGCGACCGGCACCCTCAACCCCGACGGGACCGAGGATGTCGACCTGCTGGTGACGCAGGCCAAGGGGCCGTGGCACAGCCTCTCGGGCTCGGCCGGCTATGCGACGGGCGAGGGGATCAAGGCGCAGGGCTCCTATACCTGGCGCAACCTGTTCCCGCCCGAGGGCGCGCTGACGCTGACCGCGATCGGCGGCACGCTGGAGCAGGGCGCGAGCGCGACCTTCCGCCGCTCGAACGCGGGCCAGCGCGATCGCAGCTTCCAGGCGGCGGTGTCGGTCGATCGCTCCGACTACAAGGCCTATGAGGCCAATACGATCGGCCTCTCCGCCAGCCTCTCGCGGCAGAGCACACCGATCTGGCAGAAGCGCTGGACCTGGACCTTGGGCGGCGAGATCGTCGGCACCAACGAACAGGGCGCCGCGACCGAAGCAGGCGGCGATCGGCCGCGCCGCAACTATCTGATCGGCGCGCTCCCGCTCCAGCTCGGCTACGACCGCTCCGACGACCTGCTCAACCCGACCAGGGGCTTCCGCCTCAACGGCAAGCTCAGCCCGGAGACCTCGCTTCAGGGCGGCAAGGTGCGGCCCTATGCGCGCACATTGCTCCAAGGGAGCGTCTATTATCCGCTGCTCTCCAGCCTCGTGATCGCCAGCCGGGTGCAGGTCGGCTCGATCCTCGGCGTGGCGCGCGACGATCTCGCGCCGTCGCGGCGGCTCTATTCGGGCGGCGGCGGATCGGTGCGCGGCTTCGGCTATCAGGAGCTTGGCCCCAAGGACGCCGGCGATAACCCGATCGGCGGACGCGACCAGATCGAGTTCGCGCTCGAGGGGCGCTATCGCTTCGGCGCCTTCGGGGTGGTGCCGTTCTTCGACGCGGGGAGGGTCGGCGAAAGCTCGACGCCCAGCCTCTCGGGGCTTCGCTACGGCGCCGGCATCGGCGGGCGCTATTATACCAATTTCGGGCCGCTTCGGGTCGATGTGGCGACGCCGATCGCGCGCAAGCCCGGCGAGTCCAAGGTCGCGCTCTATATCGGCATCGGGCAGGCGTTCTGATGGCGCGGCGGATCGCCGGATGGGTGGCCGTCGCCCTGCTCGCCGTCGTGGTGCTGGCGGGCGCGATCCTGCTGGGGCTCGACACCGGGCCGGGCAAGCGCTTCCTCGTCTCCGAGCTCGGCGGCTACGAGACCGCGTCGGGCATCTCGATCCACGCCGGCCGGATCGAGGGATCGATCTTCGGGCGGATGCGGATCCTGGGTCTGGAGGTGCGCGACCGGCGCGGCGCCTTCCTCACCGCGCCGCGGGTGACGATCGACTGGAACCCGTTCGCCTATGTCCACGAGAAGATCGACGTCCACGAGGCGCTGGCGCCGACGATGACGCTGCTGCGCTCGCCCGATCTCAAGCTGACCCCGCCCGCGCCCGACGCGCCGCTGCTCCCCGACATCGATCTGACGATCGGGCATCTGCGGATCGACCGCTTCACGATCCTGCCGGCGGTGGATGGCAGGCGCCACATCGTCGCGGTCGACGGCAAGGCGGCGATCGCCGCCGGGCGCGCGCAGATCGACGCCAGCGGCGGCGCGATGGCGGCGCCGGGCGTGGCGGGCGGGGATCGCTTCCGGCTGCTGATCGACGCGGTGCCAAAGGAGAACCGGCTGCGCGTCGACGCCGACATCCAGGCGCCGGCTGGCGGGCTGATCGACAGCTATGCGCAGCTTGGCAAATCCATTTCGCTCAAGCTCGGCGGGCGGGGCGACTGGGCGCGCTGGCGCGGCAGGCTTGCCGGCACGGCGGGGGGCGCGCCGTTGGCCGATGTCGATCTGACCGGCGACAACGGCAGCTTCGCGCTGAAGGGCGATGTGCGGGCGAACGCGCTGCTGGCGCCGGGCGCCGCGACGCGGCTCGCCGGCGATCTCGCGCTGGAGGGGCGGGCGGTGCTCGGGGAGCGGAAGGCCGACGTGAAGCTGGTGGCGCACTCCTCCGCGCTGGCGGTGGAGGCGCAGGGGACGATCGATCTCGGGCAGAGCCGGCTCGGGCGGTTCCGGGTCGGCGCGCGGCTGCTGACGCCGGGGGCGATCGCGCCGGCGGCGTCGGGACGCGACGTCCGGCTCGACGCGGTGATCGACGGACCGTTCCGCACGCCGACGATCGACTATCGGCTGAGCGCCGCGCGGCTCGGCTTCGACAGGATGGCGATCGAGGGATTGCAAGCAAGCGGCCACGCCACCATCGACAGCCGGCGCATCCTCATTCCCGTCGCGGCGACGGCGCGGCGGGTGAGCGGATTGAACGCCTCGGTCGGCGGTCTGCTGACGCTGCTGACGGCAAAAGGCACTCTCGCCTATTCGAACGGCACATTGCTCTCCGACAACCTCGGGCTGCGCGGGCCGAACATCGACGCGACCGCCATCCTGCTCGCCGACTTCGCCAAGGGTCGTTACACCGGCGCAATAAAAGGCCGGGTCGAGGACTATCAGGTCGACGGGCTCGGCCGGATCAACCTCGCGACCGACGCGTATCTCGTGCCGGGCCCCAGGGGCGGGTTCGGGATCGCCGGCTGGGTGCGCGCGACGACGCGGCACCTCGACAATGCCGGCGTGCAAGGCTTCCTCGGCGGCAACGCGCTCGTCACCGCCGACATCGGCTATTCGCCCGAGGGCATCGCGACGATCCGCGACCTCAAGGTGGCGGCGCCGGCCTTCCGCCTCTCGGGCGGGAGCGGCAGCTATGCGCCGGACGGGCGGATCGCGTTCCGGGCGGCCGGCGACAGCGCCGCCTATGGCCCGCTCACCGTTACCGCGACGGGCACGATCGCCGAGCCCGTCGTGAAGCTGCACGCGGACCATCCGTATGTCGGCCTCCAGCTCACCGGCGTGGATGCCGAGCTCGTCGGCAATGGCGCGGGCGGCTATGCGGTGCGCGCGAAGGGCGGATCGCCCTACGGGCCGTTCGCGGGCGATTTCGTGATCGGGACGGGCAGGGGCATCCGCGTCGACATCAGGGCGGCGCGGTTCGCCGGCATCCAGTTCCGCGGCGCGATCGCGCAAGTCCCCGCCGGACCGTTCGCGGGAACGCTGACGCTCGCCGGATCGGGGCTCGGCGGCAGCGTCCGGCTCACGGCCGCCGGCAAGGCGCAGCGCGCCGATGTCGACGTGACCGCCAGCGCCGCGAGACTGCCGGGCGCGACGCCGGTGACGATCGGCGGCGGCGTGATCCGAGCGACCGCGATCCTCACTCCCGGCGCGCCTTCGATCGTGGCGGACGCCAGCCTGGGCGACGTGCGCTCCGGCACCACCATCCTCACCAGCGCCCGCCTCCGCCTGAACTACCGGGGCGGCAGGGGGACGGCGGCGCTGGTCGCGGCGGGGCGCAGCGGCGTGCCGTTCAGCATCGCGGCGCAGGCGCGGCTCTCGCCCGACCGCATCCTCGCCAATGCGCGCGGCTCGGCCAACGGCATCGCGTTCAGCCTCGCCGCGCCGGCGATGATCGCCCGGACCGGCGCCGGCTGGCGGCTCGGCGACACGACGATCGTGCTGCCGCAGGGGCAGGTGCGGCTCTCGGGGTCGTACGGCGGCGGCTCGCATGGGGCGATGAGCCTGCGCGCGCGGATCGCGAACCTCGATCTCTCGATCGTCCAGGCGGTGACGCCCGGGCTCGGGCTCGGCGGCAAGGCGTCCGGCACGATCGACTATGCATCCGGCGCCGGCACCGCGCTGCCGGACGCGCGCGCGCGGATCGACATCACCGGCTTCACCCGCACCGGCGCGCTCGTCGTCTCGCGGCCGCTCGACGTGGCGGTGCTCGCGACCAGCGGCGGCGGCGCGGTGCAGTTGGGCGCGCTGATCCGGCGCGGCGGCGCGACGCTCGGCCGAGCGCAGGCGCGGCTCGCGCCGGTCGGCGGCGGCGGCGGCGCCAGCCTGACCGACCGGCTGCTCGCCGCGCCGCTCTCGGGCGGCATCCGCTACAACGGCCCGGCCGAGCCGCTCTGGACGCTGACCGGCATCGCCGGCCAGCAGCTCGGCGGCCCGATCGCGATCGCCGCCGACTTCGGCGGGCATGTCGCGCAGCCGACGATCACCGGCGTGATCCGCGCGAGCCAGCTCCGCTACGAGAACGACACCTATGGCACCGTCCTCTCGGACATCGCCATCGACGGGCGCTTCACCCGGAGCCGGCTCCAGCTCGCGAGCCTCACCGCCAGGGCGGGCGGCGGCACGGTGAGCGCGTCCGGCAGCGTCGGGCTCGATGCGGCCAGCGGCTTCCCGATCGATCTGACCGCCACGCTCGACAATGCCCGGCTGGCCCGGAGCGACGCGCTCGGCGCGACCGTCTCGGGTCAGGTCGCGGTCACCAACGGCAAGGCGGGCGGGCTCATCAAGGGCGATCTCCGGCTCGGCGAGGTGCGCTACCAGATCGTCCGGCAGGGCGCCGCCGAGGTGCCCGAGCTGACCGGCGTCCACCGCAAGGGCCAGCCGCTCCAGACCGTCGCCGAGACGGCGGGGCCGGCGCCGACCAACTGGAAGCTCGATCTGCGGGTGCGCGCGCCGAACCAGATCTTCGTCTCCGGCATGGGGCTGGAGGCGGAATGGTCGACCGACATGCGGATCACCGGCACCACCGGCAGTCCACGGATCGTCGGCGAGCTGGACGTGGTGCGCGGCACGTTCAGCTTCTCGGGCAAGCGGCTCGATCTCTCGGACAGCAGCAAGGTGACGTTCGATGGTGGGCCGCTGCTCAACCCGCAGCTCGACATCCACGCCTCGACGACGGTCGAGAGCATATCGGCCACGATCGGCATCGGCGGGCGCGCGCAGGCGCCGCGGATCAGCTTCACCTCGACGCCGGCGCTGCCGCAGGACGAGGTGCTCTCCCGCCTGCTGTTCGGCAGCTCGGTGACGACGCTGTCGCCCTTGCAGGCGGTGCAGCTCGCCGCCGCGCTGAACGGGCTGCGCGGATCGGGCGGGGGCGGGCTCAACCCGCTCGGCAAGCTGCGCTCGGTCGCCGGCCTCGATCGGCTGCGCGTGCTCGGCGCGGACCAGGCGACCGGACGCGGCACCAGCGTGGCAGCGGGCAAATATATCGCCAAGAACGTCTATGTGGAGATCATCACCGACACCCGCGGCTTCACCGCGACCCAGCTCGAGGTGGCGCTGTCCAGGGCGCTGTCGGTGCTGTCGTCGACCGGCACCTTCGGCGGATCGAACGTGAGCCTGCGCTACCGCAAGGATTATTGATCGGATGCGGAGGATCGGCGCGATGGCCCTCTCCCGTTGGGAGAGGGGTGCATGAGGCTGCTCGGCGCGGTGCTGGCCGGCGGGCGCTCCAGCCGGTTCGGGAGCGACAAGGCGGCGGCGGTGCTGGGCGAGGCGAGCCTGCTGGAGCATGCGGTGGCGGCGCTTTCCGCGCAGGTCGGCGCGGTCGCCGTGATCGGGCGGGAGGATGCGCGGTTCGCCTGCGCGGCCGATCGGCCGGCGGCGGGGCTGGGACCGCTCGGCGGGATCGCGGGGGCGCTGGCCCATGGCGAGGTGCTTGGCTTCGAGGCGGTGGTGACGACCGGCTGCGACATGCCGCTGCTGCCCGGCGGTCTGGTCGACGCGCTGACCGCCGGCGGCGGCGCGGCGATGCTGGCCGACGTGCCCGTGATCGGCGTCTGGCCGGTCGCGCTGCTGGCGGGGCTGGACGCGCACCTCGCGGCCGGGGGCGATCGCTCGGTCCGCCGCTGGGCGCGCGGCATCGGCGCGCGCGAGGTAGCGGCGCCGGGGCCGATCGCGAACATCAACCGGGTGGAGGATTTGGCGGCGCTCCGTTCCTCGGTGTCCTCATGCCGGGCTTGACCCATGGCGATGGCAGCGGCGTACCGCCCACTCCGCGATGGCATTTCAACCGCCCGCCGCTAAGCTCGCGCGCGTGGCCGGGGTGATCGACTTCCAGGATCGGGCGATGGCGTCGCTGCGGCGGCGGATGGCGCGCGTCGAGGAAGCCAATCAGGATCTGATCGCCCTGGCGCGCGGCCATTCCGGCGCGGCGGCGGCGATCCATGCCGCGGTGCTCGCCGGGATCGAGGCGCCGGACCGCGACGCGCTGCTCCATGTCGTCACCCAGCTCTGGCCCGACATCCTGGGGCTCGACGCGGTGGTGCTCGCCCTCGTCGAGGCCGGCGAGGGGATGCGCGCCGATCATGCCGGGCTCCAGCCGATCGAGCCGACGCTCGTCGAGCAGGCGGCGGCGGGCGTCGGCGGCGTGGTGCTGCGCGCGGTGCCGAGGGGCCATGCGCTGTTCGGCCCGGCGTGCGATCTCGTCCGCGCCGAAGCGCTGATCCGCCTGGGCGAGACGGGGCTGCTCGCGCTCGGCCACCGCGACGCCGCCGGCTTCGAGCCTCGCCCGGGTGCCGAGCTGCTGCGCTTCCTCGGCGACGCGCTTGGGCGGATGCTGGCGCGGTGGCCGCGCTGATCCCGCTCGACGATCACCCGGCGCGCGCGCTCGCCGCCGCCTGGGCGCGCCACCTCGCGCGGGATCGGCTGCGCTCGCCGCACAGCGTGCGCGCCTATGTGGCGACCGCGCACCGGCTGATCGGCTTTCTGGGCGAGCATCATGGCCGGGCCGTCGATGCGGCGCTGCTGGCGGCGCTGAGCCCTGGCGATCTGCGCGCCTATCTGGCGCGGCGGCGGGCCGGAGGCCTGGCCAATGCATCGGCGGCGCGCGAGCTCTCGGCGGTGCGCGGCTTCCTGGCGTTCGCCGGCGGGGACGGGGCGGTGCCGCCGCGCGTCCAGGCGCCGCGCGTCAAGCGCGGCGTGCCGCGCCCGATCGCGCCCCACGAAGCCATCGCGCTCGCGCATGACGCCGCCGGGGAGGCCGCGCTGCCGTGGCTCGCGGCGCGCGATCTCGCCGTGCTGCTGCTGCTCTACGGCGCGGGGCTGCGGGTGGGCGAGGCGGTCGGGCTCACGGCGGCGGTGCTGCCGGCGGGCGAGACCATCGCCGTCACCGGCAAGGGCGCCAGGACGCGGATCGTGCCGGTGCTGCCGCAGGTGCGCGACGCGATCGAGGACTATGTCCGGCTCTGCCCCTGGCCGCTGGCGCGCGGCGCGGCGCTGTTCCGCGGCGCCAAGGGTGGGCCGCTCTCGGCCGACATCGTGCGGCGCGCGGTGCGCGGCGCGCGGGTGCGGCTGGGGCTGCCGGAGCGCACCACCCCGCATGCGCTGCGCCACAGCTTCGCGACGCATCTGCTGGGGCGCGGCGCCGATCTGCGCTCGCTCCAGGAGCTGCTGGGGCATGCCAGCCTGTCGTCGACGCAGATCTACACCGCGGTCGACGCGACGCATCTGATGGACGTCTACCGCAACGCCCACCCGCGGGCGTGACCGCCGCGCCCGGCGCGCGCCCAAGATGAATTCGCGTTCGCGCGGCATCGTCCGGTTGCGGGGCGGGAGCGCCCCGCCTAGGCGGGCGATCGATGCGTCCGGCGTCCACCCAGTCTTTCGCGGACACGGATCGCCCGCCGCTCCGGCGCCGCGCCACCGCGCTGCTGCTGGTGCTCGGCGTCGAGGCGCTGATGGTGGCGATGCTGCTGCGGCTGGCGCCGGCGATCGTCGGCCCGCCGCGGCCGAAGCCCGCGCCGGCGCTGTTCCAGCTCCTGCCCGAGCCGCGGATCGCCCCCACGCATTCGCGCACGCCCGCCAAGGTGCGCCATGGCGGCGGCGGCGGCGCGCGGCCGTCGCCGGCACCGCCGGTCGCCTCCGCCAGCCACGCGGCCTCGCACGCGCAGGCGAACCCGCCGCTTAACATCGTCCATCTCGGCCACGACGCGTTCGCCGCCGCCGACATCGGCGCGCTGCCCTCGCGCGCCGCGCCCGACGCCGGGGCGACGGCGTCGGCAAGCGGCACCGGCGGCGGCGGCGAGGGCGGCGCGGGTGCCGGTCCGGATGGCGCGCAGCTCTACAGCGCCGACTGGTACATCCGGCCGCCGAGCCAGGCCGAGCTCTCCCCCTATCTGCCCGCGCATGTCGAGCCATCGTCCTGGGGCAGGATCGTCTGCCGCATGGTCGCCGACCATCGCGTCCAGGATTGCCGGCAATATGGCGAATCGCCGGCGGGCTCGGGGCTCGCGCGGGGGATGCGCGAGGCGGCGTGGCAGTTCCGCGTGCTGCCGCCCCGGATCGACGGCCGCCCGATCCTCGGCGTCTGGGTGCTCATCACCCTCTATTTCTAGAGGGGGATGATCTCTCCATGGGCGAGGGCTTCCTCCGAACCGGACCGACGTTGTCCCGCTCCAGGCGCGACCGTGCGTTACGCCGCCGCGCGCGCCTCGATCGCGTCCCAGATCAGCGCGGGCGTGTCGGTGCCGTTGAAGCGGTCGATCGCGACGATGCCGGTGGGGGAGGTGACGTTGATCTCCGTCAGGTGGCCGGCGATCACGTCGATGCCGACGAACACCAGCCCGCGCCGCGCCAGCTCCGGGCCGATCGCCGCGCAGATCTCCTCCTCGCGCGCCGTGAGCGTGGCGGCCGCGCCCGAGCCACCGACCGCGAGGTTCGAGCGGATCTCGCCGGCCCTGGGCAGCCGGTTGACCGCGCCCGCCGCCTTGCCCTCCACCAGCACGATGCGCTTGTCGCCTTCGCGCACCTGGGGAAGGAACGCCTGCACCATGAACGGCTCGCGCCAGACCTCGCCGAACAGCTCGGTCAGCGCGGCGATATTGGCGTCGTGGCGGCCGACATGGAACACCGCCGACCCGCCGTTGCCGTAGAGCGGCTTGACGACCACCTCGCCATGCTCCGCGTGGAAGGCGCGGACGTCCTCCAGCCGGCGGGTGACGAGCGTGGGCGGCATGAACCGCGCATAGTCGAGCACGAACAGCTTCTCGGGCGCGTTGCGCACCGCGGCGGGATCGTTGACCACCAGCGTCCGCGCCTGGATGCGTTCCAGCAGATGGGTCGCGGTGATATAGGCGAGGTCGAACGGCGGATCCTGCCGCATCAGCACGACATCGACGTCGTCGGCGAGATCGAGCGTCCGCCAGTCCCCGAAGGCATGATGGGCGCCGTCGACGCGCCGCACGGTGACGGGGCGGGCGGGCGCGGTGACGCGGCCGTCGCGATAGCTCAGGTCCGCCGCCCGATAATGCCAGAGCCGGTGGCCGCGCGCCTGCGCGCCCAGCATCAGCGCGAAGGTGGAATCGCCGGCGATGTCGATCGTCTCGAGAGGATCCATCTGGACCGCGACCTTCAATCCCATCTTCCCGTCCCCAGCCCCATCCGTTCGCGGTCAGATAGAGGGGCGCCCGCCCGCCGTCACCCCATCCAGACATGCTCGAGATGGCGCGGCGGCGCGCCGGGCGCGATCAGGATCGCGTCGATGCGGATGTCGTCATCGGGCCGCGCGAAGCGGGCGAGCAGCGCTTCCGCCGCCGCCGCGACCCGCGCGAGGCGGCGCTCGTCGAGCGCGAGATCGAGCGCGGCGGCGGTCCCGCGCGCCTTCACCTCGACGAACGCCAGCGTGGCGCCACGCCGCGCGACGACGTCGACCTCGCCCGCCGGCGTGCGGACGCGGGTCGCGAGGATATGCCAGCCCCGCTCGGCGAGATACGCCGCCGCGGCATCCTCCGCGGCCCGACCGCCCCGCTCGGCCGCGCGGCGGTTCATCGCGCCCGCTTGAGCACCAGCGCCCGCGCGTAGACGTCGCGGCGCGAGAGGCCGAGCGCGTGCGCGACCTCTTGCGCCGCGCGCGTCGGCGGCAGGCGGGCCAGCGCGTCCGCGAGCGCGGCGTCGATGTCGGCCGCCTGCGGCGCGGGCGGCTCGCCGGGTGGCGCGACGACGACGACGATCTCGCCCCGGGGCGGCGCGTCGGCATAGCGGACGGCGAGCGCGGCGGCGTCGCCGGTGACGCACTCCTCATAGGCCTTGCTGATCTCGCGGGCGACGCCGACGTCGCGGCTTCCCAGCACCGCGCCGATGCTCGCCAGCGTGGCGGCGAGGCGGGGGCCGCTCTCGTGGAGCACCAGCGTCGCGCGGACCGCGGCGATCCCGGCGAGCGCGTCGCGGCGCGCCTTCTCCTTGGGCGGCAGGAAGCCCAGGAACAGGAAGCGGTCGGTCGGCAGCCCGGCGAGCGTGAGCGCGGCGATCGCGGCGCAGGGGCCGGGGATGGTGACGACCGCATGGCCGGCGGCGCGCGCGTCGCGGACGAGCTTGTAGCCGGGGTCCGAGATCAGCGGCGTGCCGCCGTCCGAGACGAGCGCGATCGCCTGCGCGCCAAGCCGGGCGACCAGGCCGGGGCGGACGCGATCGGCGTTGTGATCGTGATAGGGCGTCATCGGCGTGCTCGCGCCGATGTGGCGGAGCAGCCCGGCGGTGACGCGGGTGTCCTCGGCCGCGATCAGCCCGGCGCCCGCCAGCACGGCGGCGGCGCGGGGCGAGAGGTCGCCGAGATTGCCGATCGGGGTCGCGACGATGTAGAGGCCCGGCGCGAGAGGATCGTTGCGATGCATGACGGGGTGGACATGGCAGACGCTCGGGGTGCGCGGCAAGCCGGCTGGGCGCGGGTGCGGCTGGGCGCGATGGCGCTGGCGGTGCTGCTGGCGGGCTGCGTCGGCGCGCCGCGCGGGAGGCCGGCGCCGGGAGTGGCGCCGCCGCCGGTCGCCGAGCGGCCGCCGCCGCCGCGCGGCCTGCCGGAGGATGCGGCGCGGCACCGCGTCGCGCTGCTCGTGCCGCTGTCCGGCGCCAACGGGTCGGTCGGGCAATCGATCGCCAACGCCGCCAATCTCGCGCTGCTCGACGCGGGCTCGTCCGACGTGCGGATGACGACCTACGACACCTCGCTCGGCGCGGGTGCGGCGGCGCGCAAGGCGCTGGCGGACGGCAACGGCCTGATCCTCGGGCCGCTGCTCGGCCAGGAAGTGCGCGAGGTGACGCCGGTCGCGTCGGCCGCGCATGTGCCGGTGGTCGCCTTCTCCAACGATGCGAGCGCGGGCGGGCACGGCGCCTATCTGCTCGGCTTCCTGCCCGGCCAGGCGATCGCGCGGGTGATGGACTATGCGGCCGCGCGCGGGCTCAGGCGCTTCGGCGCGCTCGTGCCGGCCGGCACCTACGGCCAGCGCGCGTCGAACGCGATCCTGAAGGCCGCCCATGACAGCGGCGGCGGCATCGTCGCGATGCAGACCTATGATCGCAGCCCGGCCTCGCTGGCGGCGGCGGCGAAGACGCTCG
>CAXTPE010000034.1:0-19264 GCA_964245925.1 uncultured Sphingomonadaceae bacterium
TCGCGCAGGCGCTGCGGGGGCCGCGGGTCGGCTGGGGCAAGCTCGAGCGGAGCGGGCGTGTCGGCACCGGCTGACGGCGTCGCATCTCGACGATGGCCGCCATGGCCATTCGCGCTCGCCTTCGCCGCGCTGGCGGCGCTCCAGCTCGCCGCCTTCCGCTGGGGCGTCATCCTGCCCGATACGGTCGAGCAGTATCGGCAGGTGCTCTCGGGCCAATATGAGGACTGGCATCCGCCGGTGACGGCATGGCTGTGGCGGCAGCTCGGCGGCGCGCGCTTCGGCGCGGCGCCGCTGCTGCTGCTCGACATGCTGCTCTACTGGTCGGGCTTCCTGCTGGTGACCGACATGCTGCGGCGGCGCGGGCACCGGCTCGCGGCGCTCGTGCCACTGCTGATCGCGGCCTTGCCGATCCCGTTCGGGACGATCGCATCGGTGCTCAAGGACAGCCTGCTCGACGCCAGCCTGGTGGCGGCGGTGGGGCTGATCGCGGCGCGGGGCGGCCCGGGCTTGCGGCTCGGCGCCGCCGCGCTGATCGTGCTCGCCGCCGCCACGCGGTTCAACGGCGCGTTCGCGGGCGCGCCGCTGCTGCCGCTCTGCCTGGCCATGCCGCCGCGCGGGAAGCTCGCGACCGCGCTCGGCTGCGTGGCGGGCATCGCGCTGCTGTTCGCGACCGGCACGCTCATCGACGGCGTGGCGCTGCACCCGCGTCGCACCCAGCCCTTCCTCGGCCTCGTCACCCTCGACCTCGCCGGGATCAGCCTGGCGAGCGGCACCGACGTCTTCCCCGCCGACACCGCGCCGCCGCCGGCGCTGCTGGCGTCCTGCTACACACCGGCGATCTTCGACGCCGCCGACAGCGACGCCTGCGGCAGCGTCGGCGACGGGTTGCGCGCGCATCTCGACCGCACCGGCGACAGCGCGCTCCGTCTCTGGCTGGGCGCGATCGCGGCGCATCCGCTGGCCTATGCCGGGCACCGCCTGGCGCATTTCAACGCCAACCAGCGCTGGCTCGAGCGCGACGTTCCGGCCGACGCGATCTTCCTGATGAGCGCCGCCAATGATGACGGCCTGTCGTACCGCGTCACGCCGCTGGCCCGGGGCGTCTACCGCGCCGCCATGGCGATGGCGCGCTCGCCGCTCGGCCGTCCGGCGACGTGGCTGGCGGTGGCGCTGGCGCTGCTGCTGGCCGGACGGGGGCTGGGGCTCTCGCCGCTCGCGCGCGGCCTCGCGCTGTCGTCGCTGCTGTACGGCTGCGGCTATCTGGTCGTGAGCGTCGCGCCGGATCTGCGCTACAACGTCTGGACGATGATCGCAGCGATGCTGGCGCTGCTGCTGGCGATCGCCGAGCGGCCGGCCCGGATCGGGCGCGCGTCGCTCGGCTGGCTCGCGCTGCCGGGGCTGGTGATTCTCGGCGAACTCGCCGCGATCGCCTTCGGATAGACGCGCGCCCGCGGCGTCGCGGCATGGCTCGTCCCGCCGATCGATCGCCTGGCCGCAGAAGCCGATGGCAGCGGTTTGCGGCCGACGCCCGGCCGGATAGTGCCGCCCCGACGAGGCGGGATGGGGTTTGCGGGTGCTCAAGACGTTCAGGGCGGCGGTTTGTTCCATCGCGCTCGCAGGAGCGCTCGCGGCGGCGCCGGCGCCGGCGCAGCGCTGGCAGTGCGCGCCGTTCGCGCGGCTCTTCTCGGGCATCCAGTTGTTCGGCGCGGCGGCGGGCTGGTGGGCGCAGGCGGTCGGCAGATATACCGAGGGGACGGCGCCGAGGATCGGATCGGTGCTCGTGTTCAAGGCGCTCGATTCGATGCGATCGGGTCATGTCGCGACCGTCACGCAGGTGGTCGGCGATCGCATCATCAAGGTGACGCATGCCAATTGGGGCGGCGCCAAGGGCCGCGTCGAGCATGACGTCACGATCGTCGATGCGTCCGCCGCGAACGACTGGAGCGCGGTGAAGGTCTGGTACGCGCCGATCCGGGATCTGGGACTGCGCGCCTATCCGGCCTATGGCTTCATCTACGGCGATGCCGCCAAGCCCGCCGCCCGGGCCGATGCCGCCGCCGCTTCGATCGCGAGCGCCGGCATGCCCGCGCCGGCGACGCCCGCGTCCTGAACATCGCCGGCCGGCGCGCCGCCGTCCGGCGAGAGGCGGTGATCGCATGGAAATTATTTCACGCTCTTTTCGTTGGGGACGCGGCACAAATATCGCCGCGCTTCGTCCTACGTTCGGCGCCTGCGGGAGACCGCGGCGCGAAGAGACGCCAGAAAGGGAGTAACCCCATGAAGACCATCCTTCTCGCCGCCGCGATCGCGCTGGCAGCGGGCGGCGCCGCCGTCGCGCAGGACGCGCCGCCGGCCGCCGGCAGCCCGACCACCAACCCCGACGCCTCGGCCTCGCAGCCGGATACGGCGACGCAGCCTGCCGCGACGATGCCGGCGCCGGCCGCGTCAGCGATGCCCGCGCCGGATGCCGGCGCGCCCGCGCCGATGGACAGCGGTGCGATGCCCGCGCCCGCTCCGGCGGACAGCGGCGCCATGCCTGCCCCGACGGCGTCGACCGACAGCTACCCGCACTGCTCGAAGACGGTGACCGACAAGTGCATCGAAGGTGGCGGCATGGGTCACGCGAAGCATCACCGGAAGTCTAGGTAAGCTGTCGCCGGGCGTCGCGGCGCCCGGCCCTGCTCTCTTCATCACCCCCGCGAAGGCGGGGTTCCATCGGGATGCCGAGCGGAGACTTCCCGCGACGGCGACCATGGATCCCTGCCTTCGCGGGCGTGACGGACATGGGCCAAGCTCAAGCGAGCCAAGGCCGATGGACGGGCCGGGAGCGTAACCGCTTCCGGCCCGCCTTCATTCCGCCGCCCGCGCCGGCACCGGATCGCGCCATGCAAGGATCGGCTTGCGCGCGGCGAGCGTCTCGTCGAGCCGCCGCCGGGGCGCCAGCCGCGGCGCGGCCTTCAGCGCCGGATCGCCCGCCCTGGCGCGCTCGGCGACATGGCGGAACGCACCGATGAACTGGTCGAGCGCCGCCTTGCTCTCGGTCTCGGTCGGCTCGACCAGCATGGCGCCGTGGACGACGAGCGGGAAGTACATCGTCATCGGGTGGAAGCCCTCGTCGATCAGCCCCTTGGCGACCTCCAGCGTCGAGAAGCCTGGCGCGAAGCCGGCATCCGAGAACAGCGCCTCGTGCATGCAGGGGCCGGAGCCCGCGAACGGCGCGTCGAGCACATCCTCCAGCGCGCGCAGCACATAATTGGCGGCCAGCACCGCGTCGCCCGAGACCTGCCGCAGCCCGTCCGCGCCGTGGCTGAGCAGATAGGCGGCGGCGCGCACGAACATCCCCATCTGGCCGTGGAAGGCCGTCATCCGGCCGAACGCCTGGCCGTGCTGCTCGTCGACCGCCGTCTCCTCCTCGATCAGGGCGAAGCGCCCGTCGCGCGCCTCGACGAACGGGAGCGGCGCGAACGGCGCCAGCGCCTCCGAGAACACCACCGGGCCGGACCCGGGGCCACCGCCGCCATGCGGGGTGGAGAAGGTCTTGTGGAGGTTGATGTGCATCGCGTCGATGCCGAGATCGCCCGGCCGCACCCGCCCGACGATCGCGTTGAAATTGGCGCCGTCGCAATAGAGGAAGGCGCCCGCCGCATGCACCGCCTCGGCGATCGCGATCATGTCGCGCTCGAACAGGCCGCAGGTGTTGGGGTTGGTAATCATCACCGCCGCGACGTCCGGCCCGATCCGCGCCTGGAGCGCGGCGAGGTCGACGCGGCCTTGCGCGGTGGCGGGGATGTCCTCGACGGCATAGCCGCAGAAGGCCGCGGTCGCCGGGTTGGTGCCGTGCGCGCTCTCGGGGACGAGCACGACGCGGCGCATGTCGCCGCGCGCCTCCAGCGCCGCGCGGATCGCGAGCAGCCCGCAGAGCTCGCCATGCGCGCCGGCCTTGGGGCTCATCGCGATGCCGGGCATGCCGGTCAGCGCCTTGAGCCAGTCGGCGACGAGATGGATCAGCGCGAGCGCGCCCTGGCACTGGTCCACGGGCGTCAGCGGATGGAGGTCGGCGAAGCCCGGCAGCCTAGCCATGCGCTCGTTGAGACGCGGGTTGTGCTTCATCGTGCAGGAGCCGAGCGGGAAGATGCCGAGATCGATCGCATAGTTCTGGCGGGAAAGCCGCGTGTAGTGGCGCACCGTCTCGGGCTCGGACAGGCCGGGGAGCCCGATCGGGCGATGGCGCTCCAGCCCGCCGAGCCGGGTGGCGACGCGCGGCGGATCGGGCAGGTCGACGCCGCCGCGTGCCGGATCGCCGATCTCGAAGAGCAGCGGCTCCTCCAGCATCAGCGCGCGATTGCCGGTGAAGGTGGGCGCGATCTCCTCCTCGGTGGCGGCGCCGAGCCCGGGGCGCCAGCCGCTCGCGTTGACGCTCATGCCAGTGCCTCCTCGAGCGCGCCGGCCAGGGCGGCGACGTCTTCCGCCGTGGTGGTTTCGGTGACGGCGACGAGCAGGCCCCGCGCGAGCGCGCCGTCTTCCGGGTAGAGCCGCCCCAGCGAGACGCCGGCGAGGATGCCCCGGCCGGCGAGATCGCGGGCGATCGCGCGCGAGGGCCTGGCGAGCCGCAGCGCGAACTCGTTGAAGAAGCTCCCGTTGACGAGCTCGACGCCCGGCACCGCCGCCAGCGTTTCGGCCGCCTGAACCGCCAGCGCGTGGTTCAGCGCCGCGAGATCGCGCAGGCCCCGCTCGCCGAGCAGCGTGAGATGCACCGTGAAGGCCAGCGCGCAAAGCCCTGAGTTGGTGCAGATATTTGAGGTCGCCTTCTCGCGGCGGATATGCTGCTCGCGGGTCGACAGGGTCAGCACGAAGCCGCGCTTGCCCACAGCGTCGACGGTCTCGCCGGCGAGGCGGCCGGGCATCTGGCGGACGAACTTCTCGCGCGTCGCGAACAGCCCCACATAGGGGCCGCCGAAGTTCAGCCCGACGCCGAGCGACTGCCCCTCGCCGACGACGATGTCCGCTCCCATCTCGCCCGGCGCGCGCAAGGCTCCGAGCGCGACCGGCTCGGTGACGACCGCGATCAGCAGCGCGCCCCTGGCATGAGCGGCGGCGGCAAGCTCGGCGAGATCGGCGATGCGGCCGAGCACATCGGGATATTGGACGACGACGCAGGAGGTCTCGTCGTCGATCTTCCCGATCAGCCGGGCGGCATCGGTCTCGGGCACCAGCCATGGGTGGGTGGTCTCCAGCGTGTCTCCGGTGAACTTCGCCATCGTCGTGCAGACGCCGACATAGTGCGGGTGCAGCCCGGCCGACAGGATCGCCTTGCCGCGCCGCGTGATCCGCCGCGCCATCACGATGGCCTCCCAGCAGGCGGTCGAGCCGTCGTACATCGAGGCGTTGGCGACATCGCAGCCGAACAGCCGGGCGACCTGGCTCTGGAACTCGTGGAGCGCCTGGAGCGTCCCCTGCGCGATCTCGGGCTGATAGGGCGTGTAGCTGGTGAGGAACTCGCCGCGCTGGATGATGTGGTCGACCGTCGCGGGGACATGGTGCCGATACGCGCCGCAGCCGAGGAAGAACGGCCCCTCGCCGGCGGCGCGGTTCGCGTTCGCCAGCGCGGTGAGCCGGCGCTCGACCGCGAGCTCGCCGGTATGGTCCGGCAGCCCCGCGACCGGCCCGGCGAGCCGGGCGGCGGCGGGAACATCGGCGAACAGCGCGTCGATGCTGTCCGCGCCGATCAGGCCGAGCATGTCGCGGCGGTCGGCATCGGTGAGCGGCAGATAGCGCATCAGGCGGGCTTCCTCATCGTGAAGCGGAGCCGGACATAGTCGGCGATCCAGCCGCCATCGGGCTGGCGCAGCTCGGGGATCAGGCGCCGCTCGACGCCGTCGGCGATCGCGGCCTGCTCGTCCTCCGGGATATGCTCGGCATCGAACAGCCCGGCGCGGAAGGTCCGCACCCAGCCGGCGACGCCGGTCGGCAGCGGCGTCGGGCGCGGGATCAGCTCGCCCGCGACGTCCGCGAAGCCGGCGGCGGCGTAGACGGCGGCGAACTCGGCGACGCCCGGATACCAGTGCGTGTCCTGCGGCCGAACGGCATGGCCGCGCGCGGCGAGCTCGGCGCGGACGGCGCGCCAGATCGACGCGACATTGCCCTCGCCGCCCATCTCGCCGACGAACCGCCCGCCCGGCTTCAGCGCGCGGAACACGCCGTCCGCGACCGCGCGCGCGTCGAGCATCCAGTGGAGCGCGGCGTTGGAGAAGGCAGCGTCGAAATCGGGCGCCAGCTCGAGCGCCTGCGCATCGCCGACGCGCACCTCGAGGCCCTTCGCGAGGGCGGCGGCGATCATCTCGGGCGAGGCGTCGATGCCGAGCACCGAGGCGCCCGCCGCGACGATCCGCTCGGTCAGCACGCCGTCGCCGCAGCCGATGTCGAGGATGCGCTCGCCGGGTCGGGGCGCCAGCAGCGCCAGCACGGGCGCGCCCAGCGCCGGCACGAAGGCGGCGTTGCGCGCATAGTCGGCCGGGTTCCAGTGGCTGGCCGGGTCGAGGGTCATGCCCGCGCCCTCTTCCGTCGGGTGCGTCACAGCCCCGCCACGAACGCCCGGTAGGCGGCCTCGTCCATCAGCCCTTCCAGCTCGGCGGCGTCGGAGAGCGTCAGCCGGAAGAGCCAGCCGCCGTCCTCGGGCGCGGTGTTGACCAGCGACGGCTCGCCCTCCAGCGCGGGGTTCGCCGCGATCACCTCGCCCGAGACCGGCGCGTAGACGTCGGATGCCGCCTTGACGCTCTCGACGATGGCCGCCTCCCCGCCCTTGGCCACCTTCGTTCCGGCGGGCGGCAGCTCGACGAACACGATGTCGCCGAGCTGCGCCTGGGCATATTGGGTGATGCCGATGGTCGCGGTGCAGTCCCGCGCGGTGCCGTTGACGCTGATCCATTCGTGATCGCGGGTGTAATGATAGGCCATGGGTCAGGCTCCCTTGCGGACGTGGCGATGGGGGACGAAGGGCAGCGGCGCGATCCGGGCGGCGAACAGCCGGCCGCGCTGCTCGAGGCGGATCATGGTGCCGGGCGCGGCGGAGGCGGCCGGCACATAGGCCATCGCGATCGGGCGCTGGAGGGTCGGCGAGAAGCCGCCGGAGGTGACGCGGCCGACCGCATTGCCCTCCCCGTCCAGCACCGGCGCGCCCTCGCGGACCGGCTGGCGCCCCTCCACGAGCAGGCCGACGCGTCTGGCGATCGGGCCGTTCGCGCGCTCCAGCAGGATCCGCGCGTGGCCCGGGAAGCCGCCCTCCTCGCGCCGGCGCTTCGCGAGCGCGAAGCCGAGGTCCGCCTCGATCGGGGTGGTGTCGGCATCGATGTCGTGGCCGTGGAGCGGGAGCGCCGCCTCCAGCCGCAGCGAGTCGCGCGCGCCGAGCCCGATCGGCTTCACTTCCAACTGCTCCAGCAGGCGGTTCGCCAGCGCCTCGGCATGGTCCGCCGGAACCGAGATCTCGAAGCCGTCCTCGCCGGTGTAGCCCGAGCGGCTAATCCAGAGCGGCGCGCCCTCGAACGCGAAGGCGGCGGCGGTCATGAACACCAGTCGCCCAACGCCCGGGACGACGCGCTCCAGCGCGACGACCGCCTCCGGCCCCTGGAGCGCGAGCAGCGCGTGATCGTCGATGTGGTTGAGCGTCACGTCGTCGGGCAGGTGCTCCCGGAAATGGGCGATGTCGTCCCACTTGGTCGCGCCGTTGACGACCACATGGAGGCCGTCGGCGCGGCGCGTCACCATCAGGTCGTCGAGGATGCCGCCGTTCTCCGCCAGCAGCAGCGAATAGCGCATCCGGCCCTCGCCCAGGCCGGCGATGTCGCCGGGCAGCAGCGCCTCGAGCGCCGCCGCCGCACCGCCGCCCGAGACGAGGA
The DNA here is from genome assembly GCA_964245925.1 of uncultured Sphingomonadaceae bacterium. Taxonomy (GTDB): domain Bacteria; phylum Pseudomonadota; class Alphaproteobacteria; order Sphingomonadales; family Sphingomonadaceae; genus Solisphingomonas. The sequence continues at coordinate 7,893 of CAXTPE010000034.1, forward strand.
GCTGGCCCATGTGGCTGACGTCGAACAGACCGGCATGCGCGCGCGTCCAGAGATGCTCGGCGAGAATGCCCTCATAGTGGATCGGCATCGCATGGCCCGCGAACGGCGCCATGCGGGCGCCCCGCGCGCGATGCCATGCATCGAGCGGCAGCGCCTCGATCGGCGGCGGCTCGCCGCCGGCGGGATCGCCGCTGAACGGGGTGCCGCGCGCCTGCGCGTCGTCGGTCGGGCCCTGATGGACGGTCTCGCTCATGCCGGTCTCCCGCGACGATGCAAGGCGACAGCCCGCGCGCAACCGCGCAACGCTGCCGCCCCCTCTGTCACGGAACCTGAGAGCTTTCGCGAGGACATGGCCGTAACGCCCTGATCCTGCTTACCCCTTCGGTGGAGCGACGCCTTATGGCGCCGCCCGCTTTCCAGAGTGTCGTTTTGACGTCCGCGCGGTCCTGCGACCTGAGAGATTCCGGGGCGGTTGCTCCTTCGGTGGTGCCGTGTCGCGGTCGCCGCGTCGACACGCTCTCCCGCGCGGCCGTCCGCCGGCTTCCCGGCGGCGACGACTCGTCGGGTGGCCCGCGCCGCGCGTGAAGTCAATCGATGCCTGCCGCTCAGCGCGTCGCGTTGTAGGAAAGCTGGTCCGGCGTGAGCTGGAAGCCGATCAGCAGCTCGAAGCTCGCCCGCGCGATCGCGGCGCGCACCTCGGGATCGCCCATCGGATCGATGGAGGCGTCGGTATCGGTCGACCGGCGGCGGCGGCTGATCTGCTGGACGATCTTCGGCGGCAGCGTCACCGCGGCGCGATCGAGCGTGATCGCCGCGCTGCCGCTTGTCGTCGCGGTCGCCTGGCCATCGGCGAAATGGAGCGCGATCCGCCCGAGCTGCTTGGAGACGATCGCGCTGCCGCCGCGGATGGCGGTCGCGAAATAGGGCAGCGTGACGTCGCGCGCGCCCGCCGTCGCGGTGCGCCGCGCCTCGACCTGGAAGCTGGCGGTGGCCGCGAGCGGGCCCGAGCCCCCATCGGCGCACTGGCTGCGCACGTCGCTCAGCGTCGCGACCACGTCGATCGCGCTGGCGGCGCGGCTGGCGGGCGGATCGAACAGCGTCACGTCGCCGGTCGCTTCCGGAATGCCGACCGCCGGGCAGGCCGAGCGCGTCATCCTCAAGCCCACCGAGTCGTTGACGAGCTCGATGTCCTGCCTGTTCTTGGCGCAGCCGGCGGCCGCCAGGGCGAGGAGCGATGCGGCGATGATCCGGTGACGCGGCGAGATCGACAAAAGCTGTTCCTCGAAGGCGGGCGCCGGGCGGCTGCGGCGGCGGATCATAGGAAGCGGCTTTCGCGCAGGCAAGCAATCGCGTAGATGGCCGCGCATGCCCGATGCCGGCGCCTCCGCTTCCCTTGTCGCCGCCCGCCCGCCGCTCCGGCTGCTGATCGCCGCGCCGCGCGGCTTCTGCGCCGGCGTCGACCGCGCCATCCGCATCGTCGAGCTGGCGATCGAGCGCTATGGCGCGCCGGTCTACGTCCGCCACGAGATCGTCCACAACCGCTTCGTGGTCGATGCGCTCGCCGCCAGGGGCGCGGTGTTCGTCGAGGAGCTCGACGAGGTGCCGGACGACGCGCCGGTGGTGTTTTCCGCGCACGGCGTGCCCAAGGCGGTGCCGAACAAGGCGGAGGAGCGCGGCCTCACCTGGCTGGACGCCACCTGCCCGCTGGTCTCCAAGGTGCACCGCCAGGCCGAGCGGCTGGTCGAGGCCGGCAGGCATATCCTGTTCATCGGCCATGCCGGCCATCCCGAGGTGATCGGCACCTTCGGGCAGGTGCCCGAGGGCGCGATGACGCTGATCGAGACGATCGCCGACGCCGAGGCGATCCGGCCGCGCGACCACGCCGGCCTCGCCTTCCTCACCCAGACGACGCTCTCGGTGGACGACACGCGCGAGACGGTGGCGGTGCTGCGCCGCCGCTTCCCGCTGATGCAGGGGCCGCGCGGCGAGGACATCTGCTATGCCACCTCGAACCGGCAGGCGGCGGTGAAGGCGATCGCGGCGCGCTGCGACGCGATGCTGGTGATCGGCGCGCCCAATTCTTCCAATTCGGTGCGGCTGGTCGAGGTCGCCGAGCGCGAGGGGACGCGCGCGCGTCTGATCCGGCGCGCCGCCGAGATCGACTTCGGCTGGCTGGAGGGCGTGCGCACGCTCGGCATCACCGCCGGCGCGTCGGCGCCCGAGACGCTGGTGCGCGAGCTGGTCGACCTGCTCGCCGCGCGCTTCGAGGTCGCCGAGGAGGAGGTCGAGCAGACCGTCGAGCGGATGGTGTTCAAGCTGCCGCACGGCCTCGCCGCCTGATCTCCGGCGCGGCTGAGTGGCGGTCTACACCCATGTCTCCGCCGAGGAGATCGCCGGCCTGCTGGCGCGCTACGATGCCGCGCCGCTACGCTCCGCCAAGGGGATCGCCGAGGGTGTCGAGAACAGCAATTATCTCGTCGATACCGACGATCGGCGCTACATCCTGACGCTGTACGAGAAACGCGTCGATGCGGGCGACCTGCCCTTCTTCCTCGGCCTGATCGATCATCTCGCCGACCGCGGCCTGCCGGTGCCCCGCGCGATCGTCGACCGCGACGGCGTGCAGGTACAGCAGATGGCGGGGCGGCCGGCGTGCCTGATCGAATATCTGCCCGGCGTGTCGCTGAGCCATCCGACGCCGGCGCAGGCACGCTCGGCCGGCACGGCGCTGGGGCGGATGCACGCGGCGCTGGCCGATTTCGCGGGGGCGCGGCCGAACGGCCTCGGCCCGGCCGGCTGGCATGCGCTGGCGGCGCGCTGCGGCGACGATCTCGACGGGATCCGGCCGGGTCTGGCCGCGCGCGTGGCGCGGGAGCTGGACTGGCTGGACGGCGCATGGCCGCGCGGCCTCGCGGTGCAGGCGATCCACGCCGATCTCTTCCCGGACAATGTGCTGATGCTGGGCGACGCCGTCTCCGGCGTGATCGACTTCTACTTCGCCTGCACCGAGGTGCGCGCCTGGGACGTCGCGGTGACGCACGCCGCCTGGTGCTTCGCGGCGGACGGCGAGGGCTATGATGCAGCGCTGGGCGACGCGCTGATCGCCGGCTACGTGGCGGCGCACCCGCTCGATCCCGCCGAGCGCGCCGCGCTGCCGGCGCTCTGCCGGGGCGCCTGCCTGCGCTTCCTGCTCACCCGCGCGTGGGACTGGCTCAACACGCCCGCCGACGCGCTCGTCACCCGCAAGGATCCGCTCGCCTTCCTCCGCCGGCTCGACTTCTACGCGGAGGGCGGCGCGTGGAGCTGAGCAGCGTGCAGATCTTCACCGACGGCGCCTGCAAGGGCAATCCCGGTCCCGGCGGCTGGGGCGCGCTGATCCGCTCCGGCGAGACCGAGAAGGAGCTGTCCGGCGGTGAGCGGCTCACCACCAACAACCGCATGGAGATGCTGGCCGCGATCCGCGCGCTGGAGGCGTTGAAGCGCCCCTGCCGGGTGACGCTCCACACCGACAGCAAATATGTCATGGACGGCATTACCCGCTGGATCCACGGCTGGCAGAAGAACGGCTGGCGCACCGCCGACAGGAAGCCGGTCAAGAACGCCGAGCTGTGGCAGGCGCTGCTGGCGGCGATCCAGCCCCACCGCATCGAGTGGAAATGGGTCAAGGGCCACTCCGGCCACCCGGAGAACGACCGCGTCGACAAGCTGGCGAGCGACGCGGCGCGGGCGGCGGGCTAGCCATGCCCGCCACGCCCGCCTGGCCGCCGGAGAGCGCGCCGCGGCTCTTCGTCGGCTCGCCGCTCGCGACCGGCGGCGAGGTGGCGCTCGACGGGGCTCAGGCCAATTATCTGCTCAACGTGCTCCGGCTGAAGCCCGGCGCGGCGGTGCGCGTGTTCGACGACGCGAGCGGGGAATATGGCGCCGCGCTCGTCTCCGCCGGCCGGCGCGACGCCCGGCTGGCGATCGGCGAGCGGCTGCGCGGGCGCGAGGCCGTGCCCGACCTCTGGCTGCTCGCCGCGCCGGTCAAGCGCGCGCGGATCGACTGGCTGGCGGAGAAGGCGTGCGAGCTCGGCGTCGCGCGCCTCGTGCCGGTGCTGACCCGGCGCACCGTGATCGACCGGCTGAACCTCGAGCGGCTGCGCGCGCACATGATCGAGGCCGCCGAGCAATGCGGCCGCACCGCGCTGCCCGGATTGGCCGAGCCCGAGCGGCTCGATGCGCTGCTCGGCGGGTGGCCCGCCGAGCGCGCGCTGTATTTCGCGGACGAGACCGGCGGCGTGCCCTTCGTTCCCGCGCCCGGCCCGGCCGCGATCCTGATCGGCCCCGAAGGCGGCTTTGAGTCGCACGAGCGCGCGGCGATCCGGGCGCTGCCGCGGGCCGTCGGCATCTCGCTCGGCCCGCGCATTCTCCGCGCCGAGACGGCGGCGCTGGCGGCGGTATCGCTCTGGATGGCGGCCGCGGGGGACTGGCGCTGAGCGCGTCGCGGCGCTACCTGCCGCGCCGATGACGACCCGCACCGAAACCGCCGAGACCGACCCCCGCATCGCCACCCGCGACCAGCTCGTCGAGGTATTCGCGAGGGGGGAGAAGCCGCCCGAGCGCTGGCGGATCGGCACCGAGCACGAGAAGTTCGTCTACCGCACCGCCGATCACCGCGCGCCTTCCTACGAGGAGGAAGGCGGCATTCGCGACCTGCTCGCCGGCCTGGAACGCTTCGGCTGGCGGCCGGTGGAGGAAGGCGGCAAGGTCATCGCCATGACGGGCCCCGATGGCGCGATCAGCCTCGAGCCCGCCGGCCAGTTCGAGCTTTCCGGCGCCCCGCTCGACAACCTCCACGAGACCTGCGCCGAGACCGGACGGCATCTCGCGCAGGTCAAGCAGGTCGGCGACGAGCTCGGGCTCGGCTTCCTCGGCCTCGGCTTCTGGCCGGACAAGGCGCGCGCCGATCTGCCGACCATGCCCAAGGGCCGCTACGCGATCATGCTGCGCCACATGCCGCGGGTCGGCTCGCTCGGGCTCGACATGATGCTGCGCACCTGCACCATCCAGACCAATCTCGATTATTCGAGCGAGGCCGACATGGTGAAGAAATTCCGGGTGAGCCTCGCGCTCCAGCCGTTCGGCACCGCGCTCTTCGCCAATTCGCCGTTCACCGAAGGCAGGCCCAACGGCTTCCTGTCGTTTCGCAGCCATATCTGGACCGACACCGATCCCGGCCGCACCGGCATGCTGCCGTTCGTGTTCGAGGACGGCTTCGGCTACGAGCGCTACGCCGATTATGCGCTCGATGTGCCGATGTACTTCGTCTACCGCGACGGCCGGTATATCGACGCCGCCGGCCTCTCGTTCCGCGATTTCCTCGATGGCCGCCTGTCGGTGCTGCCGGGCGAGACGCCGAAGCTGTCCGACTGGGTCGACCATCTCTCCACCGCCTTTCCGGAGGTCCGCCTCAAGAGCTTCCTCGAGATGCGCGGCGCCGACGGCGGGCCGTGGAGCCGGATCTGCGCGCTGCCGGCGCTGTGGGTCGGGCTGCTCTACGACCAGGGCGCGCTCGACGCGGCGTGGGACGAGGTCAAGCACTGGACGATCGAGGATCATTACCGCATCCGCGCCGAGGTGCCGAAGCTCGGGCTGAAGGCGCTCGGCCCGCGCGGTCGCAGCTTCCAGGAGCTCGGCAAGCAGATCCTCGACATCGCCCACGCCGGCCTCGCCGCGCGCAACCGGCTGGACGCGGCGGGCAGCAACGAGACCGGCTTCCTCGATCCGCTCCGCGCGATCGTCGCCGACGGCCGCACGCCGGCGGAGCTGCTGCTGGAGCGCTATTACGGCCCCTGGCAGGGCGACGTCGGCCCGGTCTATGAAGAGCTGAGCTACTGAATGCGTCGCCGGGCCGGCGCGCGCGAGGAGCCCCGATGATCGCCACGGCGCTCGGCTTCGCCCTGGCGGCGGCGCTCGCCGCCGCGCCGGTCGCCCCGGCCCCGGCCCCGGCCCCGGCGGCGGGCGACGAGATCGTCGTGACGGCGCGGCGCGGCAAGTGCGAGCTGCGGATGGCGCGGCATGTCATGACGAGCCAGCAGGTGAACGCCTATGCCAGGGAATGGTCGCTGGGACGCCCGGTGCGGGTGGTCGAGCCACGCGGCGCCGACCAGAAGTGCCTGACCCGGATAATGTTCAAGCTGGCGCGCAAGGGCGTCCGGATCGCCGAGTTCGTCGATCGATCCGAGGACCGTTAGCGCGGCCGGGGCGACATCATGCCCCGGCCGGGCGCGTCTATCCGGCCGGTTGCGGCGCGGCGCCCCGCGCCCGGTCGCGCACCCAGGCGAACAGGCGCGGCACCGGCCCGTGGCGCGCCATCCACGCCGCATAGTCGCGATAGGCGGGATCGGCCGAGAGATGCCGCTCCTCGGTGCGCGCGCGCCAGTAATACACGCCGCTCACCGCCGCCAGCACCAGCGTGTTGCGCACCCGATCGCTGAGCAGCCCGGTGGTCGTCAGGAACGGCATCGCCGAGCACCACCAGTAGAGGTTCTTGGCCAGATAGGCCGGGTGCTTGCTGATCGCATAGGGGCCGTGGGTGAGGATGCCGCGATGCGTGAGGTTCGAGAAGCGCGGCCCGAAGGCGATCGTCGCCCAGGCATAGCCGGCGGTGAGCAGCACCAGCGGCACCGTCAGCAGCGCGCTCGCGACCGGCCAGCCGGCGAGCCAGACGGTCCAGTCCTGCGCGCCGGTATGATAGTCGAGCGGGCCGCCGCGGTTCATCAGCGCGAACGGCGGGTAGCAGATCAGCGCCGCCGTCCACGCCGCCGCATGGGGATTGGCCGAGCGGATGTGCGCGTCCAGCGGGCGCAGCGTCAGCAGATAGCCGACCGTCGCGAACGCCACGTCGATCAGGAACATGAGCGCGATCAGCCAGTTGCCGAGCGCCACCGGGCCGGCGGGAAATCCGCCGCGGGCGAGATCGATCAACGCCGCCCAGTTGCCCGGCACGATCGAGATCATGAAGGCCGTGAAGAAGCCCTTCACCGCCCATGTCCGCGCATGCTCGGCGAGCAGCGCGCGATCCGCCTCGGCCCGGCGGCCGAGCAGCAGCAGGCCGACCGCGTGGCAGCCGTCGCGCGGCTCGGCGAGGCGCCGGTCGATCCACAGCATATAGGGGATCGACGCCGCCACCAGCCACGGCAGCAGCGCGATCAGCAGGTGCATCGCGAAGACATATTGCCCGTCCCAGTACCAGCGGCAGGCGGCGTAGAGGAAGGCGACGACGCCCCAGGTCGCCCAGAGCCCGGCGAGCTTGACCAGGCTGACGTCGAGCGTATCGCGCCAGGGCGCGAGCGGCCGCGACCAGTCGAGGCCGGTCGAGGGCGCGCGATGCACCTTGTCGACGAGCAGCGACCAGGCGACCATCGGCACGCCGCACGAAAGCACCGCGACGATCGCCGCATAGGGCCCGTTCATGCCGAGCCGCAGCCCGATCGCGGCCCAGAGCGCGAGCCCCGCCAGACCGGCGACGCCGACGCCGGTGCTCACCGCCGAGGCCGGCCTCGCATCCGCCTGCATGCCGCGCCCTCCCCGCCCGTCCCGGGCCACCCGACGGCTAGTAGCGCGGCGAGGGTAAGCAAGCGGTGAAGGCGGCGATAGCGCCGGGCGCGGCTTGGCAGCGCGTGGCGCCACGCTATAGAGCGGCGGCGCCGGTGGGGCGTCGCCAAGCGGTAAGGCAACGGTTTTTGGTACCGTCATCCGGAGGTTCGAATCCTCCCGCCCCAGCCAGGTGGTCGAAGGAACATGATCGCCGGCGCGGGCGAGCGAGCCCCGTCCGGTGCCTCGCTCGTGCGGCAAATGACTCGCTCCGGTCATCGAAGCCGGATTAATGACGGGGCGGGGAACGGGAGCTATCCGTGGGCGATCGCAAAGTTGCGCTGATTACCGGCGTTACCGGCCAGGACGGAGCCTATCTGTCGGAGCTGCTGCTCGCCAGGGGTTATGAGGTCCATGGGCTGAAGCGTCGCTCCTCCTCGTTCAATACCGGCCGGATCGAGAACATCTACCAGGATCCGCATGCCGAGGGCTCGCGGTTCCACCTGCACCATGGCGACCTGACGGACTCGACCAACCTGATCCGCATCATGCAGCAGACCCAGCCGGCCGAGGTCTACAACCTGGCCGCGCAGAGCCATGTGGCGGTGAGCTTCGAGACGCCCGAATATACCGCCAACGCCGATGCGATCGGCACGCTGCGCCTGCTCGAGGCGATCCGCATCCTCGGCATGGAGCGGACCTGCCGCTTCTACCAGGCCTCCACCTCCGAGCTCTACGGCCTCGTCCAGGAAGTGCCGCAAAGCGAGACGACCCCGTTCTACCCGCGCTCGCCCTATGGCGTCGCCAAGCTCTACGGCTACTGGATCGTGGTCAACTACCGCGAGGCCTATGGCATGCACGCGTCGAACGGCATCCTGTTCAACCACGAGAGCCCGCTGCGCGGCGAGACCTTCGTCACCCGCAAGATCACGCGCGCGGCGGCGGCCATCAAGCTCGGGCGGCAGGAGAAGCTGTGGCTCGGCAACCTCGACGCCAGGCGCGACTGGGGCCATGCCCGCGAATATGTCCGGGGCATGTGGCTGATGCTCCAGCAGGACGAGCCGGACGATTATGTTCTGGCGACCGGCGAGACGACGCCGGTGCGGACCTTCGTCGAATGGGCGTTCGAGGATGTCGGCGTCCGGCTCCGCTGGGAAGGCGAGGGCGTCGCCGAGAAGGGCCGTTGCGCCGAGACGGGCAGGTGCCTGGTCGAGGTCGACCCGCGCTACTTCCGCCCGACCGAGGTCGACCTGCTGATCGGCGATCCGGCGAAGGCGAAGCGGAAGCTCGGCTGGTCACACGAGACGTCGGTGCGCGAACTCGCCCGCGAGATGGTTCTGGCCGACCTCAAGGTCATGCGGGACGCGCCGATCTCCAAAGGCGCTTGAGGCATGTCCCTGAGCGAGACGTTCCACCTCGAAGGCAGGCGGATCTTCGTCGCCGGCCACCGCGGGATGGTGGGATCGGCGATCGTCCGGCGATTGCAGCGCGAGAATTGCACGGTTCTCACCGCGCCTCGAAGCCGGCTCGATCTCAAGGATCAGGCGGCGGTGCGTGCTTGGTTCGGCGCGAACCGGCCCGACGTCGTGTTCCTGGCCGCGGCGAAGGTCGGCGGCATCCTCGCCAATGCGAGCCTGCCGGCCGACTTCCTCTACGATAACCTCATGATCGAGGCGAACATCATCGAGGCGGCCCACCGCAACGACGTCGCCAAGCTGATGTTTCTCGGCTCTTCCTGTATCTACCCCAGGATGGCGCCGCAGCCGATCGCGGAGGAATCGCTGCTCACCGGCCCGCTGGAACCCACCAACGAATGGTATGCGGTGGCAAAGATCGCCGGTATCAAGCTCGCCCAGGCCTATCGCCGCCAGCATGGTCGCGACTTCATCTCGGCGATGCCGACCAACCTGTACGGTCCCGGCGATAATTTCGATCTGTCGTCCAGCCATGTGCTGCCGGCATTGCTCCGCAAGGCGCACGAGGCGAAACTCGCGGGGGCGCCATCGATCGAGATCTGGGGGACGGGCACGCCCCGCCGCGAGTTCCTTCACGTCGACGATCTCGCCGATGCCTGCGTCTTCCTGATGAAGAGCTATTCCGACGACGAGCATGTCAACGTCGGCTCCGGCGAGGATCTCGCGATCGTCGACCTTGCGCGGCTCGTCTGTGAAGTCGTGGGCTACGCCGGCGAGATCACGCACGATGTCACGAAGCCGGACGGGACGCCGCGCAAGCTGATGGCCGCCGCGAAACTGCGCGCGCTTGGCTGGTCGCCCGGCATCGGGCTGCGCGAAGGGATCGAGGGCGTTTACCAGACCTTTCGCAATCTCGGAGCCGATGGATCGGCCAGGCCGTGAACATCCTCGTCCCTGGCGTCGACCATGCGCCCGAGCCGGTCGGTATCGGGCCGTCCACGGCCGGGATGGCGACGGCGCTCGCGACCGCCGGGCATCGCGTCGCCGTGGTCCGCGGCGAGCCGTGCTATCCTGCCTGGAAGGTCGATCCGGCTTTCCCCTCACACCCCGGCCGCTTACTTGCCGCGCACCCCCAACCACCGATCGTACCAGGCAATATCGCTCCGCATCCGGTGGACAAGATAGCTCGGTACGCCAAGCGCATGGTTCTCGCCCGGGTAGACGATGAGATGCGTCGGCACGCCGCGCGTCTTCAGCGCGAGGTACATCTGCTGGGCGCCCGGGCAGGGCACGTTGTCGTCGGCGCCGGCGCATTCGAACAGGGTCGGCGCGGTGATCCGCTGGGCCTGGAGGAAGGGATAGGCGAGCTTGCGCCAGGTGTCGAAATGCTCCCATGGCGTGCCGAGCTCGAGGACATATTCGCGCGCGTACATGTCGACGCCGAAGGTCGCGAGCACGTTGCCGACGCCGGCGCCCGATACCGCCGCCCGGATGCGGCTGTCGCTCGCGATCATATAGTCGGTGAGGATGCCGCCATAGCTCCAGCCGCCGACGCCGATCCGGGCCGGATCGGCGACCCCGCTGGCGATCGCATCCGAGATGCCGGCGCCGATGTCCTTGACGTCGAGATCGCCCCAGTCGGCGTAGATCGCGCGCGAGAAGTCGAAGCCGCGCCCCGACGAGCCGCGCGGATTGAGCGCGAGCACCGCATAGCCGGCGGCGGCGTAGAGCCGCTCGTCGAGATCGAACTCGTGGCTGTGCTGGTAGACCGGGCCGCCGTGCAGGTCGACGATCAGCGGGAGGTGCCCGCGCCCGGCGCCCGGCGGGAGTGTCAGATAGCCGTGGATCTCGACCTCGCCGCTCTTGAACGCGACATCGCGGACCTCGCCGAGCGCACGGCCGGCCAGCCAGTCGTTGCCATGGGTGAGCTGCCGTCCGTCATCGAGGGCATAGAGCTCGGCCGGCGTGCGGCTGTCGCTCTGGAGCAGCGCGACGCGGCCGCCGCGCGCCACCGCGAAATCGGTGCCGAAGCGCTTGCCGCCGGTCAGATAGGCGAGCGTGCCGGTCGCCGGATCGATCCGCGCCAGCCAGGTATCGCGATCCTGCTCGACGAGCGCGAGGATCGTCCCGTCGGGCGCGAAGCGCGGCTTGTAGAACCAGCGGTCGATCCGCGCCGGACGGCTGACCGCGCCGGTCGCGATGTCGGCGACGGCGAGCTGCGGCGCGGCATAATAGATCCACTTGTCGTCGCCGCCCTCCAGCCAGACGATCCGGCGCGAATCGGGCGACCAGGCGATGCCGCCCGCCCAGTCGGGATCGTCGTCGGCGCCGGCCGAGGTGCTGATCCGGCACGAACAGGACCTCGTACCCGTCCGGCACCTT
>CAXTPE010000035.1:0-19263 GCA_964245925.1 uncultured Sphingomonadaceae bacterium
GCGGCCGCTGCTGGCGCTCGGCTATGCCGCGCTGGCGCTTGGCCTCGCCGCGCGCCGCGGCGTGCCCGCCCGGCTGGCGGCGGCCGGGCGGATGGCGCTCAGCAACTATATCGCCACCAGCCTCGCCTGCACGACGCTGTGCTACGGCTACGGCCTCGGCCGCTACGCCCGCCTGTCGCGCGCCGAGCTGCTCGGCGTGGTGGCGGGGCTGGCGGCGGCGATGCTGCTGTGGAGCGCGCCCTGGCTGGCGCGCTGCCGCTACGGCCCGCTCGAATGGCTGTGGCGCTCGCTCGCGCGCCGGAAACTGCAAGCCATGCGCAAGAAGGGAGTTGCGAACAAGTCGCAGTAGCTGCTACAAGGCGAGTCGCCGAGGAGGGCGCGCCATGGTAGTCTGCGTCTGCAATGCGATCCGCGAGAAGGATCTCCGCTGCGCCGCCCGCCAGGGCGCCTGCGATCCGGTCGGCGCCTATGCGACGCTCGGCCGCCGCCCGCGCTGCGGCCAGTGCTTCCCCTATGCCCGCGAGATCATCGCCTCGGAGCGCGCGGTGGCCTGAGCCGCGCTTGCCCTGCCCGCCTCGCCCGCTACTAGGAACGACGGCAGGCGGAGACACGGCATGAAGGGTGACGACAAGGTCATCGAATATCTCAACGGCGCGCTCAGGAACGAGCTCACCGCGATCAACCAGTATTTCCTGCATTACCGCATGCTCGATCACTGGGGCGTGAGCCGGCTCGCCAGGTTCGAATATGGCGAATCGATCGACGAGATGAAGCATGCCGACTGGCTGTCGGAGCGCATCCTGTTCCTCGACGGCCTGCCCAATTTCCAGCTGCTCGGGCGGCTGCGCATCGGCGAGGGCGTCGAGGAGGTGCTCAAGGCCGATCTCGCGCTGGAGAACGAGGCGATCCCGCTGCTGCGCGACGGCATCGCGCACTGCGAGGCGGTGCGGGACTTCATCTCCCGCGATCTCTTCAAGCGCATCCTCGCCAATGAGGAGGAGCATGTCGACATGCTCGAGCGGCAGTTCGACCTCATCCGCCAGATGGGCATCCAGAATTATGTCCAGCTCCAGTCAAAGCCGGCGGACGAGGAAGGATCGAGCACCGGCGGCTGAAGCCGGCGCGTTCACGCGGACCGGGTCACCCGTTCGTGTCGAGCAGCGTCGCGCCCCTCGACTGCCCGCCAAGGCAGGCGCTCGGGATAGACCACGCCGAGACTCGCCCGTCGAGACAGGGCTCCAGGCGATGTCTCGACTATGTTCCCGGCGCAGCCTGTCCTCGGGTTCGCCGAAGGCGAAGCCCGGGGGCTCGAACTCCGCTCGACACGAACGAAGCTCCGGGCGAATCAACGTCTGTATAATAGTCTAAAGCGGCCGCTCCGCCGTCAGCCCCGGGGTGCGGAGGCCGGCCTGCTTGCGGCCGAAGGTGGGGCGGCGGACCGGCATCGGCGTCGCCTCGCGCTCGAACAGCGCCAGCGTCTCGGCGAACATCGGGCGCAGCCGCACCACGTCGCCCAGCAGCTCGTCCGGGCTCTCGCGCTGCTCGACGCAGCGCCGCGCGGTCATCTCGATGATCTCGGCGATGGCGGCGATCGGCTCGGCGCCGAACTGGCGCGCCTCGCCCTTCAGCGTGTGCGCCGGCATCACCAGCGCGGTGGCGTTGTTGTCGCGCATCGCCACCTCGATCTGCGCGATCGATTTGGCGCCGTCCTCCTTGAAATAGCTGAGGATGCGCACGAAACCCGTGCCCAGCTCGGCACGGGCGCGCCCGAACACCGCCCAGTCCACCAGTCCGTCGCCCGTCATGTCCACCAATATATACTCCCGCCGCGCGCCCCTGGCGCTTTGGTAGAGGCTCCTTATGCTCGCGGAAGGTAAAGGGATGGTTGATCGCGGCGCGGTATATCTGCGCAAAACACGATGAAGCCGGCCCCCAGCGCGGTCTGCGCCGGCGCGATCCGCCAGCCGCGCTCGGCGGCGAGCGCGGCGAGCTCGCCCGGCGCGGCGGGATCGTCGGCGACGATCGCGATGGCGCCGCCGGCGCCGTTCGCCTCTGTCTCGCGCATCACGCGGGCGAGCCGCAGCGCTGGCCAGGGGCAGCGCAGCCCGCGCGCGTCGACGAGCGGCGTCGCCGCCGGCGCGCCGTCAGGCAAAGGGGTTCCTGGGCGCGCGCAGGTCAAGCCGCACCGGCACCGCGCCGAAGCCGAGATCGCGGCGCAGCGCGTTGAGCAGATAGCGCTGGTAGCTTCCCGGCAGCTGATCGACCCGCGTGCCGAACAGCACGAAGCTCGGCGGCCGCGTGCTCGCCTGCGTGACATAGCGCAGCTTGATGCGCCTGCCGCCGGGCGCGGGCGGCGGATTGGCCTCGAGCGCGCCGGCCAGCCAGCGGTTGAGCTCGCCGGTCGAGACGCGGCGCGACCAGGTCTCGCGCGTCTCGAAGGCGGCGCCGAGCAGCGCGTCGATGCCCTTGCCGGTGATCGCCGAGACGGTCAGCACCGGCAGCCCCTTCACCTGGGAAAGCCCGTCCTCCAGAGCCGCGCGAATACCCTGGTAAAGCCCCGATCCGCCCTCGGCGACGTCCCATTTGTTGATCGCGACGATCAGCGCGCGGCCCTCGTCGATGACGCGATCGGCGATGCGCAGATCCTGCGCCTCCAGCCCGCGCGTCGCATCGAGCAGCAGCACCACCACCTCGGCGAAATCGACCGCCCGGAGCGCATCGCCCGCCGCAAGCTTCTCGAGCTTGTCCTCGATCTTCGAGCGGCGCCGGAGCCCGGCGGTGTCGATCAGGCGGACGGGTCGCCCCTGCCACTCCCAGTCGATCGCGATCGAATCGCGGGTGATGCCGGCTTCCGGCCCGGTGATGAGCCGCTGCTCGCCCAGCATGCGGTTGACCAGCGTCGACTTGCCGGCATTGGGCCGCCCGACGATGGCGAGCTTCAGCGGGCCATCGGCGGGCTCGTCGGACCCGGCCTCGTCGCCCGGATCGGGGACGAACGGGATCAGCGCCTCGTGCAGATCGGCCAGCCCCTCGCCATGCTCGGCGGAAAGCGCGATCGGCTCGCCGAAGCCCAGCGAAAACGCCTCGTAGAAGCCGCCGTCGCCGGCGCGGCCTTCGGATTTGTTGGCGACGAGGATGATCGGGGTGTCGCTGCCGCGCAGCCAGCGCGCGACCTCCTCGTCCATCGGCGTCACCCCGGCGCGCGCGTCGACCATGAACAGCGCGGCGTCCGCCTCCGCCACCGCCGCCTGCGTCTGCGCCCGCATGCGGCCCGGCAGCGTGGCCGGGTCGTCGCTCTCGAAGCCGGCGGTGTCGATGATCCGGAACGGCAGGCCGAGCAGCCCCGCCTCGCCCTCGCGCCGGTCGCGGGTCACGCCGGGCCGGTCGTCGACCAGCGCGAGCTTGCGGCCGACCAGCCGGTTGAACAGCGTCGACTTGCCGACATTGGGCCGCCCGACGATGGCGATGATCGGCAGCCTCGCCATCCGCGCCGGATCAGCGCCAGGCGCTGATGCGGCCCTTCTGGTCGAGCAGGTAGAGGGTGTTGCCGGCGATCAGCGGCGGCAGCGTCACCGGCGCGCCGACCTCGGTCTTGGCGCCGACCGCGCCGCTCTGCGGATCGACGTTGACGAGCTCGCCCAGCGAGTTGGCGAGGATCAGCCGCCCGCCCGCCAGCACCGGCGCGGTCCATTGCAGCGGCCCGACCGACTTGTTGTCCTTGCGGTAGCGCTGGAGCTGGGTCGCCCAGCGCACCTTGCCGGTCGCGGCCTGGATGCAGATCAGCCGGGCATCGTCGGTCACCACGAACAGCCAGTCGCCGGCGAGCCAGGGCGTGGCGATGCCGGCGATGTTGAGCTCCCACAAGCGCTGGCCGGTGATGAGCTCCAGCGCGACCATCCGCCCGCCCTGCCCGACCGCATAGACGCGGCCCTGGTCGATCACCGGATCGGCGTCGATGTCGGACAGGCTGGACACCGAGGTCGACATCGAGGTGCGCGAGAGCGCGTCCTGCCAGACGACGCGGCCGTTCTCGTAGCGATAGGCGTTGAGCTCGCCGGACGAATAGCCGGCGACCACCGTGCCCTGCGCGACGGCGGGCGCGGCGGCGCCGAACACGCCGGCGGTCTCGATCGTCGCGGCCGACGTCCACAGCGTCTCGCCGGTCGCCGCCGAGAGCGCGAAGATCTCATTATCCTGGGTGATGACATAGACATTGCCGTTGGCGAAGGTCGGCGCGCCCCGCAACGGCCCGCCGGGCCGCACATGCCACGCGACCTTGCCGCTGGCCGCATCCAGCGCGGCGACGTCGCCGAGCCCGGTGGTGGCGTAGACATTGCCGCCATCGAAGCTCGCGCCGCCACCGAACAGCGAGCGGGTGTAGCTCTCGCGCTTGCCGACCTTGCGCTCGCCCTTCTTGGCGGTGTCGGCCGGCGGCGCGCCCTTGAGCGAGGTCGCCCACACCGATGCGCCGGAGCCGGCGTCGAAGGCGTGCACCGCGCCTGCCGTGTCGACGACATACAGCCGCCCGCCGCCCACCACGGGCGCCGCCGCGAGCCGGGCCTTGGGCGTCGACGGCGTGATCCGCGCGGTCCAGATCTGCGAGGGGCGCGGGCCGAGCGCGAGCTGCCCCATCGACTTCTGGGCATTACCGCCCGGCTGCGCCCAGGCATCATTGGCGGCCGGCGGCGGCAGCGCGACGGCGACGCCCGCGAGCCCCGGATCGACATCGACGCCGCTCTCGGCGGTGAGGATCGGGATGCGCTCGCCGAGCACGGTGGTCTTGGGCTTGTCGCCGCCCTTGAAGATATGGCAGCCGCCGAGCAGCGCGAGCGCCGCCGTCGCCAGCGCCAGTTTCCGCGCCGCCGTCACTGGCCGGCTCCCGCCGTCACCGCCGGCGCGGAAACATCGACGCCGAGCCCGCTCGCCATCTGCGCGGCGCGCGCGCGGATCGTGTCCGGCGCCTGCGCGTCGCCGGCGATCGCGGCGAACATCCGCCCCGCCTGGGCCGGCCTGCCGGTTTTCAGATATGCCATCGCCACCATCTCGCCCGCGCTCCCGAACCATGCGCCGCCCGGTCTGGCGAGGCCGGACAGCCGCGCGATCACCTGGGCCGGCGGCAGCATGTCATATTCGATCGTGGTCTCGCGGACGAGCGCGAGATCGCGCAGCGGCGGCGCGACGGCGGGATCGTCGGCGACCAGCTTGTAGCGCGCGATCGCGCCGAGCAGATCGCCCTTGCCCGCCGCCATGTCCGCGCCCGTGATGCCGGCGAGCGCGCGATAGGCGAGCCGCGGCGAGGCGGCGACATGCGCGAGCGGTGCATCCGCCGCCTTGTCGTCGCCGGTGCCGAGCGCGGCCAGCGCGGCGCTGAGCTGCTCGGCATCGGCGCCCGCCCGCGCCTGCCGATGCGCGCGCCACGCGAGCCCGAGGGCGAGCGCGACCAGCGCCAGCAGCGCCGCGCCGAGCGCCCAGCGCCACCAGCGCAGCACGAGCACTTGGAAGCGATCGCGTCGCAGCTCCTCGTCCACCTCGCGGAAGAACGCCTCTTCATTCTGCGGAATGATCGCCAACTGCCTCTCCTCGCGGCCGCATCCTTAGAGCCCGTTTGGAAAGGCGCCAAGGGTGGATTAGTCATTTCGCCGGCGCGCGGATTTGCTCGGGGCGCGACCCGGTGTAACCATCTGCCGCCCTACCGGAGTTCCGTTGCATGAAGTGGCTGCTCCTCGCGATGCTGGCGATCGCGGCGCCGGCCGGCGCCGAGCGCGCGCGCGATCTCGGCATCCCGTTCGAGGGCGTGCCCGGCCCGCTCGATGCGATCACCGACGTGCCCGGCGTCGAGGTCGGCCAGGTCTCGCTCGTCGCCGGCGCGGGGCCGCTGAAGATCGGCGGCGGCCCGGTGCGGACCGGCGTCACGGTCGTGTTCCCGCGCGGGCGGGGCGATCCGGCGCCGGTCTATGGCGGCTGGTTCGATCTCAACGGCAATGGCGAGATGACCGGCATCGCCTATCTGCAGGACTTCGGCGTGGTGCAGGGGCCGATCGGGATCAGCAACACCAACGCGATCGGCCAGGTCTATGCCGGCATCCAGCTCTGGACGCAGCGGCGCTTCGGCGATGCCGCCGTCCCGGTCGTCGCCGAGACCTGGGACGGCCGGCTGAACGACATCAAGGGCTTCCACGTCACCGCCGACACCGCGATCGCGGCACTGGAGGCGGCGCGCTCCGGGCCGGTCGCCGAGGGGAATGTCGGCGGCGGCACCGGCATGGTCTGCTTCGGCTTCAAGGGCGGGATCGGCACGGCGTCGCGCGCGGTGGCGGCAGGCGCCGGGAGCCATACCGTCGGCGTGCTCGTCCAGTGCAACACCGGCGACCGCAAGGTACTGCGCATCGCCGGCGCGCCGGTCGGGCGCGCGCTTTCGCGGCGCTGGCTGCCCTGCTACGATCCCGCGCTCTCGCCCCCGGCCAAGCTGCCGAAGTGCGCGGGCGACGCCGGCGCGGGGACGCCGCCGCCCGACCAGGGATCGATCATCATCGTCGTCGCGACCGACGCGCCGCTGCTGCCCGTCCAGCTCGACCGGATCGCGAAGCGCGCCGCCATGGGGCTGGCACGGCTCGGCTCCTATTCCGGCAACAGCTCGGGCGACCTGATCGTCGCCTTCTCGACGGCGCCCGGCGAGGCCGACCATCCCGATCAGCACGCGCCATCGGCGATCACGCCCGTCGCCAGCGACGCGCTCGACCCGCTGTTCGAGGCGACCGTCGAGGCGACCGAGGAGGCGATCGTCAACGCGCTGGTCGCGGCGCGCACGATGACGGGCGCGGACGGCTACCGCTTCTTCGCGCTCCCCCACGACGAGCTGCGCGCGATCCTGAAGCGCGCCGGCGCGCTAACCATCCCTTAACCATCGCGGACCGACAGCGGCCCACAAGACCGCACTGTTCCGGAGAACGCCATGACCAGCGCCGCCCCCACCCCCGCCGCATCCCGCGCGCTCCAGGCCAAGCTCTTCACCGCGCGCGGGCGGCGCTCGGTCAGGGTGATGACGATGTCGGACGGCGAAGCGACGGTGGCATGCCGGGATCAGCCGCCCCGCGGCACCTTCGCCTATCTGGTGCGCAACGGCGTCAAGCTTCCCGCGATGATCGACTGGACGGGCGAGGACCGTCTCGGCCTGCGCTTCGAGGCGCCGCTCTGGACCGAACGCAAGCGCGAGACCTTCCACGCCGTCCGCCGCCCGTCATCCGCGCCGGCCGCCGCTCGCGACACGGCCGGCCCCGCGACGGAGCCCCCCGCCACCGAGGCGGCATGCGCGACGGACTGCCGGAGCGAAATGACATCGGCTTGACCTGCTTTTCGTCGGTCCCGCGCAGGCGGAAATCGATAGTCGCCGTCCAGCCAAGCTCCCGCTCCGTCCGCCCGATGGATTCCGTCTTTCGCGGGGATGACGAAGCGAGCACGGCGACCGGCTCGATGCCGATCGCGTCGCATCGGTGCTCGGAAGGCGAAGCCGACCCGGGCGCGGGCGGCGTTGTCGTCCGCGTGGCGTCCGGACGCGCCCGTGTAGCCGGCATCGCGCGTAAGCCGCGGCTACAGCCGCGGGGTCGCGCCCACCTCGGCGAGCCCCGCGTCGCGCGCGAGCGGTGCGCCCGCGACCGCGAAGGGCGCGCCGCCCGCGAACGAACGCGCGTCCGCTGCGCCGGATCGCAAGGCGTGCCGCCAAGCGCGGCGCGCGCTCACGGGTGCGATCAGGTTCACCCGTCACATATCTCCTGACGCCAATCACAGCATCGCTCGGTCAGTCGATCAGAAACTGGAAGCCGAAGACGAGGAAGTATCCTTCGAGCGCCGATATGCCGCCGACCTTCGGCGATGGATAGGGCGCGACATCACGGGATTTCGAAGTCTCTCGATCTGAACAACCTCTAGCTGATCGGCAAAAGTGTAATAGGCACCCACGCCTGCTAGAAGGTCTCTCTTTTTCCTCGAAGGACATCGACCTTTTCGAGCTGCGTGTCTGATGGAAGCCCTTTCCCAGACCGATCGGGATAACACACGTTGTTCAGAAGCATTCTGACGGCATCGACTACCTCGACCACTTCCCTTGCCGGTCGTGGAAGCGTTTTGGGGTCAGTCGCGGAGTGCTCGGCACGTACATCGATAAGGACGGGGTGCATGCGCTGCCGCTGCGGAACCTACAACCACCATAAGCAACGTCGGTATGTGGAATCTCATAATGGGTCTCTGCTGTCACACTTGTTATTCACATCAAAGGTTGCTCGGTCTATCGAGAAAAATCGTGCTCGCCTACCTGCCATCGCTCCTCTTCAGTTCAGCGACGATGCCCGCGTTCAGTCCGCTATAGGCGCTACGTACCAGCGCAGCATAGCGGCCAGGGTCGGCTTCCACGGCGTACACCTTCTTCTGCCTGTAATTCGATCCGAGCCCGGCAAGCGCCATCGCGTTTGAGATGCCGGCATTGTCCGACTTGTCGCCCACCTCGTACAGGACGGCGAACGGCTCGGGCGTTCCAAGCGGCGCCGCTGTGAGGATCGCGGCGGAATAGGTGCCGCGATAGGGCGGCGTCTGGTTGCCGAGCAGGAACGCGCCGCTTGCCTGGCCGAGCGAGAACCACGCCTTCGCGCTGGTCGAGGCCTTGCTGCCGTAGTTGCTGGTCCCCGAACCCTCCAGCCAGTTGTAATTGATCGCCATCGCCGGATTGAGGACCAGGGTGCCGTCCGCGCCGACCTTGTCCCATCCACCCTGGCTGGCGGGCTTGAACATCGGCGAGCCCGCCTTCAGCGGCTTGTCCGCCGGCGAATAGAGCGGCTGGCCCGCCACATCGGTTTTCGTCCCGCCGCTGGCGATCGTCGCGAAATCCGGCCGCGCCGAAAGGTCGGCGTAGGAGACGAGCTGAAACCCGGCGGCCTTGAGCTGTGCTGCAAGGTCGTCATAGGCTTCGCCGGCCAGCTTGGTCGCGAGTTCGTCCGAGATGCCGACCAGTGCTGTCTGCAGCTTGCTGCGCCGACCGGCGATCGACGATCCGAACCCCCCGGCATAGGCGCTCACTTCGCCGCTTCGGATGACGTACAGTCCATAGGTGGCGATGGCGATCGGCCGGCCCTTGACGGCCTTCAGCCCCTGCGGCTTCACCACCACGGCAAGGGGGGCGACCGTCGCAGGCATCGCCGCGATCGCCGCAAGGTCGCCGCTGCCGCTTTCCTTGCTCGCCGCATAGCTGCGACCGGCAACACCTTCGACCTTCTGGACGCCCTGCCGCGCCGCCGATGGCCCAGCGCCAAGCGTCGCGGCACCGGCGACGATCAAGACCTTGCGCGCAATATCCATCGTTCGATCCCCTCGTGCTATAGTTGATGATCGATCTGCCGCCTCGCTGGTGAAACTGCAAGCACGGTGGTTTCCGGGCAACGATCTCTGCCGTTACAGTATCGCGGCATGATTTACGGCTATGCCCGCGTGTCCCGAGGCGACTCCCAGAACCTCGACCCGCGACTCCGCGCGCCGATCGCCCCGAGCTGGCGCGCGCGCTCGGCGCGTTGAAGCCCGGCGACGTGCCGACCGCATGGAAGCTCGACCGGCGACCGTGCTCAGGCGGGCCGCAGCGCCCGCACACTGGCAGAGGCGTTCATGTAGCCCGTCACGAGGGTGACGACGTTGTAGAGCGTCAGGCCAATGCCGCCGAGAATGATGACCATGCCCAGGAAGTTGCCGACAATCTCCGTCATCATCAGCCCGAAGATGAAGAACATGATCGGGAACACGAGCAGCGAGAGGACCGTGTTGGCAACAACGGACATCAGCGGCACCGTGAAGCCCCGCCTCTCCTCCGGATAGGCGACGCCGAGAATGATCGGCTTTCGAAAATTCTTGTAATGCACGTAGAGGATGGCGTTCTTGCCGACATCGAGCAGGTCGTAGATGTCGCGTGTGCAGCCGACATCGCGCAGCACCGCGTCGCCGATCTCGACGACCGAAACCGAGCCTGACACGCGGACATTGCCCACGGAGCTATTGGCCCTCGTATTGACGATCATGTCGCCTTCCTTGGCACCGATGCGCTTCAGGATACCGCGATATTCCTTCATATCTGTGTGCCTTTCCGAATGCGATTGAGCCCACGCCGCCCGTAATCCCTAGCGCCCAGAACAACCTCCGGGGCTTTCGGCGAATTGACCGACGCTCGTGTACCCACGGCCATCGTTGCGATCTCGCTCATGGCAGAAGCCGGGGCCTCCCTCGTAATAGTCAAGCCAGCCAGCGCGGCTGCGCGTCTGGAAGAAGAAGGGGCGATCCTGGCCTTGGCCGATCACCTTCCAGCCCCCAGGCACCGGACTCAGGATCGTGAACCTGCCTCCGCTGTTGTCGCCTGCGCAGTTTTCATTGACGATCACTTCGGGATTGCCGTCGCCGTTCATGTCCATGATCGGCGCGCCGTTCCCGATCTCCTCCTCGTCGGGGATGCGAAGGCCGCTCGCCCCGTCGCAGTCTCCCCAGCCCCTGGGACCGCGCTTGTACCCGGCGGCAGTGAATATCCGCGCGATCTGGCCGGGGGCCAGATTGCCGCTACTCCACGGCTTCGCCCATCCGGCGGTGGGAAGTTGTCCCGGCGGTGTCTTATCCGGCAGGCGGGCGAGCGCCAGATTCTTGCGATATTGGACAGTCGCGAGCGGCAGGTAGCGGCTGTCGCTGGCGACGAAGACAAAGCCGGTGGTCTTGTCGCCATCGGTGACATTGATCGGCGGCCATGCGGTTCCGGTCTGCGCGCCGATTTTCGGTTGGCCGTCAGCGTCCAGCATGTTCTGGTAGAGCTTCGTCCGCGGGTCGAAAAAGACGATGGTGGCATGGAGCTTGCCGTTGCCGCCGGAGCAGTCGTTCTGGCTGAGGACGAAAAACTCTTCCCTGCCGTCATGATTGATGTCGCGCCGTCCGATCCCGACTTTTGCGACCACCTGCTTGTCGTCGCAGGTGCGCGTGGCATTGCGCAGGTCAGGGCTGAGGTCGAAGCCGGAGACTTGAAGGATTTGCCTGCGGTCCGCGACCGACATGCCGGCGGGGAAGCCGGTTTCCCCCGCAGCCATCGCCGCGCCGCCCAGGGGGAGCACCGCCGACGGCATGGCAAGGAGCGCCAGGGAGATCGAAAGCAGGGGGAATCGCGGCAAGGGATATCTCCTGTGAAAGGCGCGGCCGGCCTCGATTGACTGGAACCGGTCAGCCGGCTTTTGCGAGCGGGTTTTGGATCCGGCCGAGGCCCGCCAGGATGAGCGCGACGCCGCCGATCAGCAGCACCCAGGCACCGATACCGACGCTCAGCGCATCATCCATCCCCGCGCCGAAATTCCCCAGCGCACCGATCAGCGCGTGTTTGAGCAGATGGGGCAGCAGCCCGGCGATGACGGCGCTGACGCCCGTCGCAAGCGAGGCGACGCGCACGGCGGGCAAGCCGGCCCATACCGCCCATAACAGCCAGAAGGCGCAGAGCGGCACGGCGAAACGGACGAACAGGATCGACCGGGTGATGGAAAGCATCCGCTCGCCGCTCGCGATCTTCTCGATCTTGGCGCGCTGCTCGGCGATCTGCTTCAGCCTTTCGCCGATGGTGCCATAGCCATAGCCGGGTGATTGCACGTCGGCGCCCTGGGTTCGCGCCGCCTGGTCAAGCGATGCCTGCTCCTTATCGAGATCCGCTAGCTCGTCTGCATGATCGCCGCTGCCGCTGGCGAGGGGGCCAAGACGGCCGACGACATCGCCGAGGTTCAGCATGTTCACGCTGCGCTCGGGCGAGGACATCGCTGTCAGCAGGCAGGCGATCAGCAGGACGAGGGCGAGGGGAAAGGCCAGCGTGCCGGTGAGCAGGGCCTTTGTCTTTGCGACGGCCGGAGAGGCGGCGAGCGCCGCCATGTCCACCGTGCCGATCGCGGCTGCGACGGGATAGATGCCGATCGCCTCGCTGCCGCGCAGTTCGAAATCCACCGCAGTGCCGGCGGCGATCGGCTTGTCACTGCGCCATTCCGCCTGGCTGAAGCCGTAGCGATTACCGTCGTCTCCGGTGATCGTGCCGGTCCCCGACGAGGGCGTGAAGCCCAATATCCTGCCCTTCATCCTGGCCTCCGCGCCGGGGCACGACATCGAACCGCACCTGGCGTCATGATGTCGTGCATTGTTGCCTTGCAACGATCTGGAACGGCATCGTAAGGATTGTCCTCACGATTATCTCAAGGATTTCTCAAGGACTCGCGCGAAACGTCATGGCCTCTGCTTCATCGCCCTCCGATCCTGCTGTCAGGCGTCTGTGGACGTTCGGAAAATGCACCTTCAACGAGGCGCGATGGATATTCACCTGTGGCGATGACCCGGTGGAATTGGAGGGCAAGCCGCTCGAAATTCTTCTCGAATTGCTCCGCCATGCCGGCGAGGTCGTCACCAAGGATGAACTGCTTGATGTCGTCTGGCCCGGCGTGGTCGTGGTCGAGGGCTCGCTGACCACCGCGATCTCGAAGCTGCGCAAGGCCATGGGTGACGCAGGCGGGCTGATCGAGACCGTTCCGCGCATCGGCTACCGCCTGGCAGGGCCGGTTTCGTCGCAACTCATCCGTCCGGAAGCGCCCAAGGCTCTCCCCATCGAGCCGGGCACCCCCGTGCCCGACCGACCGAACTGGTGTTACGTGGAGCGGCTCGATCTCTCGGCCGGCAGCGAGGTCTGGCGGATCGAGCATAGCAGGACGCGCGAGATGCACGTCCTCAAGTTCGCCACCGACGCGAGCCGCCTGCGCGCGCTGAAGCGGGAAAGCGCGATATCGCGGCTGCTGGTGCGGTCGCTCGGCGCGCGCCCGGACTTCGTGCCCGTCCTCGACTGGAACTTCGTCACCGCGCCCTATTCCCTGGAAAGCGCCTATGGTGGCCCCGATCTCGGCCAGTGGGCGATCGAGCAGAGCGGCCTCGCGGGGATCCCGCTGCCGATCAGGCTGGAGCTGGTCGCCGCCGTCGCCTCCACGGTGGCGGCGGCGCATGGCATCGGCATCCTTCACAAGGATATCAAGCCGGGCAACATCCTCGTCGCGGTCGATCGCAACGGGCATTGGCAGCCCAAGGTGGTCGATTTCGGGAGCGCGGTGCTGTCCGATCCCGATCGGCTCGCCGTGCTGGACATCACGCAAAGCGGTTTCGAGGGGCGCGGTGATGGCGCGCAGGATGCGACCGGCACGCCGCTCTGGATGGCGCCGGAGCTGCTCGCGGGCGCTGCGGCCAGCATCACCTCGGATGTCTTCGCGCTGGGCGTCGTCCTGTATCAGATCGTCGTCGGCGATTTCCGCAAGCCGCTCGCGCCAGGTTGGGAAGCGGACATCGCCGATCCGCTGCTGCGCGAGGATATCGCGCTGGCGGCAGCGGGCGATCCGTTGCTGCGCCTCGACGGCGCGGCCGAGCTGGCGCGCCGCCTGCACTCGCTGGAGGCAAGGCGCGCAGAGCGCGATGCGCTGGCCGAGACCGAAATGCGCGCCCGCCAGGCGGAAGCGCGTCTCGCCCGCGTGCGCGTCCGCCGTCCCTGGGTGATCGCGGCGGCGGGCGCATTGTCCCTCGGCGTGATCGCGACATCGGTGTTGTACGTCCGCACGCTGCGCGAACGCAATATCGCCGAGCACCAGACGGTGATCGCCGAGAAGGTCAATCGCTTCCTCGCGACCGATTTGCTCGCGCGCAGCAGCCCGTTCCGTGGTGGGTCGCCGGATGAAAGCCTGGTCGGTGCCGTCAAGCAGGCCTCGCCGCTGATCGACATACGCTTCAGGGGCGAACCGGCGGTCGCGGCGCGCCTGCACCAGACAATCGCCAACGCGCTTGACAAGCGCAGCGACTGGGCGGGCGCACGGCCGGAGTATGACCGGGCCACCACTCTCTGGACACAGGCCCAGGGCGCGGCGTCGGCCGATGCCGTCGCGACGAAATTGCAATGGGCGATGATGGAAGCGCGTTCCTATGAGCAGGGCAGCCTCCCGCGCGCCAAGACGATGATCGCCGCGGCCGATACCGACATCCGCCAGCATCGTCTCTCCCGGCCCGATCTGGCCGTATGGATGGCGTCCGCCAAGGGCGTGGCCGCGCTCATCGACGACGATGTCCACATCGCCGGGGTGGAATTCGGCAAGGCATCGCGGGGCGCGGAGGCTCTGCCAGACTTTGATCCCACCGCGCGGCTGACCTTCCGGCAGCGGCTCGCCTTCACGCACATCAGGCTGGGGGACGGAGTGGGGGCGGAACGGCTGTTTCGCCAACTCGTGCAGGATTTCACCGCGATCGAGGGGCCGGACGGCCCCGATGTGCTGATGGTCGGCATGAATCTGGCGCAGGCGTTGATGGTGGAGGGCAAACATGCCGCAGCCATCACCCAGGCCAATACTGTCTATCCACGACTGCTGGCGCGGCTGGGCGCGGATCACGAGATGACACAGCAGCTCCTCACCACACGCGCGCAGTCCGAAGGCATCCTTGAACGCTGGAGCGACGCGATCCGTGACGATCTCCACGTCCATGAGATCGCCGTGCGCAAGCAGGGGCCGAAATCCTTCTTTGCGGTCGCCACCCTGTCCGATGCGG
Source organism: uncultured Sphingomonadaceae bacterium (assembly GCA_964245925.1). Classification (GTDB taxonomy): domain Bacteria; phylum Pseudomonadota; class Alphaproteobacteria; order Sphingomonadales; family Sphingomonadaceae; genus Solisphingomonas. The sequence goes on from CAXTPE010000035.1 coordinate 14,605, forward strand.
CCACGGCGCAATGCCGTGGCGGGCAGCTGGCCGAGGGTATCCGGAACGCGGACGAAGCCCATCGCTTTGCCGTTGAGGGATTTGGCAAGGCAGCGCTTGCTGACGGCACCGGCTATGCCCTTGCCGCCTGCCAGATACTGGCAGGCCGATATGCAGAGGCCGCCACGAATCTGAACGGCATCGACCGTGCCGCCGTGGCGCAGCTCGCCGCCGATCCGCATTGGGGTGCGAATGTCGATCTCGCGCTCGCCCAGATCGCGGTTGCGCAGAGACGCACCTCGGATGCGCGTCATTTTGTCGATGCGGCAGCATCGGCGTTCTCAGCTCCGAACGCGGAACCCTATCAGGTCAGGATATGGACGCGCCTCGATCGAGACGTTCCCAAAGCAAGCGTGAATGCGCGAGCCACATGACCGATGGGCTCGTTACTGCGTATCCTACTGTAATCCATACATATGATAATGTCGTTATCGGATGTAGAAACACTGCTGGAGTCACGCTAGGGTCTGCCGCGTCCGCTTCGCCCCCGCCGATCGACGATCAGCCGAACACCTCGCTGTGCGAACCAGGTCGGGGCCAGGCGCAGCGTGGCGGCATCGGGCTTGCGGTGGATGAGCACCAGGTCGGGCTTGACGTGGCAACCGCGGTAGCCGGTGAGCACCGAGATCGGGATCAGCGACTGCGGACCGGCGAACAGACTGCTCATGTGAAATCCGCCGTGCTCAGCTCCGCACGCGCACGGAGGAACCAGCCCTTCACGCGACCCAGATGCGCCTCCCCCCAAGTCTGAACGAAGCGTTGTGTGTCGTAGGCGCGGGCGTCATCAGCCGCCGCCGCGACCCCCGGACAGAGCAAAAGTGCTATGCGGAAACGGAGACGCGCGCACCCTGTCGGCTCCGCCAGGAGCGTCAGAGCGTGCTCCGTTGATCCCCGCGTGCAGATCGGCGCGCCAGCGCCGCCCCGCCAGCCGATCGTCACCCGGCAGGGCTGAAACCGGCACGGGTTCGGTCGAAGCGCAGCGCAGATAAGCGGCGGTCGCAGAGCAAGGCGCCCAGCCCACCTTGCAATTTTCATCCTCATCGACTATTATGCAGTCACTGACTTATGGAGGCTCATATGGCGGTCATGACGATCCGGAACATCGACGACGCGATCAAGAAACGCCTTCGCGTGCGCGCCGCGGTCAACGGCCGGTCGATGGAGGATGAGGCGCGGGACATTCTACGCTCGGCACTCTCCACCGACGAGCCGCGCCCCCGCAATCTCGGCCAGGCGATAAACGAGCGGTTCGGCGCATTGGGCGGGGTCGATCTGGCGGTCGTGCCGCGCGAACCCATCCGCCCGGCAGTGGACTTCGATGAATGATCGTCCTCGACACCAATGTCATTTCCGAGCTGATGCGGCGCGCGCCTGACCCAAGGGTCATGGCGTGGCTGACCGAGCAGCCGATGGCGGGCCTGTTCACGACGACGCTGACGCAGGCGGAAATCTTCAATGGTCTCGCGCTGCTGCCCGAGGGGCACCGCCGCGACGATCTGCTGGCGGCCGCGCGGCCGATGTTTGAGATCGATCTGGCCGGGCGCGTGCTGGCGTTCGATACCGACGCCGCGAGCGCCTATCCCGAGATCGCCGCTGGCCGGAAACAGGCCGGCAAGCCGATCAGCCAGATCGACGCGCAGATCGCCGCGATCGTGCGCTCGCGCGGCGCGCGGCTGGCGACTCGCAATGTGAGCGACTTCGCGAAATGCGGAATCACCGTCGTCGATCCGTGGGACGAAACATGACGACCGAAGCCGTTCAATCCTATCTGCGCTCCGCCCCGCGAGAGGCTTTGCGCTGGTCGAGAGCGTGCGGCAGCTGCCGCAATGGCCCCCCTCGTCGCAAGCTCCGCCGCCGCGCACCTCGTCGTCGTCCCGAATGCCCTGACGACTTGTGCGACTACGCGAACCTGCCTGAGCTTCGCCTGGTTGACGCTCGGTCACACTCAGCACCCGTCAAGGCCGAACGGAAGGTTAGCTACCCCTGGCCGGTCGCTGGCCGGACGCCGAAGGATGATTTTGCCAACTGGATCGTCACCGACGACTGACCACGCCCGGTGCCGGTCACGCAAGCCGAGGTCGATGCATTCGAGGCGTGGTTCGGCGATGTCTTCGACGAGCTGTTCGGGCCGTGCAAATGATGTGAGGAACCTGTCATGACCGTGCCGCTGCGCGCCGCCCTCTACCTGCGCGTCTCGACGGCGCGGCAGGCCGAGCATGACGTCTCGATCCCCGATCAGCGCAGGCAGGGCGAAGCCTATTGCGTGTCGCGCGATCTGGAGCTGGTCGATACGTTCGTCGAGGCCGGAGCCTTCCGCGACCAACGACCGCCGGCCCGAGTTCCAGCGCATGATCGAGGCGGGAAGGAGCAAGCCCGCGCCGTTCGACGTGGTGGTCGTCCACAGCTTCTCGCGCTTCTTCCGCGATCATTTCGAGCTGGAGTTCCACGTCAGGAAGCTGGCCAAGAACGGCGTGAAGCTGCTCTCCATCACGCAGGAAATGGGCGACGATCCCATGCACGTCATGATGCGTCAGCGCATTCGCGTCGAAGGCGGCGCTTATTGCCGCGATCATTTCCGGGCGTTCGCTCAGCGGGTGGAGGTAGACGCGGGCGAAGTCCGCATCATGGGCTCGAAGAGCAACCTGCTGCGGCTGCTGACCGCTGACCGCGTAGTCACGGCGGCGGGCGGAGTGCCAACCGTTGTTCCGAATTGGCGGAGCGGGAGGGATTCGAACCCTCGAGGAGCTTTGGACCCCTACACACTTTCCAGGCGTGCGCCTTCGACCGCTCGGCCACCGCTCCCCGGCCCGGGCGAGTATCCGCTCACACGCGGTTCCGCAACCGGCCCGTGCCGGGTCCGCGGGTCCGGGCCGGCCCGGCGGTCAGTGGTCGTGACCATGTCCCGGCCGGCCGCCGCCGCCACCGCCGCCGAAGCGTCCACCGGGAACCGGCCCGCCGCCGCGCACGCGTCCAGCGGCATCGCCGTTCGCGCCGCCGCCATCGCGCGGCTCCGCGACGAACCCCGGCCCCGGCGCGCCCGGCGGCGGACCGCCGCGCCGGCCGCGATCGGCCTGCGGCGCGCGGCCCGGTCCACGGCCATCCCGCCAGCCGCCGCCGCCGTCTCTACCGCCGCCTCTGCCCTGCCAGTGATCGCGGTCGCGATCGCGCCAGGCGTGGCGCTGTCCGCCGCGATCGTAGATGTAGACGCCCGCGCCGGGATACCAGAAGCCATCGTACCAGCCGTAGCCGTAACCCGGGCCGCCGTAGCCATAGCCGCCATCGCCATAGCCGCCGTAGCCATAGCCGCCGCCGTAGCCATCATAGCCATAGCCGTCGTAGCCGACCCCGACGCCGCCGCCGTAGCTGTCATAGGCGCAGCCGCCGAGCGCGAGCATCGCGGTGCCGGCGAGGATCGGCGCGGAAAGTCTCCGCATCAGCCGGAATGTCATTGCCAGTCTCCGAAACCAAAGGCGTTCTCGATGGGTCCGGATGGCATCGCGAGCTTGAACATGCCGTGAACCCGCCGCCCCACGCGATCCCGCCGGCGGCGCCGGCGGCGGCGGTCCCGCCGGGCGAGGGGAGCGCCCTTTCGCCCCGCCCCCGCCGCTGCTATCGGCAGCGCCAGTCTCGCAAACGCAGCATCGGGGAAGCAGATGACGGCCGTCGGACAGGACATGCTGGGGGTGCGCGCCACGCTCGAGGTCGCGGGCCGCACGGTGGCCTATTATTCTCTCCCCAAGGCGGCCGAGACGCTGGGCGACATCTCGCGCCTGCCCTTCTCGATGAAGGTGCTGCTCGAGAACCTGCTGCGCTTCGAGGACGGCGTCACCGTCACGCACGACGACCTGAAGGCGATGGTCGCCTGGCTCGGCGACCGCGCCTCCGAGCGCGAGATCCAATATCGTCCCGCGCGCGTGCTGATGCAGGATTTCACCGGCGTGCCCTGCGTGGTCGATCTGGCGGCGATGCGCGACGCGATGACCGCGCTTGGCGGCGATGCGCAGAAGATCAACCCGCTCGTCCCGGTCCACCTCGTCATCGACCATAGCGTGATGGTCGACGAGTTCGGCAGCCCGCATGCCTATGCGGACAACATGGAGCTGGAATATGCCCGCAACATGGAGCGCTACGAGTTCCTGAAATGGGGCTCGAAGGCGCTCGACAATTTCAAGGTGGTGCCGCCCGGCACCGGCATCTGCCACCAGGTCAACCTCGAGAATCTCGCGCGGACGGTGTGGACGTCCGTCGATCCGTCCGGCGCGCTGGTCGCCTATCCCGATACGCTGGTCGGCACCGACAGCCATACCACGATGGTCAACGGCCTGGGCGTGCTCGGCTGGGGCGTCGGCGGGATCGAGGCGGAGGCGGCGATGCTCGGCCAGCCGGTCTCGATGCTGATCCCCGAGGTGGTCGGCATGAAGCTCGATGGCGTGCTCCAGGAAGGCATCACCGCCACCGATCTCGTGCTCACCGTCACCCAGATGCTGCGCGCCAAGGGCGTCGTCGGGCGGTTCGTCGAGTTCTACGGGCCGGGGCTCGATGCCCTCAGCCTCGCCGATCGCGCCACCATCGCCAACATGGCGCCCGAATATGGCGCGACCTGCGGCTTCTTCCCGGTCG
>CAXTPE010000036.1:0-18669 GCA_964245925.1 uncultured Sphingomonadaceae bacterium
CGGCCTCGCTGCGGGCGAGACCGGGGTTACGAACATCTGCTCGCCTATTATTTCGGGCGCTTCTTCTTCATGCCCGGCGTCGGCGTCGCCATCGGCTCGGGTGTCGCCATCGGGTCCGGCGTCGCGGTGGTCGACGGCATCGTGCTCGGGGTGCTCGGCGTCGTCTCAGTCGTCGTCGGCGTCGCGGGATCGGTCGTGCTCGGCGTGCCCGGGGCCGGCGTCATCGTCGGCGGGGGTGCGCCGGGCGAGGGTGCCGGCGGCGTGGTCTGGGCAAAGGCTGCCGCCGACAAGGTAAGGGCGGCGATTCCGGTCAAAGCTGCAATACGCATCATGCTGTCCTCGAATGATCGACCATCGGTCATGGGTCGGGCATCAAACGCATGACTGATTGGATCGGTGACTCTACTTGTCGCCCGATCCCAACGACTTGTCCCATCGTGATCGCGTCAGCCGACTTGCCCGCGATGCAGTAATTTATGGTCGGCGAGCACCAGCGCAACCATCGCCGCCACCACCGGAGCGCCGCGAATGCCAACGCAGGGGTCGTGCCGTCCCTTGGTCATGATCTCGGTCGCGGCGCCCGCGCGGTCGATCGTCTCGACCGGCGTCAGGATCGACGAGGTCGGCTTGAACGCGGCGCGGACGACGATCGGCTGGCCGGTCGAGATGCCGCCGGCGATGCCGCCCGCGTGGTTGGCGAGGAACTCCGGACCGTCGCCACCGGGCCGCATCGCGTCGGCATTCTGCTCGCCGGTCAGCCGCGCGGCCGCGAAGCCGTCGCCGATCTCGACGCCCTTGACGGCGTTGATCGACATGGCGGCCGCCGCAAGCTCGGCGTCGAGCTTCGCGTAGAGCGGCGCGCCCCAGCCGGCGGGCACGCCGGTGGCGACGCATTCGACGACGGCGCCCAGCGACGAGCCGGCCTTGCGGGCGCCGTCGACCAGCGCCTCCCAGCGCGCGGCGGCGGCGGCATCCGGGCAGAAGAACGGATTGCGCTCGATCTCGGCGGCGTCGAACATGGCGCGATCGATCACGTCTCCACCGATCTCAACGACATAGGCGCTGATCTTGATCTCAGCTATAACAAGCCGCGCCACGCCGCCCGCCGCCACCCGCGCCGCCGTCTCGCGCGCCGACGAGCGGCCGCCGCCGCGATGGTCGCGCAAGCCATATTTGGCGTCATAGGCATAATCGGCATGGCCCGGGCGATAGGCGGCGGCGACCTCGGCATAGTCCTTCGAGCGCTGGTCGACATTGTCGATCATCAGGCTGATCGGCGTGCCGGTGGTGCGCCCCTCGAAGGTGCCGGAGAGGATGCGGACCGCGTCCGGCTCGCGGCGCTGGGTGGTGAAGCGCGAGGTGCCGGGGCGGCGTCTGTCGAGAAACGGCTGGAGGTCGGCCTCGGTCAGCGCGAGCCCCGGCGGGCAGCCGTCCACGACCGCTCCGAGCGCCGGCCCATGGCTCTCCCCCCAGGTCGTGAAGCGGAGGACGTGGCCAAAGCTGTTGGTGCTCACGCCAGCGCGATGTCCGGCGCGTCCTCGGCCTTCATGCCGATGACGTTGTAGCCCGCATCGACGTGGTGGACCTCGCCGGTCACCCCGCTGGCGAGATCGGAGAGCAGATAGAGCCCCGCGCCGCCGACGTCGTCGATCGTCACGTTGCGGCGCATCGGCGCGTTGAGCTCGTTCCACTTGAGGATGTAGCGGAAGTCGCCGATGCCGGAGGCGGCGAGCGTCTTGATCGGGCCCGCAGAGATCGCGTTGACGCGGATCTTCTCCGGCCCGAGATCCATCGCGAGATATTTCACGCTCGCCTCCAGCGCCGCCTTGGCCACGCCCATGACGTTGTAATGCGGCACGACCTTCTCGGCGCCATAATAGGTCAGCGTCAGCAGCGCGCCGCCCTCCGGCATCATCGCGCGCGCACGTTTCGCAACCGCGACAAAGCTGTAGGCGGAGATGTTGAGGGTCAGCAGGAAGTTCTCGAGACTGGTATCGACGAACAGCCCGCGCAGCTCGTTCTTGTCCGAGAAGCCGATCGCGTGGACGACGAAGTCGATCGTCGGCCAGCGCTCGGCGAGCGTCGCGAAGGTCACGTCGAGCGCCGCCATGTCGGAGACGTCGCACTCGATCAGGAAATCGTCGCCGCCGAGTTCGGCGGCGAGCGGGCGGACGCGCTTCTCCAGCGCCTCGCCCTGGTAGCTGAAGGCGAGCGCCGCGCCCTGCGCGCTCAGCGCCTTGGCGATACCCCAGGCGAGCGAGCGGTCATTCGCCAGCCCCATGACCAGGCCGCGCTTCCCCTCCATCAATCCGGCCACCGGCTGCTCCCCGTCCCTGACTAGCTTGTGCTGCATAGTCCGCTCTTACGCCGGGCTCGGTGCCATCCGCCAGCGCGGCGTTCAAGTGCGCGCCGATCACGATCCCGAGGCCGATCAGCCAGAAGAACAACAGAGTGATGGCGACGCCCGCCAGCCCGCCATAGGTCAGGCTGTAGCCGCCGAGCCGCGCGAGCACGACCGGCAGCAGCGCGGTCACGCTCGTCCACCAGAGCGTGACGAACAGCGCGCCCGGCCATTTGCGGCAGGTGCTGTAGCGGTATTTGGATGGGGTGAGCGTGTAGAACAGCATGTAGAGCGCGCCGAACATGACGAGCCCGGGCACCAGCCGCGAGAGGCCGAGCAGCGGCCCCAGCGCGGAGGCGAACGGCAGCAGGTGATCGATGAACTGCTCGGCGGCGGTCACCACGCCCTGCGCGACGAAGGCGACGAGCGTGAGCACCACCGAACCCAGGATGATCCCCGCCGAGCCCAGCCGATAATGCCAGAAGGGATGGGTGGTGACGACGCCATAGGCCTTGCGCAGGATGTCGCGGATCGTCTCGGTGAAGCTGCCGACCGTCCACAGCCCGACCACCGCGCCCAGCCACAGCAGGTCGCCGGTGCGCGAGTGGAGCACGTCGGCGATCGGCTGTCGCAGGAGGTCGGCGACGCCGCCGGGCAGCGTGCGGAGGAAGGAATCGACCGTGCGGACGCCATCCTCGCTGCGCCCGAAAATCTGCGCGACCGCCGCCGCGACGATGAAGAAGGGGAAGAGCGTGAGCAGCGAGAGATAGGCGAGATTGCCGGCATGGATGAAGCCGTCCGACATCACGCCCACGAAGATGCGCTTCACCACGGTGAAGAAGGAGCTGCCGGGCCTGACCTTCGCCAGGCCGCTGTCGAGCCGCTCGCGCGCGGAGGCGAGCCGCTTGGCGCGCTCCTCCGGCGACTGCGGCGACACGTCGGCTCGCGGGGCGTCGGCGGGCGCCGGAGCGATGTCGGTCAACGCGCTTCCCCTCCGGCAAGATGGCTTGCCCGCCGTAACGAATAGCTGGACCGGGAGAGGGTCACATCGACTCACTTAGTCCGAGGGGTGGTCCATTGTGACATCATCATGCTCTAGACGCCCAGCGCGGCCCTCGGGTTGCGCGCCGCGTCGCCGGCCCAGCCTTCCGCGAACGCGGCGAGCGCGGCGTCGTCGGCCGGCAGGTCCACCAGCAGCGTCACGAGCTGGTCGCCGCGGGTGCCGTCGCCGCCGCGGGTAAAGCCCTTGCCCTTGAGCCGCAGCACCTTGCCCGAGCTCGAGCCCTTCGGGACGGTAAGCATCACCGCGCCGTCGACGGTCGGCACGCGGACCTTGCCGCCGAGCACCGCCTCGCCGAGCGCGACCGGCAGATCGAGCCGGATGTCGTCGCCCTCGCGCACGAAGAAGCGGTGCGGCTTGATCTCGATCGTCACGATCGCGTCGCCGGCGCCGCCCGGCCCCTGCTCGCCCTGGCCGGCGAGGCGGCGCTGGGTGCCGCTCTCGACGCCGGCGGGGAGCTTGAGGTCGATCGTCTTGCCGCTGGCGAGCGTGATGCGCTGGGCCTTGAGCGTGGCGGCGTCCTCGAACGGCACCGCGAGCCGATAGGCCACGTCGGCGCCCTTGGCCGGGCGCTGCCGCCCGCCGGCGCCGAACGGCCCTGCACCGCCGCCGAAGCCGGTGAAGCCGCCACGCGGCCCGCCGCCACCGCCGCTGAACAGATTGTCGAAGATGTCGCCGAAGTCGGCGCCGCCGGGCTGGCCCGCGGCACCGCCCGGGCCGGGCCGGAAGCCGCCCGGGCCGGCACCCCCGCCGCCGCCGAAGCCGAACGGCGCCCTGGGATTGCCCTGCTCGTCGATCTCGCCGCGATCGAAGCGCGCGCGCTTGTCGCCGTCCGAGAGCAGGTCATAGGCGGCGGTCACGTCCGAGAAGCGTTCGCTTGCCTTGGGATTGTCCTTGTTGCGATCGGGGTGGAGTTGCTTGGCGAGCTTGCGATACGCCTTCTTGATGTCCGCCTCGTCGGCGCCGCGCGCCACGCCCAGGGTCGTGTAAGGATCGGCCATGCGTGTGTCTGTCGCCCCAAAAGCGCGCCTTGCCAAGCGCCGCCGCGAGAATGTGGTGCGGCGCGGCCCGCGCGCAAGCGGAGCGTAGCCGCCCGCCGCGTTCGTCATCCCGGCGCGGGATCAAGCCCGGGACGACGAAGCAGGTTCGGCGAGCCAGCGTTCGAAGAGCGTGTGCGCGATCGCATAGGGCGGCGGCGGCAGGAAGGGGGCGTCGGCCTCGCCGCCGAGCGCCGCCGCGACGCCGGCGCGGTCGACCCACATCGCATGCTCCAGCTCGGTGGTGTCGATGGTGAGCGCGTCGTCGTCGGCGGTCGCGAGGCAGGCGATCATCAGTTGCGACGGGAACGGCCAGGGCTGGCTCGCCACATAGCAGATGTCGCGGACCCGGATGCCGGCCTCCTCGCCGAGCTCGCGCGCGACCGCCTCCTCGATCGCCTCGCCGGGCTCGACGAAGCCGGCGAGCGCGGAATAGCGGCCGGGCGGGAAACCCGGCTGGCGGCCGACGAGCACGCGCGCGTCATCGCCTTCGCCATGTTGCGCGAGCATGATGACGACGGGATCGACGCGTGGGAAATGCTCGGTCGCGCAGCCCGGGCAGAGCCGTCCCCAGCCGGCGCGGAAGATCGTCGTCGCGGTCCCGCAGTTGGCGCAGAAGCGGTGGCGCGCGTGCCAGAGCAGCAGCCCGCGCGCGGCGGCATAGGTTGCCGCCTCCGAGGCGGGCAGCGTCGCGAACAGCCCGAACAGCGCGGGCGGGCGCAGCGCTTCAGCCGGCGTATCGGTGAGCGCGACGAAGCGCGCGGCGCCCCCGTCCAGCCCGATCAGCGCGAGCGGCGCGCCGGCGGGTGCGTCCGTCAGCGGCAGCCAGGCGAGCGCACCGCCGTCACCGAGCGGCAGGGTGCCGTCGAGCGCGAGCAGCCGCGCGTCGGGCGAGGCGAGCGCGGCGGCGAGGCCCGGCGCGTCGTTGCGGAGGCGATCGGCGCGGTCGAGCGGCGATCCGGTGAAGCCGGGAGCGGTCATGCCGCGCCCTCAAGCATGGATTCCCGCCAGGCGGAAGCGAGCGGGATCGCGCGTGCGAACAGCGTCGGCAGGCCCGCCCCGGCGATGTCCGCGACCGGCCACCATTCGCCGGCGATGTCGACGGCGGCGGTGCGGGCGGCGAGGATGTCGAGCGCGAGCGCGAAATGGGTGAAGACATGGTGGACGGTGCCGATCGGCGCCCAGGCCGCCGGTGCCGGCGGGTCGAGCGGCGGGTCGCCCGCGGCCCAGTCGCCGCCGGGGAGCGCCAGCATGCCGCCGAGCAGGCCCTTGGCGGGGCGGCGGCGCAGCAGCACCGCGCCGTCGCGCTCCAGCCAATAGGCGGTGCCGCGCCGCTCCTGCCGCTCCGGCTTCGGCTTCTTCACCGGATACCGCGACGGATCGCCGCTCCGGCGGCCGGCGCAGCCATCGACGAGCGGGCAGAGCAGGCAGCGCGGGTTGCGCGGCGTGCAGATGCGCGAGCCCAGGTCCATCATCGCCTGCGCGAAGTCGCCTGCGCGCGCGGCAGGCGTGATCGCGTCGGTATGGGCGCGGATCGCGGGGTTCGCCCGTGGGAGCGGCGTCGGGATCGCGAACAGCCGGGCGACGACGCGCGCGACATTGGCGTCGACCACCACCGCGCGCCGCCCGAACGCGATCGCGGTGATCGCGGCGGCGGTATAGTCACCGATGCCCGGCAGGCGGCGCAGTTCGGCCTCGCTGCCCGGGAAGCAGCCGCCGAGCTCCCGCGTGACCACGCGCGCGCAGGCGATCAGGCCGCGCGCCCGCGCATAATAGCCGAGGCCCGCCCAGGCCGCCATCAGCTCGGCGTCGTCCGCCGCCGCCAGGCTCCGGACATCCGGCCAGCGCGCGACGAAGCGCTCGAAATAGGGCGCCGCCGCCGCCACGCTGGTCTGCTGGAGCATGATCTCGGAGAGCCAGACCCGATAGGGATCGGGCCTGGCCGCGCTGCCAGGCGGGATCCGCCAGGGCAACATCCTCGCGTTCGCATCATACCAGCGCAGCAGCGCCGTCGCGGCATCGACGCGCGTATCGATGGGCGTATCGACGGGCATGGGGGCGCTATGGCATGGGAAGCGCGATGACGGAACGCCGAACCCGTGCCCCCCGGGCCACCGCGACGCCGCCCGAGCGCGCGCGGCGCTCGCGATCGATCGCCGAGCTGATGCCGCAGGCCGGTGGCGCCGCGTTCCGGCGGTTCGGCTTCATCCAGTCGGCGGTGGTTAGCCGCTGGGCCGAGATCGTCGGCCCGCGCTACGCGGGCGTCTCGTCGCCCGAATCGATCCGCTTCCCCGCCGGCAAGCGCGAGGCCGGCGTGCTGACGCTCGTCGTCGAGGGCGCGCACGCCACGATGATGCAGCATGTCGCGCCGGCGATCATCGAGCGGGTCAACCGCTTCTTCGGCTACGCGGCCGTGGCGCGGGTGACGATCCGGCAGTCCGCCGGCGTCGCGCGCCGCGCGCCCACGCCGAAGCCGGCCGCCGCGCCGCGCCCGGCGCCCGCCGAATTCGGAGCCGAGCTCGGCGACAGCCTGCGCTCGATCGGCGACCCGGAGCTGCGCGCCGTGCTCGAGGCGCTGGCCGGCGGCCTGTCGCTGACCGCCTGGCCGCTCGGGATCGTGGAGGAGGGATGAGGCCCATCGCGTCAGCGTTGCTCGCGCTGCTGATCCTGTCACCGGGTGTCGCCGCCGCACCCCGCCGGGCGCCGGCGCGAGACTGGCGGCGCGTCGTCGCGGTCGCGCCGAACGGCGCCTATGTGATGGGCAATCCGGCAGCGAGGGCGAAGGTGATCGAATATTCGTCGATGACATGCCCGCACTGCGCGGACGCGGCGGCGGAGATGCTGCCCGCGCTGGAGGCGGGCTATGTCCGCTCCGGCGCCGCCAGCCTGGAGGTGCGCACCGCGGTGCGCGACCGCTATGATCTCGCCGCCACGCTGCTCGCGCGTTGCGAGGGGCCGCGCGGCTATTTCGCGACGGCGACGCTGCTCTTCGCGCACCAGCAGGACTGGATCCGTCAGGCCGGCGACTGGGAGCGGGCCGACGGCAACGCGGCGCTGGCGGGCAAGCCGGTGGGTGATGCGCTCGCGGCGATCGCCGAGGGGGCGGGGCTGACGAAGCTGGTCGCGGGCCGGGGCCGCACGCCGGCCGCCACCAGGGCCTGCCTCACCGATCCAGCCGCGCCCAAGGTCGTCACCGCGATGGCGGACGAGGCCTGGCAGCAGCGCCAGATCACGGGGACGCCGGCCTTCTTCGTCAACGGCGCGGCGGTGGATGCGCACGACTGGGCGACGCTGGAGCCCGCCGTCCGCGCCGCCGCGGGGCTGCCGCCCGCTCCGGCGCCTGCATCGCCCTCGGCATCATCCAAGGAGTAAGCGCATGCGTATCGATCCCCGCCTGTCCATCCTCGCCGTGGCGCTGCTCGCCGCCGGCTGCGGCAGGAAGGACGAGGCGACCACCGCGCCGGCCGCGCCGCTGGCGTCGATCGTCCCGCCCGCGCCCGCGCCCGCCACCGGCTGGGCGGACACGGTCGTCGCGACCCCGGACGGCGGCTTCCGGATGGGCAATCCCGACGCACCGGTGAAGCTGATCGAATATGGCTCGCTCACCTGCCCGCACTGCGCGGAGTTCTCGGCCGAGTCGTCGGCCGAGCTGACGGGGCGGATGGTCGCCAGCGGCAAGCTCAGCTACGAGTTCCGCAACTTCATCCGCGATGGCTTCGACCTGACCGCCGCGCTGCTCGCGCGCTGCGGCGGGCCGGAGCCCTTCTTCCCGCTCACCGAGCAGCTCTACGCGACACAGAAGGACTGGTTCGGCCGCGTCGTTGCGCTCACGCCCGATCAGCAGAAGGCGCTGCAGGCGCTGCCCCCCGACCAGCAGGGGCCGGCGGTGGCCAAGGCGGCCGGGCTCGACACGTTCATGAAGCAGCGCGGCATCGGCTGGGAGAAGGCGACCGCCTGCATCTCCGACCAGGCGGCGCAGAACCGGCTGGTCGACGTCCGCCAGAAGGCGATCGATACCTATAATGTGCAGGGCACGCCCACCTTCGTGCTGAACGGCAAGGTGATCGGCAGCGCGACGTGGGACATGCTGAAGGCGCAACTCGCCGCCGCCGGCGCCTGAGCGGGGCGGAGCGGGGCCGGCGGCGATGCGCATCCGGCGGCTACGGCTCACGGGCTTCAAGAGCTTCGTCGATCCCGCCGAGCTCAGGATCGAGCCGGGGCTGACCGGCGTCGTCGGCCCCAACGGCTGCGGCAAGTCGAACCTCCTGGAGGCGATCCGCTGGGCGATGGGCGAGGCGAGCCCGACCTCGCTTCGCGGCGGCGGCATGGAGGACGTGATCTTCGCCGGCACCGCGACCCGCCCGGCGCGCGACTTCGCCGAGGTGTCGATGCTCGTCGAGCAGCCGCAGGCCGGCGGGGCCCCGCGCGAGTCCGAGGTCGTTCGCCGGGTCGAGCGCGGCGCGGGCTCGGCCTATCGGCTCGACGGACGCGACGTCCGCGCCAAGGATGTCGCGCTGCTGTTCGCGGACGCGGCGACGGGCGCGCACTCGCCGGCGCTGGTGAGCCAGGGTCGGATCGCCGCGATCGTCGCCGCGCGCCCGGCCGAGCGCCGCCAGATGCTGGAGGAGGCGGCGGGCATCGCCGGGCTTCATGTCCGCCGCAAGGATGCCGAGATCAGGCTGCGCGCCACCGAGGCCAATCTGGAGCGGCTCGACGCGCTGCTGGGGGAGGCGGACGCGCGCGCCGCGACGCTGCGCCGCCAGGCGCGCGCCGCCGAGCGCTACCGCGCGCTCACCGCCGCGATCCGGATCGCCGAGGCGCGGCTCGTCTTCGCGCGCTGGCGGGATGCCGCCGCCGCCGCCGAGCAGGCGGCGCGCGAGGCGGCGGGCGCGGACGCCGAGGTCGCGGCCGCCGATACGGCGCAGCGCGATGCCGCCGCCGCCGCGCGCGCCGCCGTCACCGCGCTCGCCGAGGCGCGCCGCGATGCGCAGGCGGCACGCGAGACGGCGGCCCTGGCGGCGAACGCGCTGGCGGCGCTGCTGGTCGAGCGGGCCGCGCTCGACCGGCGGGTCGCGGATCTCGGCCGGCAGATCGCGGCGCTCGGCGCGGACCGCGCGCGCGAGGCGGCGCTGCGCGAGGATGCCGCCGCGGCACTCGGCCGGCTGGGGGAGGAGGCGGCCCGGCTCGACGCCGTGATCGCGGCCGGCGCGGCGCGCATGCCCCGACTCGAGGAAGCGCGCGGCGCGGTGGAGCGTGCCGCCGGCGACGCCGAGCGCGGGCTCGGCACGGCGATGACCGAGGCGGCACAGGCGCAGGCCGACGCCCGCGCCGCCGCCAATACGCTGTCCGCCGTACGCGCGCGCCATGGCCGCGCCAGCGGCGAGGCCGAGCGGCTGGAGCGCGAGCGGCGCGCGGGCGGCGGCGAGGCGCCGCTCGTCGCCGCGCTCGCCGATGCGGCGCGCGCTCGCGATGTTGCCGCCGATGCGACGCGCGACGCGCTCGCCGCGATTGCGGCGGCGGAGGATATGCGCGACACAGCGGAGCGGCGGCGGGGCGCGGCGGAGGCGGCGGCGAGCGCCACCGCCGCGACGCTGGCGGCGCTGGTCGCGGAACGTGGCGCGCTCGCCCGGCCGAGCGTCACCGACGGCACCCGCGCGCTCGATCGCATCCGCGTGGCGCCGGGCTATGAGCGCGCGCTCGGCGCGGCGCTGGGCGACGACCTTGCCGCCTCGCTCGACGATGCCGCCAGCCCGCGCGCGTGGCTCGGCGCGGACGGATCCGGCGATCCGCCGCTGGCGGGCGCGCTCGCGGCGCATGTCGAGGCGCCGGCGGCGATGGCGCGGCGGCTCGCCCAGATCGTCGTCGTCGATGTCGATGACGGCCGGCGGCTCGGCGTCGGCCAGCGGCTGGTGACGCGTGACGGCAGGCTGCGGCGCTGGGACGGCTTCGTCGCGAGCGGCGACGGTGGTGCCGCCGCCGAGCGGCTGATCCGCGACAACCGGCTCGCCGCGCTCGATGCGCTGCTGCCGTCGGCGGAACAGGCGGCGGCGCGGACCGGCGCGGAACGCCGCGCGGCGTCGGCGGCGCTGGAGGAATCCCGCGTGGCGGTGGCCGCCGCCCGCCGCGCGTCAACGCTCGCCGAGGAGCGCGCGCGCGCGGCGGCGCAGGACGAGGATCGCGCGTCCGCCGCGCTGGAGCGGCTGCGGGCGCGCGGCGCCGCGCTCGATGCGGCGCTGGAGCGTGCGCGCGGCGACGAGCAGGCTGCGCGTGCCGAACTGGCACGGACCGAGGCGTCCGCCGCGGCGGTGCCCGATCCGACGGCGGCGGCGGCGCGCGCCGAAGCCGCGCGCGTGCGGGCGGAGACCGCGCGCGGCGATCTCGCCGCGCGGCGCGCCGAGGCGGCCGGGCTGCTGCGCGCGCTCGCCGCCGATCGCGCGCGCCGCGATGCCGTCGCCGAGGAGGCGGAGGGCTGGCGGCGGCGTGCCGACGCGGCGGCGTCGCGCGGCGAGGAGCTGGCCGTGCGCGCCGCCGAGTCGCTCCGCGAGGCCGAGGCGCTTGCCGCCGCGCCCGCGACGCTGGACGCACGGATCGCGGCGGCCGAGGCGGAGGTCGGCGCGCGGGAGCGGGCGGCGGTTGCGGCGCGGTCGCTGGAGGCGGCGCGGGACGTCGCCGCAAGCGCGGCGCAGGATGCCGCCGGTGCCGCCGCCGCGCGGCTCGCGGCGGTGCGCGAGGCGCGCGCCGGGATCGCGGCGCGGCGCGAGGCCCAGGAGCTTCGCCGCGTCGAGCTGGGGCGGGTCTCGGGCGAGCGGTTCGAATGTCCGGCGGCGCTGCTGCCGGAGCGCGTCGGGTTCGCCGGCGCCGAAGTGGGGGAGGTATCGGCCGCGTCGCACGCGGTCGAGCGGCTGACCGTCGATCGCGAGCGGATCGGCCCGGTCAACCTCGTCGCCGAGCGCGAGCTGGCGGCGCTGGAGGAGGAGCGTGGCGCGGCGGCGGCCGGGCGCGCGGAGCTGGGCGAGGCGGTGGCGCTGCTGCGCGGCTCGATCGCCAGCCTCAACCGCGAGGGCCGCGCGCGGCTGCGCGCCGCGTTCGAGGCGGTCGACGGGCATTTCCGGCGGCTGTTCGGCGAGCTGTTCGGCGGCGGCGAGGCGCATCTCGCGATGACCGACGGCGACGATCCGCTCGAGGCCGGGATCGAGATCATGGCGCAGCCGCCCGGCAAGAAGCTGGCGACGCTCACCCTGCTGTCCGGCGGCGAGCAGGCGCTGACCGCCGTCGCGCTGGTGTTCGCGCTGTTCCTGACGAGCCCGGCGCCGATCTGCGTGCTCGACGAGGTCGACGCGCCGCTCGACGACGCCAATGTCGAGCGCTTCTGCGACCTGCTCGACGCGATGGCGCGGGACACCGACACGCGCTTCCTGATCGTCACCCACAATGCCGTCACGATGAGCCGGATGCACCGCCTGTTCGGCGTGACGATGGTGGAGAGGGGGGTCAGCCGGCTGGTATCGGTGGACCTGGGCGGCGCGGAGCGGCTGCTGGCGGCGGAGTGATCTAACGGATCAGCCGCACCTCGACATCGACGGCTTCCGCGATCGCCGCCCAGACACGATCGGCGGTGAGAACGGGCGAGCGGAGGCGTCGGGCGAGCGCCAGGCAGAAGCGGTCGCCGAGCGCCAGGCCGGCGGCGCGGGTGTCGGCAAGGAGCCGGGCGTCGATCGCCATCGCCTCGTCGGGCGGCACCATCGGCGAGCAGCGGGGTGAGCGTGGATGGGATTTCAGCGAGGATGTACCCTGACAGCCAGCTATGTTGCCTTGTTCAAGGCATCATGAGCCTAGTTCTGCCACACGTTTTCCTACTGTGCGCAGATCCTCGACGAACCGCGCATATTCCCCCGCCGCCTGCCCGACGTCGACGATGCGCAGCAGGTAGCTGGGATGGACCGTCACCCAGCATTCGCCGCCATCCTCCAGCGTCAGCGCGCGGCCGCGCGTGCCGGAGATCGTGACGACCTTGCCGAGCAGTGACCGCGCCGCCGTCGCGCCGAGCGCCACCGTCACCGGCGGGCGGATCAGCATGCGCTCCTGCTCGATCCACCAGCGACACGCCTCGATCTCGGGGCCGCCGGGCTTGGCGTGGATGCGGCGCTTGCCGCGCGGCTCGAACTTGAAGTGCTTGACCGCGTTGGTGACATAGGCGCGCGAACGATCGACGCCCGCTTCCGCCATCGCCTTGTCGAACATCTGCCCGGCCGGGCCGACGAACGGGTGGCCGGCCAGATCCTCCTGGTCGCCCGGCTGCTCGCCGACGAACATTAATGCGGCATCGACCGGGCCTTCGCCGAACACGGTCTGCGTCGCCGGCTTCCACAGCGGGCAGCGCTTGCAGGACATCGCCTCCTCGCGCAGCGCGCTCCACGCCGCTCCGGCATTGGCGCCAACCCGATCTCGCGCGTCCGTCTCGATCATGCCGCTCTCCCGCGCCTGCGCACCCGCGATCAGGCCGGGGACCAACGCCGTCTCGGGCATGTTTCTCCAATATTTGCGTGGCATCTCCTTCAGCATCGCGCCGATCTTGACGCGCGCCGGGTTGAAGATCGAGGCATAGTAGGTCTTCCACGTCTCCTCGAGCGGATCGCCGTCGGGCGCGTCGGCGCGGGTGGCGCCGGGACCTTCGCGCAGCGCCTCGGTGTCCCAGTGGGTCGACAGCTCGGGCGTCAGGATCGACCAGCGCATGGTGGCGAAACGGCGGACGAAGAAGCCGGCGTTGAGGCGGACGATATGATGCTCGGGCTCGAACCATGCGATGAAGCGGGTTTCGCCATCCTCCTCCGCGACCTCACGAAAGCGCAGGAAGGCGCGCATCTTGTGGATGTCGCGGCGGACCGCCTTGGCCATCTCCTCCAGGCGGCGGAGCTGCGGATCGGCATGATCCTCGATCAGGCGGGGCTGAGCGCGCAGGCGCAGCAGCATCGCATAGAGCAGCGCGAAGCGCTGGCGATCGGCATGGGCGACGACGGTCTGCGCCAGCTCGACAAACAGGCGCGGCACGTTGAAGGCATCCTCGCGCGGCGTGGACGGCACGGGCGGGGCGGCGCGGGCAAAGAGATCGGCGGCGGCATCGCCGACCTGCCAGACGATCTGGTCGGCCGGCACGCGATCGAGCGCGAACTGGCGGGCGGCGGTGCGCCAGCCGTCGAAATCATCTTCCGTCGCGAGGATCCCGACGCGGAGCGACTCAGCCATGCCCGGAGATCGCCCGCGGCGAAGGTGACAAAGATGACGGCAGGCCGCTGCCGGAGAGCGGCGAATCGAGTGTCCGCACGAAACAGGATGCAGCGGTGGCGAGCGGGGCGGGGCCGACGAACATGCCCCAGTGTCGCACGCGGTCTCCTATATTTCGAGGGGTTTGGCGGCAGTCGTCCGGTCGGGGGGCCCTCGTCCGGTCCGAGCCGCCGAAGGCGCTGTGTTGCCGCCGCTCCGCACCGCCGGGGCGGAGCCGCATGGCGAGCCGTCATCGGGGACTTGCCTCGACGCTCATGACGCGCAAAAAAGTGGCCGACTGGAAGATGGAGAGGATCGTGAGCTTGTCCGACGCCGCCGAGGCACGTCCGCTCTCGCTGGCGCTGGGCGCGGAAATCCACGGTCTCGACCTGCGTGCGCTCGATGCGGACGCCATCGCGTGGCTTCAGGAGCACTACCGGCGCCATAGTCTCCTGCTGTTCAGGAACTCCGACCTGAACGAGGCGGAGACGGAGCATCTGGTCGGCCACTTCGGGCCCCTCGTGGACGAGGCCGGCGACGGCAGGCGCACCGGCTATGTCTCGAACGTCATGGAGAATTGTGCCGGGGAAGGGCCGCTGCCATTTCATTCCGACTTCTCGTTCACGCGGCTGCCGGTGCAGGGAATCGCGCTTCATGCCATCGCGCTGCCCCAGGGCGGCACCTCCACCTGGTTCGCGAGCGGCGTCCGCGCGGCCGAGACCCTGCCGCCGGACCTGCGCGGCCGGATCGAGCCGCTGAGCGCGGTCCATGCGCTCAGCTTCACGACGACGACGCGCGAAGGCACGCGGACCCGCGACATCGCGCTTCCCGCGCACGCGCCGAGGTTCAGCCATCCGATCCTGCGCATCCATCCCCGGACCGGGCAGACGGTGCTCTACCTCACCGATCTGCATGTCGAGCGCATCGAGGGCGTGGACGAAGCGCGGGGCGCGGCGTTGATCGACGAGCTCTTCGCCCACCTCTATCAGCCGCGGCATCTTTACGAGCACCGCTGGCGGCTCGGCGACCTCGTCGTCTGGGACAATGAAGCGATCCAGCACATGCGCGCCGACGTCGCCGATCAGAAGCCGCGCACGTTCCGCCGGAACACGTTGCACACGGCGCGGATGTCCGAGCTCATCTCGCTGGGAGACCTGTCGTTGGGCGAAGGCATCCGGGTGAAGGCCGGCTGACGGGTCGCACCCGCAGCCGAGGCCACGGCTTCACGACACCTTGGCAGCTCCATGCACGCCGGACGAACCACGGAGACGAACGATGCGTCTGATGCATGTCGATACAAGCCCCAAGGGCGAGCGCTCGAACTCGCGCCTGCTCTCGCGCTTCTTCGTGGAGGGCCTGCGCGCGCGCATCGATGGTCTGACGGTCGACTATCTCGATCTCGCCCGGGAGACGCCGGCCCATGTGACCGCCGCGTTCGCGGCGGCCACCTATGCGCCCGCCGAGCAGCGCACGGCCGACATGAAGGCGGTGCTCCTCGAATCGGATGCGCTCTGCGCCCGCCTGCTCGGCGCCGATGCACTGCTGTTCGCGATGCCCATGTACAACTGGAGCATGCCCTCCGCGTTCAAGGCGTTCATCGACGCGATCGTCAGGACGGGCGTGACCTATGTCGTCTCGCCCGAGGGCCGCTACGTCGGACAGCTCGCCGGCAAGAAGGTGCTGTTCATCACCACGCGCGGCGCCGATCTCGGCCCCGGCAGCCCGTTCGCGGACATGGATGCGCTGACGCCGGCGCTGCGCGCCGCGTTCGGCTTCATCGGGGTCGCGCAGCCGCGGTTCGTCGATGCGCAGCCGGTGCAGTTCGCCGAGCCGGAAGCCCGGGCCGCCGCGCTGGACCGCGCGAAGGCGGAGCTGCTCGCGGTGGCGAGCGATTGGGCCGTAGAGGTGCCGGCCTAGAGCCAGGGCGGATCGACATTCCGCTTTTAAGTAGGGAAAGGCTCGGGGAACTTGGAGGAGGTAGCTCACGCTTGAAACGCTGAATGTCTATCCTCGCTAGCGCGAGACGACCTCAGCGTTACCCAGCGTCATCCCCGCACAGGCGGGGATGACGAAGAGCAAGCGGGGATGAGGAAGAGAAACAGCGATCCCACCGGATGTCCTCCGATTTTAGAACACCGGCTCCTCGTCCGGCGCGGTGGGGAGGTGGATGCCGCATTCGATCTTGTCCCAGCCGCGCCAGCGCCCGGCGCGCGGATCCTCGCCGGGCTGGACCTTGCTCGTGCACGAGGCGCAGCCGATCGAGGGATAGCCCTGCGCCTCCAGCGGGTGGCGAGGCAGCCGGTGCTCCGCGAAATAGCCGTCGAGCGCGGGCTTGTCCCAGTCGGCCAGCGGGTTGAGCTTCAGGCGGCCCTGGTCGATCTCGAAGCGCGGCATCGCCTGACGCGTCCCCGCCTGGAAGCCCTTGCGGCCGGAGATCCACGCATCGAAGCCGGTCAGCGCGCGGCGCAACGGCCCGACCTTGCGGAGATCGCAGCAGCCGTCGGGATCATAGGACCAGCGCAGCCCGGTGCCGTCCCGCTCGGCCAGCAGCCTGGGATCGGGACGCACGACCCTCAGCTCCAGCAGCCCCAGCCGCTCGGCGAGTTCGTCACGATAGGCCAGGGTCTCGCCGAACATCTTCTGGGTGTTGGTGAAGATCACCGGCACCGACGCGTCGATCTGCGCGATCATGTGCAGCAGCACCGCGGATTCGGCGCCAAAGGAGGAAACCGCGGCGATGCGTCCGGCGAGTTCGCCGGTGAGCAGCGTGCGCAGCATCTCGTGCGCCGGCACGCCGCGGAAGCGTTCCTCATAAGCGAGCGCGTCGGCCGCCGCGAACGGCGGCGTCGCGTCGATCAGGTCGAGCGTGCGCGCCGCCTCAGCCATGCCGCAGCGCCCACACCGGCGCGCGCCCGTCCGCCGCCTTCTGGTAGACCGCCGGGAAGCGCCCGAGCGCCTCGTCCACCTTCGCCTTGTCGAGCGGGGCGTCGGGCGCGAACGCGTCGAAGCCGCAGCGGCGCAGATAGACGATCTGATCGAGCAGCACGTCGCCGGCGGCGCGCAGCTCGCCGGTAAACCCCGCCTCGCGGAGGATGCGCGCGGCGGAATAGCCGCGCCCGTCGCGGAACGCCGGGAAGGCGATCTCGATCAGCGCGAGCCGATCGAGGTGCGGCAGCAGCGCGCGCGCGTCCTCGCCCGGCTCGATCCGCACGGCGGCGGCGTTGGACTGGGCGAGGAAGGCGTCGACGGTCACGGCCGGCTCCTCGTGCGCGGCATCGTCGCGGAAGCGGAGGATGTCAGCCATGCAAGCCCCGCGCGTGCCCCGCGACTTCGCTCGGAGCGAGCGGAGGTTGTACAAGATGCCCGCAAGCACCTCGTTCGCCCAGAGCGAAGTCGAGGGGCGGCCGCAAGCGAGCCTTATCCATAGATCGCCGCCTTGAACGGGGCCATGCCGACGCGGCGATAGGTGTCGAGGAAGCGCTCGCCTTGGATGCGCTCGGCGAGATAGACGTCGGTCGCCTTCTCGACCGCGTCGACGATGCCGTCCTCGTCGAAGCCGGGGCCGACGATCCTGGCGAGGCTCGCGTCCTCCGCGCCCGATCCGCCGAACAGCAGCTGGTAATTCTCCTCGCCCTTCCGGTCGACGCCGAGGATGCCGATGTGGCCGGCGTGGTGATGGCCGCAGGCGTTGATGCAGCCCGAGATCTTGAGCTTGAGCTCGCCCAGGGTCCGCTGCCGCCCGAGATCGGAGAAGCGCGCGGCGATCTTCTGCGCGATCGGGATCGAGCGCGCGTTGGCGAGGCTGCAGTAGTCGAGCCCGGGGCAGGCGATGATGTCGCCGATCAGGTCGAGATTGGGAGTGGCGAGGCCGGCGCCGTCGAGCGCCCGCCAGAGCGCGTGCAGATCGACCTTGCGGACATGAGGGAGGACGATGTTCTGCGCGTGGGTGACGCGCAGCTCGTCGAAGGCATAGCGCTCGGCGAGCTCGGCCATCAGCTCGATCTGCTCGGCGGTGGCGTCGCCGGGGATGCCGATGGTCGGCTTCAGGCTGATCGTGGCGATGGCATAGCCCGGCTGCTTGTGCGCGGCGACGTTCTGGTCGGCCCACAGCCGGAAATCCGGATCGGAGCGGTCGATGTCGTCCGGCAGCCCGGCCTCGAAGGCGGGCGGCGCGAAACCGGCGGCGATGCGTTCAACCTCGCCCGGCGGCGGATCGAGGCCGAGCGTCTTGACGTGGAGGAACTCCTCCTCGACCTGGCGGCGATATTCGTCCGCGCCGATCTCGTGGACGAGGATCTTGATGCGCGCCTTGTAGATATTGTCGCGCCGGCCGTAGCGATTGTAGACCCGCAGGCAGGCTTCCATGTAGCTCAGGAAGTCGGCCGCCGGCAGAAAGTCGCGGATCAGCGGCGCGATCATCGGGGTGCGCCCCATGCCGCCGCCGACATAGACCTTGAAGCCGAGGCCGCCGTCCGCGCCGCGCACGAGCTGGAGCCCGATGTCGTGCAGCCGCATCGCCGCGCGATCCTCGTCCGCCCCGATCACCGCGAACTTGAACTTGCGCGGCAGATAGCTGAATTCCGGGTGGAAGCTCGACCATTGGCGCAGCAGCTCCGCCCAGGGGCGCGGATCGCCGGCCTCGTCGGCGGCGGCGCCGGCGAACTGGTCGGACGAGATGTTGCGGATGCAGTTGCCGCTCGTCTGGATGGCGTGCATCTCGACGGTGGCGAGATCGGCGAGGATGTCGCCGGCGTCCTCCAGCCGTATCCAGTTGTACTGGATGTTCTGGCGGGTGGTGAAATGGCCGTAACCCCTGTCGTACTTGCGGGCGATGTGGCCGAGCATCCGCATCTGGGCGCCGCTCAGCGTGCCATAGGGGATGGCGACGCGCAGCATATAGGCGTGGAGCTGGAGATAGAGGCCGTTCATCAGCCGCAGCGGCTTGAACTGGTCCTCGGTCAGCTCGCCCG
>CAXTPE010000037.1:0-18372 GCA_964245925.1 uncultured Sphingomonadaceae bacterium
CCTCCCTGATCCTCGGGGCCCATTTGGCGCTGGCCGGAGATGCAGCTCACCCGGAGCACGGCCGCGCGCAAACCGTAGCTGCGCGCGTAATCGAGCACATATTGATCCGCCGCCCCCTTGGAGCAGCCATAGGGCGTATGGAAATCGAGCGGGCGATCCTCGCCGATGCCGTGGGCGCGGACCTGCCGCTCGGCGGGCTGATAGGCGCCGTCCTCGAGCCGGAAGCCGATGTCGGCGAGATCGCCATAGACCTTGTTGGTCGAGGCGAAGACCAGCGGCGTCCCGGCCGCGCGGGTGCGCAGCGCCTCGAGCAGGTTGAGCGTGCCGGTGAGGTTGATGGTGAAATCGTCGCGCGGATCGGCGAGGCTGGTGGTGACCGCCACCTGCGCCGCCAGGTGGAACACCGCGCCGGCGCGGGCGACGGCGTCCGCCAGCCGGTCCTCGTCGCGGATGTCGGCGTGGACGAAGTCGATCGCCGCGCCGTGCCTCGCCTCCAGCCAGGCCAGATTGCCCTCGACGCCCGCCCGCGAGAGCGCGTCGTAGACGAGGACGCGATGGCCCTCGCCACAGAGCCGGTCGGCGAGGTTCGAGCCGATGAAGCCGGCGCCGCCGGTGATGAGGATGGGGCGTCCGTCCGCCGCGCTCATGCCACCAGCCCCCGCGCTTCGAGCTCGGAGCGCATCTGCCCGATCCGGTCCCTCGCGGTCTGCCGCGCGACCCATTCGGCGAGCACGGCAAGGCCTTCCTCGAAATCCTGGCGGGCGCGGAAGCCGAGCGTGTCGGCGGCGAGCGCGGTGTCGCAGAAGCAGTGGCGGATGTCGCCGATCCGCGCCTTGCCGACGATCTCCGGCGCGACATCGTTCTTGCCCATCGCGCGCGCCAGCGCATGCGCGACGTCGCGCACCGAGCGATCCTCCCCCGAACCGATGTTGAAGGTGCCGCCGACCGCCCGCGGCAGCTCGAGCGCATCGGCGAAGGCGCGGGCGACGTCGCCGACATGAACGAAGTCGCGGCGCTGCTCGCCGTCCTCGAAGATCAGCGGCTGCTGGCCGTTGAGGAGCCGCGAGGCGAAGATCGCCAGCACGCCGGTATAGGGGTTGGAGAGCGCCTGGCCCGGCCCGTAGACGTTGAACAGCCGCAGGCAGACGCTCTCGATGCCGTAGGGCGGTCCCATGATATGGGTGGCGCGCTCCTGGACATATTTGTTGAGCGCATAGATCGAGGAGAGGCTGGGCCGCTTCCACTCGGGCGTCGCGACCGGCGCGAGCGGGCGCCCGCGCGCGTCGACCGGCTCCCAATTGGCCTGGCCGTCCTTCAGCCCCCGACGCTCGGCATCCTGGACGAGCCCGCCGTCGGCGTCGCGATAGAGGCCCTCGCCATAGATCGACATGGAGGATGCGGTGACGACGCGGCGGACGGTATGCCCAAGATCCTTGGCGATCAGCGCCTCGAACAGCACGGCGGTGCCGACGTCGTTGGTCGAGGTGTAGCGCTCGACCTCGTACATCGACTGGCCGACGCCGACCTCGGCGGCGAGGTGGACGACGCTGTCGACGCCGCGCAGCGCGCGGCGGACGGCGGCCTTGTCGCGCACGTCGCCGCGGATCAGCTCGGCCTCGCGGTTGAGCAGCTTCGAACCGTCGGTCTCGCCGTGGACCTGCTCGATCAGGCTGTCGAGCACGCGCACAATATTGCCGCGCGCGAGCAGCTCGTCGGCGACGAACCGGCCGATGAAGCCGGCGCCGCCGGTAATCAGGATGGTTTCCATCGGGCCTCCTTCGCGCCGCGACATCGCGGATACTGATCTGGATCAAGGGCAATGTTGATCTGGCTTGACGCTCACATGTCAGATAGTTGCCATGCATGGGTCAAGGCTTCTTCTTCATCTTTGTTCCGGGCGGTCGCGGCTGGAGACAAATCGCCTCGGCGGCGGAACAGAGGCGGAGCTGCCGGGTTCGAGCTTCAATGTTGATCCTCGGCGCTGACATCGGATGGCCGTGACGGTGTTGCTGGCGCGCCATGGCAGCCACGGCGAAATCGGGCATGTGCTCAGCGGCAGGTCGGACATCGCGCTCAGCGATACCGGGCGGGCGGAGGCGGCGCGGCTGGCGGCGCGGCTCGCGGGCGTGACGCTCGGCGCGGTGCACAGCAGCCCCCGGCGGCGGGCGACGGAGACGGCGGCGGCCGTGGCGGAAGGACGCGATCTGGATGTGCTGTGCGTGGATGCCCTCGACGAGATCGATTTCGGCGGCTGGAGCGGGCGCAGCTTCGCGGCGCTGGAGGACGAAGCCGAGTGGCTGCGCTGGAACGCCGCACGCGGCAGCGCCGCCATCCCCGGCGGCGAGACGATGATCGCGGCGAGCCGGCGCGCGGTCCGCCACATCGACGAGCTCGGGCCGGACGGGGCGACGATCCTGTGCGTCAGCCATTGCGACGTCATCCGGGGCGTCGTCGCGCATTATCTCGGGCTCGCGCTCGATCGCATCCTGTCGTTCGACATCGATCCCGGCTCGCTGAGCGCGCTGGCGATCTGGCCGGGCGGCGGCCGCGTGGCGAGCCTGAAAGAGCGGCCACTGTGACCGCGACCCTCCGCCGCGCCATCGAGGCGCTGGCGCCGTGGTTCCACAACATCGAGCTCGGCGACGGGCTGTGGACCGCGCCCGATCATTTCCTCGGCGACTATCCGCGCTTCAAGTTCGAGCGCTTCGCCGATGCCCTGCCGGACGACATGTCCGGCAGGAGCGTGCTCGACATCGGCTGCAACGCGGGCTTCTACGCGGTCGAGATGAAGCGGCGCGGGGCGGCCCGCGTGCTCGGCATCGACAGCGACGAGCGCTATCTGGCGCAGGCGCGGCTCGTGACCGGCGCGCTCGGCTTCGGCGACGTCGAGTTCCGCAACCTCTCGGTCTACGACGTCGGCGCGCTGGGCGAGCGCTTCGATCTCGTCATCTTCATGGGCGTGCTCTACCATCTCCGGCACCCGCTGCTCGCGCTCGACCTGATCCGCGAGCATGTCGCGGGCGACCGCATGCTGTTCCAGACGATGCAGCAGGGCTCGCCGGCCATCTTCCCCGTGCCCGAGGATCATCCCTTCCACCTGCCCGGCACCTTCGATCCGCCGCGCTATTTCGACGACCCCGGCTATCCCCGGCTGCATTTCATCGAGCGCGAGTTCGCGCGCGACTGGACCAACTGGTGGGCGCCGAACGCGGCGTGCAGCCAGGCGATGCTGCGCGCCGCCGGGTTCACGATCGAGGCGAACCCGGAGGAGGAGGTGTATCTCTGCCGGGTCGCGCCGATCCCCTATGAGGACTGGGGGCCGACCGGCGCCGTCTATCCCGCAAGCGCGCCAAGGGAAGGGGACGCCGGATGATCGAAGCGGCGATGATCTGGAACGAGCCGAACAACAAGTCGCACTGGGATCCGGCCATCGACCCGGACTGGGCGCGGTTCGCCGATCATGTCATCCGCGCCGGGACGGCGATCCGCGCGATCAACCCCGCCGTCACCCGCGTGCTGGGCGGCATGTCGCCGATCGACCCGCGCTGGCTGGGGCGGATGGCGGCGCATGGCGCGCTCGACGCCGTCGACGCGGTGGCGGTGCACGGCTTCCCGCTCGACTGGAACCTGTGGCCGCTCGCCGCCTGGCCCGACAAGATCGCCGAGATCACGGCGATGACGGACAAGCCGGTCTGGGTGACCGAGGTCGGCGTCAGCTCCTTCGGCGCCGACGAGGTGCAGGTATTCGGGCTGGAGCGCACGGTCGCGCTGCTCGAGCATCGCGCGCCCCGCATCTTCTGGTATTCGCTGTTCGATCTGCCGATGAGCTGGGGCGCCGAGACGCGCCACCGCGAGGCCGAGGGCTCCTCCTATTATCGCCATTTCCATCTCGGCCTGATCCGCGAGGACGGCAGCCCCAAGCCGGCGCTCGACAGCTATGCGGCGCACGCCGCCGACATCGGCCTCATGCAGTGGTTCCACTATCGCGATCCGCGCCTCGACGAGGCGGTCCGCTGGATGAAGCGGCTCGGCACCCGGCGGCTGCGCACCGGCCTCTCCTGGGCGGACAGCTTCCGTCCCGACGCGGTCGGCTGGTTCGATCGCCAGATGGAAGCGCTCGCCGATTTCGAGCTGACCGTGACCTTCTGCTTCACCCCCGCGCATCTCGGGATCCAGCCGCACCACAGCAGCGCGGCGCGCGATCCGCAGGGCTTCGCCGACTTCTGCGCCTGGATGATCGATCGCTATGCGCCGGCGTCAACCGCGCGGCCGGCCATGCCCGCGCCGTTCGCCCCGCTCGACGCCGATGCCGGCGACGCGGCGCTCCCGACCCTGAACCTCGACCGAGACGAGCGTCTCGCCGCCGAGCGGAGCGCCGCCTGATGCTCGCGCCCGCATCGCGCCCGATCAACGTCGCGCTCGTCGGCATCGGCAATTGCGCGAGTTCGCTGGTGCAGGGCATCTCCCATTATCGGCAGGGCGCCAATGATCTGGCCGGGCTGCTGCACGCCGAGATCGGCGGCTATCGCCCGGGCGACATCCGCATCGTCGCGGCGTGGGACGTCGACCGGCGCAAGGTCGGCCGCGACGTCGCCGACGCGATCTTCGCCAGGCCGAACTGCACCGCCGTGTTCTGCGCCGAGGTGGAGCCGACCGGCGCGATCGTGCGAATGGGTCCGGTGCTCGACGGCGTCGCCGAGCATATGCTCGACTATCCGAACGAGGACCGCACCTTCGTCGTCGCCGACGCGCCCGAGCCGAGCCGCGCCGACGTCGTCGCCGCGCTGCGCGAGGCGCGGATCGACGTGATGATGAACTATCTGCCGGTCGGCAGCCAGCGGGCGACCGAATTCTATGCCGGCTGCGCGCTGGAGGCGGGGGTCGCCTTCGTCAACAACATCCCCGTCTTCATCGCCAGCGACGAGGCCTGGGCGAAGCGCTTCGCCGATGCCGGCGTGCCGATCGTGGGGGACGACATCAAGGCGCAGATCGGCGCCACCATCGTCCACCGCGTGCTCACCGACCTGTTCCGCAGGCGGGGCGCCGAGCTCGACCGGACCTACCAGCTCAACACCGGCGGCAACACCGACTTCCTCAACATGTCGAACCGCGCGCGGCTCGCCTCCAAGAAGATCTCGAAGACCGAAGCCGTGCAGGCGGTCGCCGAGCATCGCCTCGACGACGACAACATCCACGTCGGCCCGTCCGACTATGTCGCGTGGCAGAACGACAACAAGGTCTGCTTCCTGCGCATGGAAGGCCGGCTGTTCGGCGGCGTGCCGAT
The DNA here is from genome assembly GCA_964245925.1 of uncultured Sphingomonadaceae bacterium. Taxonomy (GTDB): domain Bacteria; phylum Pseudomonadota; class Alphaproteobacteria; order Sphingomonadales; family Sphingomonadaceae; genus Solisphingomonas. The sequence goes on from CAXTPE010000037.1 coordinate 5,285, forward strand.
GAACCTGGAGCTCCGGCTCTCGGTCGAGGACAGCCCCAATTCGGCCGGCGTCGCGATCGACATGGTGCGCTGCGCCCAGCTCGCGCGCGATCGCGGCGTCGGCGGGCCGCTCGCGGCGGCGTCGGCCTTCTTCTGCAAGCATCCGCCCGAGCAGATGAGCGACGACCGCGCGCATGACGCGCTGGAGGCGTTCATCGCCGGCGACGCCGTTGGCGGCTGATCGCGGGTGACGATGGCGGCGCCGGCCAAGGCGGACGCCGCGCGCGCGCCGCGCGGCCTGTTCAGGCTGGTCGGCGGCGGCGTCGTGACCGGAGCCGCGGACGACGACCCCTCCGCGATCGGCACCTATGCGAGCGCGGGCGCGCAGTTCGGCTTCGGCTTCCTGTGGATCGCGCCCGTCCTGCTGCCGATGATGTTCGTGGTGGTCTATCTGTCGGCCAAGCTCGGGCGGGTCTACGGCAAGGGTCTGTTCGCGGCGATCAGGGACCGCTACCCGCCCGCGCTGCTCTACCCGCTGGTGCTCGGCGCGTTCACCGGCAACGTCATCGAGGCGGCGGCGAACCTCGGCGGCATCGGCGCCTCGCTCAACCTGCTGGTGCCGGTCCCGATCCCGCTGCTGGTGATCGGCGCGGCCGCGGTCGCGGTCGGCTTCCAGCTCTTCGGCAGCTATGATCTGCTGCGCGGCATCTTCCGCTGGCTGGCGCTCGCGCTGTTCGCCTATGTCGCCGCCGCGTTCCTCGCGAAGCCGGACTGGGCGGCGGTGGCGAAGGCTACCGTCCTGCCGCATATCCGCTTCGATTCGACGACGCTGTCGCTGATCGTCGCCTGCATCGGCACGTCGCTGTCGGCCTATATCTATACCTGGCAGTCCAACCAGGAGGTCGAGGAGCAGATCGCCGAGGGGCGCCGGCACTGGTGGCAGCGGCGCGGCGCCAGCGAGCGCGAGCTCCGGCGCACCCGCCGCGACGTCGTCACGGGGATGCTGTTCTCGAACATCGTCCTCTATTTCATCATCCTCTCGACCGGCGCGACGCTGCATCCGGCCGGGCAGACCCAGATCGAGAGCGCCGCGCAGGCGGCGCAGGCGCTGGAGCCGCTGGCGGGCGCGGGCGCCAAGCTGCTGTTCGCGCTCGGCGTCGTCGGCGTCGGCATGCTGGCGGTGCCGGTGATGACGACCGGGGCCGCCTATGATCTCGTCCAGGCGCTCGGCGCGCGTGGCAGCCTCCACGACGGGATCGCCGAGGCAAAGCTCTTCTATCTCGTGATCGGTGTCGTCACGGCGCTGGCGGTCGCGCTCAACTTCCTCGGCTTCAACCCGATGCGCGCGCTCGTCTGGTCGGGCATCGTCCAGGGCTTCTCGGTGCCGCCGCTGCTCCTGATGATGATGCTGATGACCAACGAACGGCGCATGATGGGCCGCCACACGAACATCACCATCACCAACCTGCTCGGCTGGGCGACGGTCGGCGTCACCTTCGCGGCGGCGCTCTGCCTCGCCGTGAGCTGGTTCGTCTGAACGGGAGACGGGGACGATCATGAAGGCGGCGGTTCTCGAGGCACCCGGACGGATCAGGATCGCGGAGGTGCCGCTGCCCGAGCCGGGGCCGGGCGAGCTGCGCATCCGGATCGAGGGGTGCGGCGTCTGCGCATCGAACCTCGAACCCTGGGCGGGGCTCGAATGGATGCGCTATCCCGCGGCGCCGGGCGGGCTCGGCCACGAAGGCTGGGGTATCGTCGACGCGGTGGGCGAGGGCGTCGCGGGCATCGTCGCCGGCGAGCGCGTCGCCGCGCTCTCCTTCCACAGCTATGCCGATTATGACGTCGCCAGGGCGGACGCGGTCGTGAAGCTCCCGCCGCGCCTCGCGGGCCGCGCGTTCCCGGGCGAGCCGCTCGGCTGCGCGATGAACATCTTCCGCCGGAGCGACATCCGCGCCGGCCGGACCGTCGCCATCATCGGCATCGGCTTCCTCGGCGCGATCCTGTGCAAGCTCGCGAGCGATGCCGGCGCGCGCGTGATCGCGATCTCGCGCCGCCGATCCTCGCTCGATCTCGCGCGGCGCCATGGCGCGGCCGAGACGATCCCGATGGACGATCATCAGGCGATCGTCGCGGCGGTCGGGCGGCTGACCGGCGAGGCGCTGTGCGAGCGGGTGATCGAGTGCGTCGGCAAGCAGTGGCCGCTCGATCTGGCGGGCGAGATCGTCGGCTTCGGCGGCCGGCTGATCGTCGCCGGCTATCATCAGGACGGGCCGCGCCAGGTCAACATGCAGGCCTGGAACTGGAAGGGCATCGACGTCGTCAACGCGCACGAGCGCGATCCCGCGGTCTGCCTCAAGGGGCTGCGCGAGGCGGTGGAGGCGGTCGCCTCGGGGCGGATCGATCCGGCGGCGCTCACCACGCATCGCTATCCGCTCGAGCGGCTCGGCGAGGCGCTGGACGCCACCCGCGACAAGCCGGACGGCTTCGTCAAGGCGATCGTCGAGCCATGACCAGGCCCAGGGTCGGCTTCCTCGGCGTCGGCTGGATCGGCCGGCACCGGATGGCGGCGATGGTCGCCACCGGCGCGGTCGAGGCGGTCGCGATCGCCGATCCGTCGCCGGCGATGGTGGAGGCGGCGCGGGGCCTCGCGCCGGATGCGGCGGTCGTCGGATCGCTGGACGCGCTGCTCGCGCGCGGGCTCGACGGCATCGTCATCGCGACGCCGAGCGCGCTGCACGCGGCGCAGTCGATCCGGGCGCTGGAGGCGGGCGTCGCGGTGTTCTGCCAGAAGCCGCTCGGGCGCGACGCCGCCGAGGCGCGCGCGGTGGTCGACGCCGCGCGGCGCGGCGACCGGCTGCTCGCGGTCGATTTCTCCTACCGCTTCACCGCGGGCATGCGGCGCATCAGGCAGCTCGTCGAGGCGGGCGAGCTCGGCCATGTCTATGCGGTCGATCTGACCTTCCACAACGCCTATGGCCCGGACAAGCCGTGGTTCAACGATCGCGCGCTATCGGGCGGCGGCTGCGTCATGGACCTGGGCGTCCACCTGATCGACCTCGCGCTCTGGACCCTGGGGCGGCCGGAGCCGGCCGGCGCCATCGCCGCGACGCTGCTCGGCGGCGGGCGGCGGCTCGCGCCGGGCGGCGACGCGGTCGAGGATTATGCGGAGGCATCCTTCATGCTCGGCGAGGCGTCCGTGCGGCTCGCCTGCTCGTGGCGGCTCCAGGCCGGGCGCGAAGCCGACATCGCGGCGGCCTTCTACGGCACGCGGGGCGGCGCCGCGCTGCGCAATGTCGCGGGCTCGTTCCACGATTTCACGGCGGAGCGGTTTCGCGGCACGCAATCGGAGACGCTGTGCGGACCCGGCGATGCCTGGGGCGGCCGCGCCGCCGCCGACTGGGCGGCGCGGCTCGCGCGGGGCGAGCGCTTCGGCGCCGATGCCGACGGGCTCGTCAGCGTGATGCGGCTCGTCGACGGCATCTATGCCGCCGCCGGCTGACGGCCGCGCTCACGCCGCGTTCGACAGCCGGGCATAGGGTGTGCGTTCGGTGAGCAGTCGCGCGACCGCCGCCGCATCGAGCGGGCGGCTGAACAGGAAGCCCTGGATGCTGCCGCACCCCTGGGTGCGCAGCTCGGCGAGCTGGCGGGCTTCCTCGACGCCCTCGGCGGTAATATCCATGTCGAACGCGCCCGCCAGATCGACGATCGCCCGGACGATCGCGGCCGAGCGGGGGTCTTCCGCGATGCCGATCACGAACGATCGGTCGATCTTGATCTTGTCGAACGGGAAATTGCGCAGATAGCTCAGCGACGAATAGCCCGTCCCGAAATCATCGAGCGCGATCCGGACGCCGATCGCGCGCAGCCCGTGGAGGAGCTCGAAGGTCGCCGCGCTGCCGTCGAGGAAGATCGATTCGGTGATCTCGATCTCGAGCCGGCGCGGCGGGAGGCCGCTGCGGGCGAGCGCCTGGAGGACGACGCTGGCAAGACCGGCGTTGCGGAACTGGATCGCCGATACGTTCACCGCGACGCGCAGCTCGCCCGGCCAGCGCATCGCCTCGCGGCAGGCCTCGTGCAGCGCCCATTCGCCCAGCGCGACGATGAGCCCGCTCTGCTCGGCGACCGGGATGAAATCGCTCGGCGGGATCGCGCCGCGCGTCGGGTGCGACCAGCGCATCAGCGCCTCGAACCCGCAGATCGCCTCCGCCCGCAGATCGTAGATCGGCTGATAGTCCAGCCGGAGCTGGCTCTTCTGGAGCGCCTCGCGCAGATCGAGCTCGAGCTGGCGCCGGTTGCGCGCGGCGGCGTCCAGCGCCTGCTCGAAGAAGCGGAAGACGCCGCGCCCGTCCTGCTTGGCGCGCAAGAGCGCGAGATCGGCGTTCTTGCGCAGCGTCGTCGCATCGGCGCCGTCCGTGGGCGCGACCGCGATGCCGATGCTCGCCGACGCCACCAGGGCATGCCCCTCGATCGCGAGCGGCGCCTGCAGCGCATCGACGATCGCCTGCGCCAGCGCGCGCGGGCGATCGGGATCGAACCCGTCGCTCAGCATCAGCGCGAACTCGTCGCCGCTCAGCCGCGCGACGAACGCATCGGGCGCGACGCCGGTCAGGCGCTCGCCGACCGCGCGCAGCACGGCGTCCCCGGCCGCATGCCCATGGCTGTCGTTGATCGCCTTGAAGCCGTCGAGATCGAGGCAGAACATCGCCAGCGGCTCCCCCGTCCGCGATGCGCGCGCGAGCGCGCCGTCGAGCTGCTGGCGGAAGCTGGTGCGGTTGGGCAGGCCGGTCAGCGCATCGTGGAACGCCAGATGGGTGATCTGGTGCTCGCGCGCGAGGATGTCCGACGACATGCGGTTGAAGCTCGCCGCCAGCCGCGAGACCTCGTCGCGGCCGCGCACCTCGACCTCGGTGCGCGTGCCCTCGCCGAGCGCGCGCGCGGCATCGTCGAGCGTGGCGATCGGCTGGGCGATGGTCCCGGCCAGCCGGCGGCCGCCGAACAGCACGAGCACCATCCCGAGCAGCCCGGCCAGGATGATGCCGTACTGAAGCGAATGATAGGGCGCCAGCGCGCGCGACAGCGGATAGGAGAGCAGCAGGACGACCCGCGAGCGCCCGGCCGGCGCCGGCAGGACCCGGGCCAGCGCCACCGCATGGCCGTCGCGCAGCGTCAGCAGGCTCGGCTTGGCACGGTCGCGGTCCGACGCCATGAACGCGCCGAGCGCGGCCCGCGTCGCGGTCAGGCGGCCGGTCAGCGCGTCCCACGATCCGTCCGCGCCCTGGCGGATGATCGTCGCGGTCAGCGGGATCGCCGAGAGGCCCTGCAGCGCGGTCATCTCGGTCTCGTCGAGACGCAGCGCGAAGACGACGCGGCCGATCTCGTCGGGCGCGAGGATCGGCGACACGACCATGCGATAGGCGCGGTCGCCCGATGTGACGACCGCGTCGTGGCGCCCGCCGGCGAACGCGCCCGGCAGCGCGGCGACGTCGCGTCCGAGCGTCGCGTCGCCGTTGCCGACGATGCCGCCGTCGCCCGTGACGACGAAGGCATAGGGCACGCCGGCGCGCGCGCGCATGTTGTCGAGCGCCGAGCGGATCGTCGCGCGATCGCCGCTGGCGACCGCCGCGCGGAACCCGAAGTCGCGCGCCATCACATCGGCGGTGTTGACGAGCGACCGGGCGCGCAACGTCCAGAGCCGGTCGAAGACGCTGCCGCTCGCGGCGAGCTCGGTCCGCACCGAGGCGCGCGCATGCCGCACGATCAGCACCTGGCCGACGATCGCGACCATCAGCATCGCCGCCGCGAACAGCCCGGCGAAGAGCACCGCCAGCCGCGTCCGCAGATGCGCGAAGCCGCGCCACGCGCGCGGGCGGACGAGGCGGCGGATCACGGGCCGACGGTCACGATCTTGGCGAGGCCTCTCGGCGGCACCGTCAGCGGCTGCCTGAGCTGGTTGCCGGCGGCGGTGATCCGCGGCGACCACACCGTCATCGTGACCGCGCCGGGCGGCACGTCCGGGATCGCGACGCGGCCGGCCGCGTCGGTCTTGCCGGCATAGGGCGTCGCCACGACGACGACGAAGCCGCTCATGCTGTCATGGATGTTGCACCCGAGCGCGACGACCCCGGGCTTGTCGAACACGACGCTGCGCGCCTGCTCCTGGCCGTAGAGCTTGAGCTCGAACCTCTTCGGCCTCGAGAAGGAATAGACGTGATGGCGGACGCTATCCATGTTCGGGAACGACACGCTCGCGCCGACCGGCACGATCAGCACATGCGGCTGGAAGCTGATGTTCTGCTGGCGCATCACATAGGGCCAGGCGAAGCGGATCGGCGCCTGCGCAGGATGCGGCGCCTCGAGCGTCACGACCGCGTCGGGGAGCGCGCGGCCATCGGCGCCGCGCACGTCGACCGTCACGGTCGCGGCGCCCGCAAGCTGAGCGAAGGGCAGGAGCGCGAGCGCGGTGAAGCGGAGCATGGCGGAGTGCTAGGCGGAATTGCTTTCGACGGCCCTAATGCCCGTGCCCGCTTTACGGGGGCTTTACACCGTGCCGCTAGGCGGACGCTTCCTGAAGGATGAGGATGTCCCTTGGTTCGCTGGTGGCAAGCCGTATTCGTGACGCTGGCGATGCTGGGCACCGGCGCGGCGCACGCCGGCAGCGAGATGCGCGCCGCGGGAAAAATGCTGCTGACCGACGGCGTCAGCTCGGTCGACGGCAGCGCCGGCGGCGGCCTCGCGACCTGGGCGGTGATCGGCGGCAACGAGACCGTCGACGGCATCGGCGGCAGCGTGCATCTGACCGCGGTGCCGCTCGCCGACTTCCGGCTGGCCAGCGCGGGCGCGAGCATCGGCCTGTTCGATCGGCTGGAGCTCAGCTACGCGCGCCAGAGCTTCGACACCCGCCAGGCCGGCGCGGCGCTCGGCCTCGGCCGCGGCTTCCGCTTCCACGAGGACGTCGCCGGAGCGAAGCTGCGCATCGCCGGCGACGCGCTGTACGATCAGGACAGGCTGATGCCGCAGATCGCGATCGGCGCCGAATACCGGCATGCCGATCGCGGCGCGGTGATCCACGCGATCGGCGGCGCGCATGCCGACGGCGTCGATTTCACCATGTCGGCGACCAAGATCCTGCTGGCGCGCAGCCTTGTGGTCGACGCCACGGTGCGTCTTACCAAGGCGAACCAGTTCGGCCTGCTCGGCTTCGGCGGCGATCGTCACGATCGCTATTCCGCGCAGGTCGAGGGATCGCTCGGCAAGCTCGTCACCCGCCGGCTGCTGTGCGGGGTCGAGTATCGCGGCAAGCCCGACAATCTGCGGTTCGCGCGCGAGCAGGATGCATGGGATCTGTTCGCGGCTTATGCGCTGACCCGCAACCTGTCGCTGACTGCGGCCTACGCCGACCTCGGCGACATCGCGACAATGCGCGGGCAGCGGGGCGCGTTCCTGTCGGTAAAGGCTTCCTTCTGATGATGATGATCCTGCTGCCCGCCCTCCTCGCCGCCGCCGCCGCGACGCCGCCCGCCGGCGAACGCCCCGTCGCGCCCTATGCCCGGTCGGACGCCAATGCGGGGGCGGCGCCGTTCGCCGGGCCGGCGATGTTCCGCGCGTTCGGCGGCGGCGCCGGGATCGAACGGATCGTCGACCGCTTCGTCGATCTCGACATCGCCGATCCGCGCATTTCCGACATCTTCAAGGGGCAGGACATCGCGCGGCTGCGCCGCACGCTGCGCGAGCAGTTCTGCTATCTCCTCGGCGGCGGCTGCGCATACTCGGGCCGGACCATGGCGGACGCGCACCGCGATCTCGGCATCCAGACCAAGGACATGAACGCGCTCGTCGAGAACCTCCAGAAGGCGATGGCGGCCGGGCATGTCGCGTTTCCGGCGCAGAACCGCTTCCTCGCCAGGCTGGCGCCGATGAAGCGGGACATCGTGCGGCGCTGATACGCAGGACGCGCGGTCAGCGGCCGGTGGTGGCCATGAGCTGCTCGGGGTAGCGCGCGCCCTCGATGTCGATCGCCGACAGCGCCTGCTCGATCTCGCCGAGATCGGCGGCGGTCAGCGCCAGATCGGCGGCGGCGAGGTTCTCGTCCAGCCGGTCGAGCCTGGTGGTGCCCGGGATCGGCACGATCCACGGCCGCTGCGCCAGGATCCAGCCGAGCGCGACCTGCGCCGGGGTCGCCCGCCGGCCCGCGCCGATCCGCGCCAGCAGATCGATCAGCGCCTGGTTCTTCGCCATCGCCTCGGGCGTGAAGCGCGGCAGCAGGCGGCGGAAATCGCCTTCGCCGAGCGCGGTGTCCTTGCCCATCGCGCCGGTCAGGAAGCCCTTGCCGAGCGGGCTGTAGGCGACCAGCCCGATGCCGAGTTCCTCGCAGGCCGCGAAGATGCCGTTGGCCTCCGGCCCGCGCGTCCACAGCGAATATTCGTTCTGGATTGCGGCGACCGGCTGCACCGCATGCGCGCGCCGCACCGTCGCGGCACCGGGCTCGGACAGGCCGAAATGCTTGACCTTGCCCTCGCCGATCAGCGCCTTGACCGTGTCGCGGACCGGACGCAGCGCCTCGCCGACCATCTCCTCGTTGGTGAAGGGGCCGTAGACCTCGGCGGTGTCGAACATGGTGACGCCGCGATCGACCGCCTGGCGGATCAGGGCGACGCCCTCCCGCCGGGACAGCTTCGCGGCATAGCTGAAGTCGAGGCCCATGCAGCCGAAGCCGATCGCCGAGGCCGCGAGGCCGCCGCGGCCGAGTTGGCGCGTCTTCATGGTCGTTGCTCCTCCGATGCCGATCGTCGTGACCGGCAAACGCCCCACGCGGCCGATCGACGCGGTGGTGCCGAAATCAGGCCAAGTCGGGGTAGCCCAGGCGCGCGGCGCCGCGCTCGATCCGCAGCAGCCGGTCATAGGCGCGCGCCGGCAGCCGCGCCATTCCCGCGATGAGCAGCATCTCGCATGCCGGCCGTGCCGCCGCGCTCCGCGCGACCTCGTCGAGGATCGCCCGCAGCAGGTCGACCACGCCATCGGACGTCGCGATCGAGGTGACGAACGGGAGCCCCGGCGACGCGCCGGTCCAGCCGATCGTGCGGACCCGCGCCGCGAGCGCCGGCGCGGCGCGGGCGAGATGCGCGAAGCTCACCGCATCGATGGCGGCGACATCGGCGCCGGCGTCCGCCACCGCGCGGAGGCTCGCCTCGTGCGAGCCGGTCTCGAGCACGCCGGCGAAGAAGCGGTCACCGCCGGCGAGCGGCGCGATCGCGGCACGGAACAGGTTCATGCCGCTGTTCGAATGCCGTTCGTTGACCGCGGCGCGCCGGCCGCGCAGCTCGGCGAGCCGCTCGGCGCGATCGTCGGCTCGGACGAGGATGCGGCTGCGGTGCGAGGCGCCGAGGCAGCCGGGCGCCGCGTAGCTGGGCGTCGCCACATAGCGCAGCCGGCCGCGATAGCGCGTCATCAGCGGATAGCCGCAGCATTGCGCGAGCAGCAGCGCGGGATCGCTCCAGATCGCGTCCAGCGACCGCCGCCGGTCCAGCCCGGGCGGCACGTCGGCGACGCCATGCTCCGCGAGCCGCCCGGCGATCAGCGACCACAGCGCGTCATTGGCCGCATGGAGCGCGGGACCGTCGTGCATCCCGAGCGAGGCGGCCCGCGCCATCAGCCATGATCCGGATGCACGAGCCGGTCGTGCGGGCGCAGCAGGAACCGCGCCGCCACCTCGCCATAGCCGCGATACACCAGCCCGCCATTGCCGGCGAGCAGCGCATCGCGGTGCCGGGCATGGAAGGCGGGCAGCGCGTACCAGGCGAGACCCGGCGCGCGATGGTGGGCGGCGTGGAGATTGTTGTTGAGGTACAGCAGCGCCAGCGGCCCCGCGTCCTCGACGATCGCGACCCGGCGCCCCGGCAGCGGATCGGCGCGGTGCTCGGCGAAGGAGCGCAGGAGCGTCAGCGCCAGCCCCGGATAGACGCAGCACAGGACATAATCCCCGACCCCGAAGCCGGAGCAGCGCAGCCACAGCAGCACCGCCGCGACCCCCCCGAGATGTGGCAGCCAGTCGCGCGCCACCACGCCCGGCTGGCGACGGGCGCGGGCCGCCTCGCCCGCCAGGAAGCGGCCGACGGTGACGGGCGGGCCCAGCAACATCCGCCCGAGCAGCGGCGCCTCCAGCCTGCTCAGCAGGAGGGCGGCGCGGCCTGCCCGCCCCGACAGGTAGCGGGATTCCGGATCGTCGAGCGGATCGGTGATCGCCGCCGTCAGATGGTGGGCGAGGTGGGTCCGGCGGTAGACCGCATAGGGCAGCCACAGCGACAGGGGCAAGCCGCCGACGAGCGCGTTCAGCCATGGCCGGGAGGTGGGGTGGCCATGGATCGTCTCGTGCTGGAGCGAGCCGTGCCAGGCGACCAGCCAGCCGCCGCCGGCGACCAGCGCCCACGCCGGGAGCGCCGCGTGCCACCAGGTGAGCGTCAGCCAGCCGCCGTGGACGAGCGCGGCGACCAGCAGCGTCGGCGTCTCGACGCCGCGCGTCCGCGCGCTCATCGCGCGAGCACGTCGTCCAGCGCGGTGGAGGCGTTGCGCGAGATGCGCAGCCGCACCTCGCCCTGGGTGACGAGGCTGTTGGGCGGCACGTCCTGGACGAGCCACACATTGCCGCCGATCGTCGATTCCCGGCCGATCGTGATCCGGCCGAGGATCGTCGCGCCGGCATAGATGACGACATCGTCCTCGATGATCGGATGACGCGCGAACCGGCGGCGGACGCCGTCGTCGCCATCCGCCTTCAGCCGGCGCGCGCCGAGCGTCACCGCCTGGTAGAGGCGGACGCGGGCGCCGATGATCGCGGTCTCGCCGATCACCACGCCGGTGCCGTGATCGATGAAGAAGCTCGGCCCGATGGCGGCGCCGGGATGGATGTCGATCCCGGTGCGCGAGTTCGCCAGCTCCGAGATGATCCGCGCGACGAGCGGCGCGCCGAGCACGTGCAGCCGATGCGCCAGGCGATGGTGGATGACCGCGAGCGCGCACGGATAGCAGATCAGGATCTCGTCGACGCTGCGCGCCGCCGGATCGCCGAGGAACGCCGCCTCGACGTCGCTGTCGATCAGCGCGCGGATGTCCGGCAGGCCGGCGGCGAAGTGCCGAACGATCGTCCCGGCATCGGCGTCGTCGAACGCCACGCTGTTCTCGGTATCCCAGTAGCGCAGCTCCAGCCGCACCTCGCCGAGCAGCGTGTCCAGCCCGCGCGCGAGCACCTGACCGACATACGCCTCCTCGTCGGCCTCGCCATGCGCCTCCCCCAGCCGCTGCGGGAACAGCGCGGCGCAGAGGTCCGCCACCGCCGCCTCGAGCCGCTGGCGCGACGGGAAGCCATCGACGCCGACCTCGAGATGCCGGTGATGCGCCTCGCGCCACCGCCGCCGCGCGGCACGCAGGCCGGCGCCGATCTCGGCGAGATCCCATTGCGGCGGGGTGGCGGGCTCGTCGGGCTCGGCATCGCCGCTGCGGGCCAGCGATCGGGCCGTCATCGGCGTCCGCTCGCCTGGCGGGACAGCGGGCGGCGCCACCGCGACGAGGCGCCCGCGATCAGCTCCGCGACCAGGCACTGGCCCTCGTCCCAGCTGCCCAGCCCCGATGCCGCGTTGATGTGGCCGGCCTCGCCCGCATCGTGGAAGCGCGCCGACCAGCCCGCCGCCATCTCGCGCGATCGCTGGAAGCTCGCATAGGGATCGTTCCGGCTCGCGACGACGATCGTCGGGAACGGCATCGCCCGTCGCGGCACGGGCGCGAAGCGCCGCAACCGTTTATCGGCGCCGTCGCGCTCCGGATCGGGCGGAGCCACCAGCAGCGCGCCGGTCACCTTGGCGGCGAGATCGCCGGCGATGCTGGCCCACCAGACGACCGCGAGGCAGCCCAGACTGTGCGCGACGAGCACCGGAAATCCCTCGGCACGTTCGACCGCCCGGCTCACCCCGGCGATCCATCCGACGAGCGTCGGATCCTCCCAGCCGCCGAGCTCGGCGCGGCGGCAGTCGCCCCGCTCGCGCTCCCACCGGCTTTGCCAGTGCCCGGGACCGGACGAAGAGAGGCCGGGAACGATCAGGCAGGTCATGCGGGCTGCTCCTATACCGGCAACACCTTATCCCTAGTCACCCGATAGGGATCAGCATGGATTTCTGTCCGGCGGCAAAGCCTGGATTGTGGCACGGAAGACGCGGCGCCTCGGCCCGCGATCGCGGAGCCGCTTTCCGGCCTGCCGTCCTTGCCGATCGCCAGCACGCCGTTCGCGAAGGACGACTTCCCCGATCGTCGCCGCCGTCGAAAAGCTTCTCATCATGAGCGGGAGGCCGGATGGAGATCCTTCGACCAGATCTTCAAGACCGGGAGAGCCGAAAGCCGCGCCTGGCCCGACGTGCGCCGTCCCGACCAGTTCCTCGGGGTGTCATCTCGGTCGTGTAATCGCATATGTGCTTTGCGAGCCCGATTGGCGGGGCCGCGCGATGATGGACGACCTGCCATTCGGGAATGCCGCCGCCGATGAGGAGGACCGATCGCTGGAAGGCGTTGGATGGTTGCGCCTCGAAATGACGGCGTCGCCGAGCGCACGAGGTTCGCCGGGCGCGAAAGTGAAGCGGCCGTCACGCCTGCTTCCGGCAAGCTACATATCATGGCGCACCCGGCATGAAAGCGATGGGCACTCAGATCAATGGGAGATTTTGATCTCGGCCCCATAACGAGCGATGATTAGACCCCGAGATGTTCTCGGATATACGCTGCGGTCTGGCTTGGGCTCAGCTCCTGCGTCGAATTGCCGGATCGGACGAAGAAGCGTTCGGCGGGCACGTCCCTCGTATCTCTGGTAGTCACGAATACGGGTGATGGAGACCGATCGATATCAATGCGACACACCTCCACAGCGTCTTGTTCAGGGAAGCTGATCCTGATGCGGGCGGCACGATATGCCTGACCGAAATGGTTGGTTACCAGGTTGGTGAGGTGAAGCTGCATCTTATCGCGATTGCCGCCCAGGCAGCCATAGTCGCGCTCCAGCCCGCGGATCGTGCCGTCGTCTGATTGATCCTACCACCGAACGGGACAGTGCTGTTCTCCTCCATCTCGAGAAG
>CAXTPE010000038.1:0-18335 GCA_964245925.1 uncultured Sphingomonadaceae bacterium
GGGACGGTCTCGAAAACCGTTGTGGGTGCAAGCTCACCGTGGGTTCGAATCCCACCCTCTCCGCCAACGCTGTTTCTCGACCACACACATCCTTTAACAGCCTGAACGGCAAGGACATTTCGGGGGTTCGAACACCGTAATCTCAGTCATATTCAAGGTGGGTGTCCAAAGTCAGTTTCAGCACTATACGCTTATCGTCCAGCGTGCCCTTGTCCCATAGACTCCAAGGGTTTGCGATGAATCCGAAAGCGGTTCGAAAAGTTTCGTCATAGCCCTTCGCGATCGTGCCGCAGCGCGCGTTTTTCTCCGACAGAACGAGCTTCTGCCGCTCCAGCTCTTCGACCTTGCGCTCATACGCGCCGATGACGGACACGCTTTCCGCCTCGACGATCCGATCGAGAAGCAGGGCAATCTTCTTCTCGATCGCGACGGCTTCCAGCTTGAGCGCCGCGCGGGCGTCCTTCACCTTTGACTCCGCTTCATCCCAGCGCTTACGGAAGAGCTTCGTGAACAGCGCGAATAGCTCCTGGCTCGGAACGAGCCGGCGCAACGTCTCCTCGAATGCGCCCTCGATCGTGGCGCGCTTGACTGACTTGCCGAACTTCGCGCAGCCGCAATGGCGGCAGACATAATAAGGATAGGTCGCGTTGCGGCCCTTGGTCCAGTTGGCGGTGAGCGGATGACGGCAATCGCCGCACGTCACGAAGCCGCGCAATGGGAAGTCCGCGTTGATATCGGCACGCACGGGCGCGAACGACTTACCAGATAGCCGCTCCTGATTGCGTTCGAAAGTTTCAAGCGTGGTAACGCCTTCGTGCTGCCCTTTGCGCAAGGACACGCCCCAGACAGCGCTTTCCACATAACCGGCATAAACCGGGTTCGTGAGAATACGGTTCGTCTGTTCGTTGGTCAGATAGCCGTGTCGGCAGATTGGGAATTGCGGATGCGCTTCGAGGAAGCGCTTCACCTCCGCCTGTGACGCGAAGCGTCCATTGGCATAGCCCTCCAGGCCCTCGCCAATGATCGACGCGACAGGTTCGTCGCGCACGAGGATGCTGCCACCCTCCGGGCTTTTCTGGTAGCGATAGCCGATCGGCGCATGGAACACCCAATAGCCGCCCTGTAGTCGCGCGCGCATGCGGTTCTTCGCCTGCTCGCCGTTCTTCTGACGCTGGTGCTGCGACACTGACGCCAGCAGATGTTCGACGAGGATGCTATCCGAGTCTTCGCCGAACTCGATTGATGGGGATTCGAGGGCTCCACCAGCCTTGGCGATATCGGCGCGCAGCTTGAGATGCGCCTCGATCCCGCGCGCGAGACGGCTGATATCATCGATGATGACGACGATGTTGTCTTTGCGGTTCGCTTTCAGAAAGGCGAGCATCGCGAGCATTCCCGGACGGCCAGAGAGCGCGCCCGACATGTCATCGCTGAAAACGCGGGCAATCTCATGACCGCGAAAAGCCGCGAACTCGCGGCAGCGGGTTTCCTGGGAGTCGAGGCCGTTCCCTTCCGTCGCCTGGCGCTTGGTACTGACACGGCAATAGACGACCGCTTTCTGGTTGCTCATTCTTGTCATGGCGTGAACGGCCTCTTCGGAATCGTCGTGCCAATCTCAGCCTTTTCGGCAGGATCGGCGGTTTCTAAAATTTTGTATGACGGGAGATTACCACAAGTATCAAGCGCCGCAAACGCATAGTTGGCGCGAGCTGAAAGAGAAAGTTGCACAGGATCGAGGCCGATATCCCGATCGATGAAGGAGATAATGACTGAATCGATGAAGCGGATAAGATCATCCTGGCGCGCTTCGTTAATGCCGAGACTGGCAATATCCCGCCGCAGTTCCGCAAGCTCTTCGTGCGATAGCATCTTCATCGAACCCACCCGTCGCTCGTGGCGACTCTCGAATAGTCAAGGTCAGGGTTCGACTTACAAAAGGCCAAGCCGGAACGTGGGGGGATAGCTGCACCTCCCCCGAGGCGCATCCGAGTCTAAATTGTTTATGGAAGCCGCCTTCGGCATTCCTACTTTTTCGCGCCAAAAGAGAACGTGGCGCTTACAATTCAATCATATCATGTAGCCGAAAGAATTAGCAAATTTTCTTGCATGTGCCGCTTTCGCTAGCGAGTCAGCGAGATCGCAAGTATCTTGTTGAGTATTTGCGAGGCAGATATTTATTTAGATCGCCGATAAGATGGAGTTTGAGTGAATATTACAATTTCGGCAATCTGAGGTTCGTTCATAAATCATCTTTTTAGCGCGATCAGAAAATCACTTATTTTCTTATTACCGACCCCGATCATTGTTCTTTGGTTCGAGTGTGTCGCCGGCAAGCAACTTCTCCGCTGCGCGATCGATGCCCGCCAATCGCGTGGCATGGCTTCGTTTCACGATATGCTCGGCCGCTCGCATGAGGTGCGCCTTCCTATCATCCGTCGCAAACGATGGCTGGAAGGCCAGTCGTTCGCCGTCACGAGCGAGCAATTCCCCATATTGCTTGATAGTCCATTCCTCCCGGTTTTGGCGGAACTCGTATTCCGCTCGCGCAGTGGTGCGGTTTGGTCCCCATGAAATGGTTTCCATGAAGATGGTCTTGAGGTTGAGGGGAACAGGAACGCTCCATCACCGCGCGGGAGGCGGCTGGGTTCCAAGGGGGCAGGCACGCCCCTTGGTCAGTGGGGTTTGGGGAGAGCGGAAGTCTCCCCATTGGTGCTGATCCGGCTCAATGCCGGTGAAGCGCCACTGCCAGAGGGATGCAACGGGAGAGCGCCAGCGTCTCCCTTGCCAAGATCGGCGTGGTACTACCACGCACATCTTGCGCGTAGCGTTATCTCCAGCTTGCGCGTAGCGTTATCTCCAGCTTGCAGGTTAAGAAAGGGAAGTCAGCAGGACTCTCCCAAATACAATTGATCACCGCCCTAATAAAATACTTGCTTTCACCGCGTTTGCCATCGTTAACGCCGTTACTCACCTCACCAGAGGAAACGCTATAGCGACCCGTTTCACTAAGCTTGTATATCTCGGCGTATGATGGGCCGCCGCTTACGGGTAATGAAAGCGAAGTGGCAAGCGCGTCATACTTGTCAGCCGTATCACTACGATGATCCTCGAAATAAACGTCTATCGCAGACATAAGCATGAAGAGGACGGTCGGCTGCCGTTCCTCTATGTTTATCTTCCTGTTCGTTCGAGCCGTTAGATGCTCCATCAGCCTCTCACCCTTCTCGAACATTTATTCCGCCTCGAGATTCGTCCTGTCAGCTACGCTACCACAGGGCGCTGACACATCAAGGGCTAGGCGTCTGTGCAGTAGGCGCGATCTTTGGTCCACGAGAGCCTAGGGTTTCGCCGGTCTCTTTATCGCGCTTGATGAAGGTAGGCCCTCCACTAGCCATACTAAACGAGAAGGCAGAAGAAGGTCAACTATACTGTCCTCCTTGCGCTGACTAGGCCCGCTGGCGGTCAGGAGCCGTTTGCCGGACGAGCGATCCTAGTCTCTCCAGAATGCTCCAGAGGTCGGGAGCTGCACCGAGCCGTAGGAAATGGCCGTGCACTTCGAATCAACCCGGCGCCCGCCTCACATGGAGGCAACTTCAACGACAGACTTATGCCAAGGACGCTTCGCGTCCCAGGCGGAGGTGAAGCGCTTTCTGGAAGCGCAAGGGCCGCAACGGTCGCTATCCATACTATGTCTGCCGCCATCGCGGTTGCGACCGTTTCGGCAAGTCTGTGAAGCGGGAGAAGGTTGAGCGCTGATAGCCCTTCGCCCCGCGCAATCATGCCGCAGTTCGCCACCCCGAAACAGGAGATAGAGCTGATCAGAAGCCGGTTGCTGATCGCCGAGGCGGATCACCGGCAACGTAGAAAGGAACCGAACCAATGAGCGAGACCATCACCCAGGTCACCGAAGGCAGTATCTTCGACGATGCCGCATTCAACTTTCCACCCGACCACCGAATCAAAGCCGAGCTAGTGGACGAGATCGGTCGCCGTATGGCGACCGACGCACTCACCCAAGCCGCAGCCGCTACACGTATGGATATCGCCCAGCCCGATCTATCCAACATCCTGCGCGGCAAGTTTCGCGGTTGCTCCGTTGATCGCCTTACCGGGATGCTCAGTCGGCTTGGTTATGGCGTGGATATCGTCCTGCGTCCGCCCGAGCGGGTGCTGCCCTGCGCACCGTTCATGTCAGCCCATGATGAAGCATCGCGCTGTTATGTCGATTATGAGCGCATAGCGCGGGACATGGCTATCAGCGACGTCATAGCGATTGAGACGGGCTTTGCGCAGGTCCATGTTTTTTGGAGCCGCTGACAGGGGGCGAGGTTTGCATGTCTCGCTCACGCAATTGGCTTGTCGTGCCTACGAAACCGCCAACCTTGTTACTAACGAGCCGATCTCAAAAATCCGCCCCCTTAGCGGCTCATCGCTATCCGACAGTTCTTTGGCTGCGAATATTCCAAAATTTCGAATTGCTACTAATTCGTTCGAATTTGGGGGGCGCTCAGCATCCAAAAAAATACGTGCTTGACGCATACCTGTTTCGACAAACTTAAAAATCCCAAGAGATCCATTCTCGCGAGCTATATCAGTCAGGAGATTTTCGGCATCGTCCAGTGCAATCGTGAGAAGAATGCGAATTTCAGCATCAGTTTTCATTTTATTTCTACAAACGCATCCTTGTCGTTAGTGAAGTATTGCCTTCCTCCGCCTTTCGTCGGGTGGCGCTCCCCGGCTACAGAAAAGTTATCTTCAATGCCTGCGGCAGTTGATTCAAGAACTTTTACCTCCCTATCCACAACAAATCGCTTCAAAACACGATCTTCCACAGCGCCTGTAGACGAAATAGATTGACTGTGTATTCCAAGCTGAGATGGTGTTTGACCGCAAGGAGCAAAATAATCACCCGCTCCACGTCCGGCAGATTGGAACTGGCAAACGGTTTCTCCTTTTTGTAACACCCGTTCATTAACGGGTTTAGAAAAGTCTATCCCTTTAGCATGGGAAAACATCGCAACGTCTTGGCCACGCTTGTTCTTGAAGAAGTTCGTAAAAGCTATCCTGTTTGCGCTTTGACTATTTTGGTTTGCAGGACTGGCATAATTCGAAGGAGGCAACCTTCCCCCTCCATTCCCCGCAGCAGCCGCAACCTTTTGGGCAGAAAGCGCCCTTAGGCGGGCATTCGTAGCTAGGCTTTGCTGCGCATTCAGCCGGTTGTTGGCAACGACGGTGTTCTGGGCCGTGAGCGCCCTAAGACGAGCGCTCATCGCGACCTTTTGCTGGGCATTCCAGCGGTTGGTATTAGCGACCATCTGGGATTGAGCGGAAGGCTTTTTGACCAGCCCCGAAATAACGGCGGCGGGAACCGCGAAGACCCGCCCCTGAAATTTCACCAAGGCCCTGCCATCGGCAGTGACCCGACCCGTAAAGCCCTTCTTGATGTCACCCGGCGTCATGGGCCGGGTAAGTTTTGCAACGCCGCCCGACGAAACAAAACCGCGCCCCTCTCGGGCGGTCACGTTTCTGTTAGCCGCCCCTTTGATGGCTGCGCTCGCCTGAGCGGGAGCATATGTACGCTGCTGATTTTGCTGCTGGACGCCGAGCCGCTGCTGATAAGTTTGGCGCTGTGATCCGACAGATTGCTGTTGCCGCTGAATCAATGCCTGTTGCTGCTGGTGCTGGCTTTGCATGGTCTGCTGTTGCTGACGCTGCTGATATTGCTGTTGTTGCCGTTGCGAGGCCTGTTGCTGCTGCATTTGTTGCTGGCGTTGCATCGCCTGTTGCTGCTGCATTTGTTGTTGCTGGCGCTGCATGGCCTGCTGTTGCTGCATCTGCTGTTGGCGTTGCATCGCCTGCTGCTGTTGCATTTGCTGCTGCTGGCGCATCTGCTGCATCTGCCATGAACTCGACTGGGCGAGCGCCGGAGATTGGAGAACCAGCGAGGCTAAAGCGAATGACAGCAGGGTCGATAGACCCGATGCGCGTAAGCGATTCATTCTGATCTTCTCCCCCGAGATTCGCTCTGGCATAGCAGTGCGCATGACCGAATAGCGGCTCGTCATATAGCGTCGCTTCAATATGGGGGGAAACGGAATGTTACTGACAGCCTATCGTCATCGAATCGCGGCGTTATTCGCTGCCGTCGGTCTTATGTTGGCCCCGTTCAGCGCGCTTACGGCGCAGGACAGCGGAACCGCTGGCGCAGGAATCGGCGGCATCATCGGCGGCGGGCTAGGTCAGATTTTCGGAAAGAAGGGCGACAAGACCGTCACGACGATCATAGGTGTGGCCGTTGGGGCTTTTGTCGGATCGCGAGTTGCCAAGGCCTTGAGCAAGCGGGATCGAGAGCATCTGGCAAATGCGACACAGCAGACGGTAAGCACCGGACAGCCGCAAAAATGGACCGGTGATAAGGCCAGCGGACGCACAGAATTGGTATCGTCGGATCGCCGCAAGGTGAATATGTCCGTCGCGGTTTTGGACCGGGTGACGCAACTGCCTCCGCTCGATTTCATCAACACGAATTACATCGCGCTGAAACAGGGCAATATTCTTGGCGGTCCCGGGACACAATATAAGCCGGTAGGCGCATTGAAGAAGAATGAGGTCGTTACCGTGACCGGCAAGGTTCAAAACGCACCGTGGTATCTAGTTTCCCAAAACGGCGTGGGAACCGGCTTCGTGCCGCAAAGCGCTCTCAAAGCCACGGCTGATTTGCCAACCCAGACAGCGGCGCTTCAAGGCGCGGTGGAGACTCGTCAGACTCAGGTTGAGCGAACCTGCCGAACGGTCAAGCAAACGGTGATCGTCAACGGTAAAGAACAATCTGAAAACGTTACGGCCTGCCAGACCGCGAACGGCTGGGAAGTCGCATGAGCAGGATGCGGATCGTCGGCTTGGTTGCCGGGCTGGGATTTATTGTCGGCGCAGCGCCGCCGCCCGCCGCCCGCGAACTTTTCGTGGTGAAGGAGTTCCCGGCGTTCAAGGTGATGGTGCCGCAAGAGAAATCCGCTTGGTGCGGACCAGTGGCTAATATCACCATCGTCGGACAATCCGGCGACCAGTTCACTCAGAACGAGTTGGTGATACAGCGGATCGTCGGCGGGCTTCGCGCTGTCATGTCGTTCGAATGCCCCGAGGCGACCAAAATCCAGCTTACCGGGTCGGTGAACGATCAGCCGCTGTATCAGGCCTATGCAACCGCATCTAATAATTGGGCGCTTCAAGGCGTCGAGCTACGCAGCGCCGCGAAATTTAAACAGCTTGCCGATATGGAGGCAGTTGGAAAATGCGACGAGCTTGGTGCCAGCCCTGACGATCCGGAGGCTTTGACGGCAGGTGTTCCCGATAGCGCCCTTAACGGTGCAAAAGTGGTCGACGCTTGCCAACGAGCGGTAGCCATCGACGGTGACTCGCCCCGGCTCAAATATCAGCTCGCACGCGGATTGCTGAAAGTGGATCGCGGCGAAGATGCACTGGAACAGCTAATTCCTGCCGCCGAAGCCGGGCATGGCGGCTCGCTCGCCCTTTTGGGTGACATACATCTTGCAGGTGCTGCGGGGATCGAAGCCGACCCTGTTGCGGCGAAATCATTTTACGAGAAAGCCGCCGCCGCCAAATTCGAGCCAGCGAAATTGGCTCTGAGGAAATTTGAAGATCAGACAAAGGCGCTCGCGCAAGCCGAAGCGGAAGAGCGTCAGGCGGCTAAGGACGAAAGAGCCGCCGCGCAGGTGAGCGCTGCCCAGCCGGTTCGCGTTGCGGCGGAACGGACTTCCAGTCGCAGTCTGAATTTGCAGGGATATGAGTACCCGAACATCATCGAGGCGATCTATTCCGGCAACGGCGACGATCTGGGCGGCGAGCGAGGCACCAAAATCTACCTTGTGAATATGGCCTCTGTCTTTCAGGGAGTCTGCCGGGGATCGTTCAGCATCAATGAAATGAACGGCCTTAAGATGTCGGTGATCGACAAAAGCGACATGACCTCGCAAGCGGGCTGGACGGGCCTCTATGATATGGCCGCAAACTTAGCGCAGATCATACAAAATCCCGGCGCGATGACTCAAATCGCCCAGAACGCTCAATCGGCAAGCACGCAGCCCGAGCAGGCGAGCAACGACGCCATGCTTTTTATCGAGCGTAATAACTGCGGTAGTCCGGCGTTTAACAAGTTCACGACTAATCTCCGATCTTACGTCAAAGACCAGAGCACATCGGCTAACCTAGCAACTACGGAGTACAGCAATGCCTGCATGGCGGGCGCAAGACCGTCTCACTATTCGGTTGGAGACTTTTGCGGGTGCTTCATTGCCAGAGCCAATTCAGCCGGGCTTTCGCGGAGCGAGAAAAAGGCTTTGCTCGTCTCGTTCTGGCCAACTGCGACCAATATCATGAACCGCGACCCGGACCATTTCGGACCCTGCAATGGGTCACTGGCACGATAGCAGAGGCGTATGTTATTCCGGAATGCGGAAGATAATTTTCTGGGTTGTCTCGCGCAGTTTCGCGTGCGGATTATTCGTCGGCATGAAGCGGCAACGACGCAGGAATTTCATTCCGGCCTGATCTAGCAGATCAGAGCCTGAGGATTGTGAAATAGTCATATCCTGAGCGATGCGGAGCGGATCAATCTTCACAAGATAGGCGACTTGGCCCTGTATCTCTTGGCGAAGCGCAGCTTGCGGATAAAAATCCATCAAATCCGGGCATGAGCGAATGGGAACATCCTGCGTCGTTTGGGCGCTTGCACTGGACGTGCATTGGAGAAGAATCGGGGCGAGGATTGCGCGGACATGACGCAGAGAACATGCCGTTATGCGAGTTTTCACAATGCTTCCTCCGCTAATAGTACACCCACGGATTGTCTGATAGCATACAGCACTCCCGGCTGACGCCAGACAATTAGATAAAATGTTGAGGACATCGCGGCGATCCGCTTCGCAGTCGGGCTTTAGGCTGCGCCCCGAGCTGCCAGCCTATGGCGGCGATCTCGGCCCTGCCGGGAAACTATCCCTATCGCGGCTTAGGGGAGGCTTCCCCTGACGCGGCGCAAGCCCGAGCCTTCGGGCCTTTGACGGTTTCCCCAACCTTCCTTCGCTTCGCTCTCGTGCAGGCCGGGAGATACCCCTCCGTCAAAGGCGGCTTTGCGCCTTTCCACCCCCGTTCTCGCCGAAGGGCAGAGTTTCAGGAGCCGAGCAAAGGCTCTCAAAACTCAAGCCCGATGGAGATTAAAATGGGAGAACGGCTATCACCTAAACCAGAACCAAGAATCTATGTGGCGTGCCTTGCAGCCTACAACGACGGCCACCTTCATGGCGAGTGGATCGATGCCGATCAGGACGCATGGGCAATCTATGCCGACGTAAAAGAGATGCTGGCAGCGTCGCCCGTCGCGGATGCCGAGGAATGGGCAATCCACGATTATGAGAACTTCGAAGGTATCAGGATCGCAGAATATGATGGGTTCGGGCGCGTGGCGGAGCTTGCTGCCTTCGTGATCGAGCATGGAAAGCTGGGCGCGGAGGTGTTCAACTATTTCGGATCGATTGACGAATCGCGGTCCGCTCTGGCTGATCAATACGCGGGACAATATGAGTCACTCGCCGACTTCGCGCAGGAGATTGCGGAAGAGACCGGCGACGTTCCCGAGTCGCTGCGATATTACGTCGATTACGAGCGTATGGCGCGGGATATGGCGATCGGCGACGTGATCGCATTCGAAACAGGCATGAGCGAAGTCCATGTTTTCTGGAGCCGCTGACATGGAGGCCCAGCGTTACCGCCTCACATGGCATTGAAATCGAAGCGCGATATGTTCCATTAAAATGGGGGGACGTCGCCCATTTGGAAATCCGGAGCATCGCCCCCGAGCGGGCTCCACTGCCGATCGCCGAAACCGGATATCTGTCGCATTTCCACGCGCCCGATACCATCGAGTCTCTCGGCGGTGATGTGGTCGCTCAGGTGACCGCGTGGCTCGATCAGGAAGCGGCATCGCCGAAATGGAAGATGCATGAGGCGAGCCTCAAGCAGCTCACGCTTTTTTAGCTCGCGAAAAAAAAGAGGCGTCGCCGGATATTTGGCGACGCCATACAAACAGCAGCAGCGGCGCGTTACTTATTCTCAGCGGTCCGCTTCGCCGCCGCCATCGCGGCATTGTACTTCTCTTTCTCCTGCGCCGTTGCATTGCTCATGTTCCGTGCGGCCAGATTGCGTTCGGCGTCGCGCCTTGCGACCTCACGTGCGTATTCGCTCATGACATTCTCCGTTTTTAGACTCAGCTCCCAGCGAGCCGGTAAGAGCACACTATGGCCGTCAAGCTCGACGTCCGGGGGTTAGGCACAGGCATAGGGTCCGATGCAGCGGTTCTCGATGTTGGCGGCACACCATTCCGTCGGTTTCCTCATGGGTTTTGGAACGGACACGCCGAGGATCAAGGCCGCTCGCTTCCTTCGTGCAGCTCCGTGCCGTTGGTCAGGCTGTGCCTGAGCCTTTGATCCCCGGCGCGTCCGTCCCGAACTCTCCCCATGAACAGAGGGAATGGTCCTTCGGCAACATCAAGGAGAACACTATGTTCCACATGCCTTGCGCCACAGACATTCATCGGACGATAGAACCAGCTCAAAAGCGGCTCAGACGGGGCGTAAGGAAACACGGAGAAAGCCGACAAAAACTAAGGCGATCAGGCGAAAGGCGGACGACGGCGAACGGTCGGAGGAACCCTAACGCCCCAGCTCTGGGCCGCGAGGCGTCGGTCGCGCCTGTTCCGAACCATCGCGGTCAAGCTGCCCGTTCCTTGCCATGCGGCGATAATGGGCCGCATCCCGATAAAGACCGAGCAATCGTCCAGCATGACGCTCGCGCGCCGCGACGATCTCGCATTGAAGGCCGTGGCGTTCCTTCAACTGCGACTGTACGAGATCGTGTCGCTGCCCGCGATCACGCTGGAGGCAGAAGAACGCTTCCATCTCGTTCCGCTTGCGCACTTTGAAATATCGTCCGGTTAGGATGTCCCATACGCCCTTCGCGCCTGTGCGGACACGCGATGACCGTTCGCGCAGCTCGACCGAGAGGCGTTGGCGCTGCATCATATCGAGCTTCTGACGCTCAGCCTGATGAGCTTCCGTCATGGCGAGTTTATTTTCATTGAGCGGCTTGATCGCGTTCGACGCTATCCGCTTTGCCTCCGAGATGTATCGCGACAAACGCGGCGCGACCGCCTCTTCGATATGACGGATGGTCTCGTTGACGGAGCGCAGTGCTTTCGGATCGCCGAGTCGCGCAGCGACCTCCTTGTTTTCTTATCGACCATGCGGGCGATCGCGAAGACATCGCCCTCGATCGAAACAGCGACATGGCCGCGACGATCACCCCATGCGAGAAACAGGCCGCGATCCTCCAGAGCTTTCGCAAACGAGGGGCCGTTATCCGACAGTGACCAGCATTCCTGAACCGTGGTCTTGATCTCGCGGGCGTCGATGCCCGCTCGCTTCGCCTGCTGCCACTCGGCGAGGGTGAAAGTGCGCGGATCGCGTAGCTTCGGATCGCGAAACCCTTCCGGCATCTTCCAGCCGTTTTCGAGATACAGTTCCTTGGCGATAGCATTGAGCGTCCGCTTGA
The DNA here is from genome assembly GCA_964245925.1 of uncultured Sphingomonadaceae bacterium. Classification (GTDB taxonomy): domain Bacteria; phylum Pseudomonadota; class Alphaproteobacteria; order Sphingomonadales; family Sphingomonadaceae; genus Solisphingomonas. Next base: position 11,623 of record CAXTPE010000038.1, read on the forward strand.
AAAACGGCAGCGGCTTAGCCGTCATCGTTTCCGCGTTGATCCGCGACCAGACAACATGAGCGTGACGACGACCTTCTTTCTCGTGAAAGACGATCATACGCGGCTGACCTTTCAGACCGAGCCGCTCTTCAATCGTGTCGCAGGCTTTTTCGAAAACCTCGACGCGCACCGACTCGCCTGCCGGGGGGTTGAGAGACACCGAAACAGAAACTGCTTACACCTGGTTCCCAGCGACAGCGCGTGAGCTTCCTTCATCGCGCCCATCAGCTTGTCGCTGACGAAGCCGCTGACCTCGTGAATCTCGACGTGTTCGTTTTCCTCGGTCTTCAGCAGGTGATGACCGAGCTGCGATGCGCCGCCTCTCTGGGATGCCTTGATAATCAAGGTTCGACCTCAAGGTTCAAAGCCTCGATCAGCAATCGGCGGATACGGTTTATATCGGCCACGGCAGACATGAGCGCCGCTTCCGTATCGGGCGTTACGGGCAGGCTTCCCGAGTTGGCGGAGCGTGCCAACTGGTTCACATTGGCTGACAGGCGAGATTGCCCAGGCAACCCCAAAACCTGAGCTAATGCCCGATGGTCCTTAACCGGAGCCTTGCCCCGGCGGCGGGGTGGCGGATTGGTCGGATTGGACAATCGGGATAGAATATAGGACGACAACGACATGTCACCGGCTTCCGCTTTCAGCCGGGCGCGTTGCTCGAATGTGAGCCGCAAGGAGAAAGGGGCTGGGCGTTTGTCCGCCATCCTGCCCGCCTGTTATGCAATTTTGCGCTTCCGCACGGCAGCCGGACGGCTATCGCGCGGGGCGCATCCATCCTTCCGGTCATTGCTGTTAAGCGGCTGTGGGCAACCGAGGCTCGAATGCTTGAGGATGGCGCTCCATTCCGTCAGCATATCGGCTAATTGGTTCGAACCTGCACCCAGCAGGTCCGCCAGTGGTCTTGCAATCCGTTGCGCCTGCTAAAAAGTCCTTGTTTTCAGCCGCTCCGTTGGCAGGGCGCTACAAAATCTGCTACGAACGAGCGGGATCGATGCGCCGCGTGAAAGGGCAACGCTACCCCTGCCGGCGCGGCGAGCAGCTTATGTTCCGCGGGGATGTTCCCGAGACAGTGCGGGCCGCATTTGGGGGCCGGGTGGAGGCGTAGGTTCACTTGGAACCTCCAACCTCGCCGAGGCCCGGCATCTGCTTGCACGTGAACGTGGCAAGTTCGAGAAGACGCTGTCTGCCGCGATCGGCGTTCGCTCGCCTACAGACCTTCTGGAGCTGCCTGGGCACGAGCCGACGCTCGACGAGATAGAGGAGGGTGCCGAAGTGGCGATACGCCATGACCTCGTCGTTATCTCGGACGAGGTCTACGAGCGGATCCTGTTCGACGGGAACCGCCACGTCAGCATCGCCTCCAGTTCGGCGGGGTGGCCGCGCTTGCCGAGGCGGGCGCCGACCTTGCCGCGATGCTTGCCGAGGATGTCGCGCGCGACCTTGCCGTCGCGCGGCTCGATGCGATGCCGGGCCTGAGTTGCCGTCGTCCGGAAGGCACGATCTACTCCTTATCCGAAGATCGAGATCAAAGGCCATGCTTCCCGGCAGCTCGCCGAGGATCTGCTCGAGGGCACGGTGGTGGTCGAGGCGGCGAGCTTCTATGGCCCCAATGGTGAAGGCAGGCTCCGGATATGTTTCGGCGCGCAACACCGCGCGCGGCTTGAAGAAGCCCTGGATCGCATGGACTGGTTCTTCAATGAGTTGAAGAAGAACGGCAGCGCATGCGCATCGCCCGAGCCCTCTACGCCGGTGCCCTGGAGCTGAATGACATCAAGTGGTCGCGGCCTTCTGCCAGGCTGAAGTCATCCTGCTCCGGTCGGCCGACCGGGCCGGCGGCCGCTTGCCACGCGATCGGAGCGGTTTCGCCTTGTGAACGCATGTTCGCTGCCGGTGCGCGCGCCGGCGTCTCAGCGCTCCGCGAGGCGGGGCATCAGCTCGACGAAGTTGCAGGGGCGGTGGCGGCTGTCGAGCTGGTCCCTGAGGATGCCGTCCCAGCCGTCCTTCACCGCGCCCGTCGAGCCCGGCAGCGCGAACATATAGGTGCCGCGCGCGACGCCGGCGCAGGCGCGCGACTGGATCGTCGAGGTGCCGATCGTGGCGTAGCTCAGCCAGCGGAACAGCTCGCCGAAGCCCGGGATCTCCTTCTCCCAGACGCTCGCGAACGCCTCGGGCGTCACGTCCCGCCCGGTCACGCCGGTGCCGCCAGTCGAGATGACGCAGTCGACCAGCGGGTCGGCGATCCAGTCGCCGAGCCGGGCCGCGATCAGCGCGGCGTCGTCGCGCACGATCGCGCGATCGGCGAGGACATGGCCGGCTGCCGTCAGCCGCGCGACCAGCGTGTCGCCCGAGCGGTCATCGGCCGCGCCGCGCGTGTCCGATACCGTCAGCACGGCGATGCGGACCGGCTGGAAGGCGAGCGACTCGTCGATCGGCATGTGGCGGGGATCAGTTGCCGCCGGGCGCGGCGAGGCTGAGCGCGGTCTTGCCGGGCAGCCCGGGGAAGCGGGGCCACAGCCCCTGCGCGATCGCCTTGAGGCTGGTCGGCGATTGGCCGGTCTGCTGATCGTACATCCAGTAGTTGCGCAGCACGGCGGCGACATATTGCCGCGTCTCGCGGAACGGGATCGATTCGATATAGAGCAGCGGATCGCCGTTGTTGCGGCCGAGCAGGTTCCACTTCACGACATTGCCCGGCCCGGCGTTGTAGGCGGCGATCACCTTGGGGAGCAGCCCGCCGGTCGCGTCCTTGTCGGCGAGCTGCTGGAGATAATCCTGCGCATAGCCCATGTTGACCTTCGGGTCCGAGAGCGTCGTGCGCGCCACCGGCAGCCCGCCGCGCTTCTTCTCGATGAGGTCGGCGGTGGAGGGCAGCACCTGCATCAGCCCGCGCGCGCCGGCGGGGCTCACCGCATCGGTGCGGAACTGCGATTCCTGGAGCGCATGCGCGAACACCAGCTCCTTCTCGATCCGCCAGCCGCCCCGTGGCGACCAGTTCGGCACCGGATAGCGCGCCGCCGTCTCGGGCCGCTCGCCGGCGGGCGCGTTGTGCGCGAGCCAGATCTGGGTGGCGGGCAGATCGAGCCGCGCCGCCAGGTGGAGCAGCGCGTCGTGATCGCCGTCCTGCCCGATCTTCGCCTGGTGGCGGATAAAGGCGTCGGCGAGCCCATACTCGCCGATCTCGGCGAGTGCCGCGGCGGCGCGGACGTTCGGATAGCCGCCGATCCGGCTCCACTCGCTGGCCGCGAGGCCCGGCTCGAGCGTGTGCTGCGCCGGCGCCACGCCGAGCACGCGCGCGGCAAGCAGCCCGTAGAAGGTCTCCGGAATGCGCGCCGCCGAGCGCAGGCGGGGCTGCACCATCTGCGGGCGTCCGCAGGCCATGTCGGCGCGCGCCGCCCAGAAGAGCCCGGCGGCGCGCATCTCGTCGTCGCCGGCGCGGGACGCCACCGCGCCGAACGCGTCGCTCGCGGCCTTGCAGTCATTGGCGCGCCAGGCGGCGAGTCCGGCGACCCAATCGGCCTGCGGCGCCCAGTCGCCGGCGCCGGCGCGGGCGAGCGCGGCGAGGCGCTCGGCATTGCCGTCGTCGCCGGTCAGATAATAGCTCCAGGCGATGCGCTGCTGCCATTCGGTGCGCGCCTCCGGCGTGAGCTGGTCCCGCGCCGGCGCCAGCAGCGCCTCGGCGGCGGCGGGCTGGTCGGTCTTGAGCAGCGGGGTGAGCTGCGGGACGAGCGCGGCGGCGGCGGCATCGCTCGCGGTCGAGGCGGCGCCGCGGCGGGCGGGCGCGCCGCGATAGGAGACGAGGTCGCGCTCCAGCGGCAGCTCCGGCAGCGTCGCGGCGCCGCGCTTCTTCGCCAGAAGCGCGATCTGCGCCGCCTCGGGCATCTCGGGCGCACGCGCGAGCAGGTCGAGCAGCGGCTGGAGCTCGACGCGCGGCGAGCCCTTGGCGAGGAACAGCTCGGCGCGGGCGGCGGGATGGAGCGGGCCATCGCCCATGCCGTCGAGCATCGCCTGCGCCTCGCTCCAGCGCGAATCCTGGATCGCGGCGAAGATGCTGGTGTAGGCGGCGCGCTGGCTGGCGCCGAGCTGGTCCGGCACGCCGTCGGCGGCGAGCTGCGCGGCCGATGGCGGCGCGCCGGGGGTCGGGATCGACAGCGCCGCGCTGTCCGCCAGCGCGGGCGCGGCGAGCGCGAGCAGCGATCCGGCGGCGAGCAGTCGAAGTGGCGACGGCTTCGGCATCAGCGGGCGAGCTCCTCAAGCAACAGGCGCAGATCCCGCCATGCCTCCGCCTTGCGTGCCGGGCTTTCCAGCAGCAGGCGCGGATGGAATGTCGCGACCGCCGCCACCGTGCCGCCATGATGGTTAAGGGTGCGTAAACCGCCGCGGGCGCGCGCGACCGGCTCGCCGAGCAGCGCCGCGCACGCGCCATCGCCGAGCAGCAGCACGGCGCGGGGTGCCGCCCGCGCGATGTGACGGCGCATCGTTCCGGCGAGCGCGATGGCCCGGTCCGGGGCGATCCTGCCGCCGGCGATCCGGTCCGGGGCGAGAGCGGCGAGGTAGATCGAGGCGCGGTCCCGACCGATCGCGGCGAGCATGCGGTCGAGCAGCCGCCCGGCCGCGCCGGAGACGAGCCGCCCCGCCGCCGCATCGCCGTCCTCGGGCATGTCGACCACGATCATCAGCCCGGCGGCGGCATCGCCCGCCGGCGCCACGCGCTCGCCGAGAGCCGCGCCGCCCGGCGGGTCCGGCGTGACGGCGAGCCACGCCTGGAACTCGGCGAGCGTCGCGGCGGCGGGTCCGGCGAGCGTCGTGGCGGGCGATGGCACGGGCGCGACGACGGGCGTGGCCGCCGGCATCGGCGCGATCGGCCGCAGCCAGTCGCGCGGCGCCTCCTCGGCGAGCGCGCCGACGCCGGCGTCCGCCCACCAGTCGAGCGCGCTCGCGAAGGCGGCGCGCACCCCAAGATCATCCCCGTCCCGCACGACCGCCGACAGGAGACGCTATTGACGCTCTCGTCAATCTGCGGAACGGCAACCATATGGCAAGGCGGTGGAACCTCGCGACGATTTGCCGCCGGAAAGGATCGAGATGAGCGCGCGTGAGTCGATGGAGTATGATGTCGTCGTCGTCGGCGGCGGACCGGCCGGCCTGTCCGCGGCGATCCGGCTGAAACAGCGCGCCGCGCAGGCCGGCGGCGAGCTCTCGGTCTGCGTCCTGGAAAAAGGCTCGGAGATCGGCGCGCACATCCTCTCGGGCGCGGTGCTCGATCCGATCGCACTCGATGAGCTGCTGCCCGACTGGAAGGAGCTCGACAGCCCGCTCACCCAGCCCGTCACCGAGAACCACCACTGGGTGCTCACCAGGACGCGCAAGTTCGCCATGCCGCACATGCTGATGCCGCCGTTCATGCGCAACAAGGGCACCTACACGCTCAGCCTCGCCAATTTCTGCCGCTGGCTGGCCGGGCAGGCCGAGGGGTTCGGCGTCGAGATCTTCCCCGGCTTCGCCGCCGCCGAGGTGCTGTTCAACGACGACGGCAGCGTGGCCGGCGTCGCCACCGGCGACATGGGTGTCGCCCGCGATGGCACCCGCAAGCCGGACTATCAGCCCGGCATGGAGCTGCGCGCGAAATACACCTTCTTCGCGGAGGGCGCGCGCGGGCATCTCACCAAGGAGCTCAAGCGGCAGTATGAGCTGGAGCGCGACTGCGAGCCGCAGGTCTACGGCATCGGGCTGAAGGAGCTGTGGGACATCGATCCCGCCAAGCACGTCCCCGGCCGCGTCATCCACACCCAGGGCTGGCCGCTCGACGACGCCTGGGGCGGCAGCTTCCTCTATCACCAGGAGAACAACCAGGTCGCGCTCGGCTTCGTGGTCGCGCTCGACTACAGGAACCCGTTCCTCTCGCCGTTCGAGGAGTTCCAGCGCTGGAAGCAGCATCCGGCGATCCGCCCGATCCTCGAGGGCGGGCGGCGCGTCTCCTATGGCGCGCGCGCGATCAACGAGGGCGGCTGGCAGTCGGTCCCGAAGCTCGCCTTCCCGGGCGGCGCGCTGATCGGCTGCTCGGCGGGCTTCGTCAACGTGCCGCGCATCAAGGGCACGCATACCGCGATGAAGTCGGCGATGCTCGCGGCGGATGCGGCGTTCGACGCGATCGCGGCGGGGCGGTCGGCGGACGAGCTCACCGCCTATCAGCCGGCGGTCGAGGCGAGCTGGATCGCCACCGAGCTCAAGATGGTGCGCAACGCCGAGCCGGCGGTGGCGAACTTCGGCGGCACCTTCGGCACGCTCTATTCGGGCTTCGACATGTGGGCGCATCAACTCGGCGTCAGGCTGCCGTGGACGCTGCACCACAAGCATCGCGATTCGCAGACGCTCTGGCGCAAGGATCATGTCCACCCGATCGCTTATCCCAAGCCAGATGGCGTCATCAGCTTCGACAAGCTCTCCTCGGTGTTCCTCTCGAACACCAATCACGAGGAGGACCAGCCGATCCACCTGACGCTGAAGGACGCCGACGTGCCGATCGACGTCAATCTCGCGCTCTATGATTCGCCCGAGCAGCGCTATTGCCCGGCCGGCGTCTACGAGATCGTCGGGCGCGAGGAGCAGGCGCCGCGGCTCCAGATCAACGCGCAGAACTGCGTCCACTGCAAGACCTGCGACATCAAGGA
>CAXTPE010000039.1:0-17643 GCA_964245925.1 uncultured Sphingomonadaceae bacterium
GCCGAACAGGATCGAGAACAGCGCGCGCATCTTGCCGTCGACCAGCACGAACCCCGCCGCCCAGAGCGCGATGTCGGCGGGCGTCGGCGGATGGGTGACGGCGGGATAGCCATAGGCGGCGGGCGGGAGCGCGAAGCCCGCGATGTTCATCGCGAGGATGCCGGTCACGGCGATGCCGCGCAGCATGTCGAGGCCGTCGATGCGTGCGCCGTCGCTCATCACCCGCTGGGTAGCGCGGCGGCGCGGTGGCGCCCAGCCGCGCCGGAACCGGCGGCGGCGGCGGCGTGTTCTGGAAGCCGGCTTTACAGGCATCCCGAAGGATCTGCATCATGGCGACCAAGACAGCCCGCGCGACCACCAGCCCCGCCCGCCGCCGCGCCGCCAAGCCGGCGGCAGCGACGCACAGCACCGGCGCGGTCATCGGTGCCGCCGCCGCGGGCGTGATCGCCGGCGTGGTGGCGGGCATCGGCCGCAAGGTGGCGGTGCAGGCGCCGAGCGCGCTGGCGGGCGACTGGCTCGAGGCGGTGAAGACCGAGCACAGGCTGGCGCTGGCGCTGTTCGATGCGATCCAGGCGACCGACGACAGCCAGACGATCAAGCGCGCCACGCTGCTGGTCCAGCTCAAGCATGCGCTCGGCAAACACGCGCTGATGGAGGAGAACGCGATCTACCCGGCGCTGCGCGATCTGGGCGACACCGGCGACGCCGACGAGCTCAACCACGAGCACGGCTATGTGAAGCAATATCTCTACGATCTCGGCAACATGCCGAGGAACTCGCTCGGCTTCCTCGCCAAGGTCGCCGAATTCCGCCGCGACATCGAGGAGCATATCCGCGACGAGGAGGAGCGCATCTTCCCGCCGCTGCACGAGAAGCTTGGCGACGAGAAGAACAGGGCGCTGACGGCGGCGGCGAACCGCGAGGGCTTCAAGCTGGCCTGATCCTCCCCGGCACGGGGACGATCAGGCGCCCATCAGCGCCGGGAAGAAGCCTTCGTGCGCGGCCCGCAGCGCATCGAGCTTCACCGTGAAGTCGCCGTCGCGCAGCTCGAAGATCAGGCGATCGCGGATCGTGCGGCCGATGCGCTCGACGTCGACGCGCGCCGCATGCGCGGCGCTCAGGAAGCCGGCGAGCGCGTGATCGTGGACGGTGACGAGATAGACCCCCTGGTCCTCGCCGAAGAAGGTCGCGGCGGCGCCGTGCGGGGTCTTCATCTGGACGATCGCGCCGATGCCGCCGGCCAGCGCCATCTCGGCCAGCGCGACCGCGAGCCCGCCATCGGACAGATCGTGCGCGGCGGTGATCGCGCCGGCGCCGATCGCGGTGCGGACCAGCTCGCCGGCGCGCCGCTCGGCGGCGAGATCGATCGGCGGCGGCGGGCCGGCATCGCCGCCCTCGCGGCCGTGCAGCTCGCGCAGCCAGAGCGACTGGCCGAGATGGCCGCCGCGCGCGCCCACCGCGAGGATGACGTCGCCGGTCGCCTTGAAGCCGATCGTGGCGGAGCGCGTCCAGTCGGCGAGCAGCCCGACGCCGCCGATCGCGGGGGTGGGGAGGATCGCCGTGGCCGTCCGCGTTCCTCCAGGGCCGTCCTCGCCCCTGGTCTCGTTGTAGAGGCTGACGTTGCCGCTCACGATCGGGAAGTCCAGCGCGCGGCAGGCCTCCGCCATGCCCTCGATGCAGCCGACGAACTGCCCCATGATCTCGGGGCGCTGGGGATTGCCGAAGTTCATGCAGTCGGTGCAGCCAAGCGGCGTGGCGCCGACGGCGCAGAGATTGCGCCAGGCTTCCGCGATCGCCTGCTTGCCGCCCTCGCGCGGATCGGCGAGGCAGTAGCGCGGGGTACAGTCGGTGGTGATCGCCAGCGCCTTGCCGGTGCCGTGGACGCGCACCACCGCGGCGTCGCCGCCGGGGCGCTGGACGGTGTCGGCGCCGACCTGCGTGTCGTACTGCTCCCAGATCCAGCGGCGGCTGGCGAGGTCCGGCGAGGCCATCAGCGCGAGGAGATCGGCGGCGACGTCGGCGCTCTCCGGCACATCGGCGAGCGGGGCGGGGGGCGGCGTCTTCGTCCAGGGGCGATCGTAGAGCGGCGCCTCGTCCGCCAAGGGGCCGAGGGGAATGTCGCAGACCGTCTCGCCGCCGAACGTCAGCACCATCCGGCCCCCGCCCGGACCGGGCTCGGTGACCTGGCCGATGACGGCGAAGTCCAGCTCCCACTTGCGGAAGATGGCCTCGGCTTCGGCCTCGCGGCCGGGCTTCAGCACCATCAGCATGCGTTCCTGCGATTCGGAGAGCATCATCTCATAGGGCGTCATGTGCTCCTCGCGACAGGGCACCGCGTCCATGTCGAGCGCGATGCCGACGCCGCCCTTGCTCGCCATCTCGACCGAGGAGGAGGTGAGCCCGGCGGCGCCCATGTCCTGGATGGCGACGATCACGTCGGTCGCCATCAGCTCGAGGCAGGCCTCGATCAGCAGCTTCTCGGTGAACGGATCGCCGACCTGGACGGTGGGGCGCTTCTCCTCGCTCTCGTCGTCGAACGCGGCCGACGCCATGGTGGCGCCGTGGATGCCGTCGCGCCCGGTCTTGCTGCCGACATAGACGATCGGATTGCCGATGCCCGAGGCGGCCGAATAGAAGATCTTATCGGTATCCGCGACGCCGAGCGTCATCGCGTTGACGAGGATGTTGCCATCGTAGGCGGCGTGGAAGTTCACCTCGCCGCCGACGGTGGGGACGCCGACGCAATTGCCGTAGCCGCCGATGCCCTGGACCACGCCCGCGATCAGGTGGCGCATCCTGGGGTGATCCGGCCGGCCGAAGCGCAGCGCGTTCAGGTTGGCGACGGGGCGCGCGCCCATCGTGAACACGTCGCGCAGGATGCCGCCGACGCCGGTCGCCGCGCCCTGATAGGGCTCGATATAGCTCGGATGGTTGTGGCTCTCCATCTTGAAGATGGCCGCCTGGCCGTCTCCTATATCGACGACGCCCGCGTTCTCGCCGGGGCCGCAGATCACCTGGGGGCCCGTGGTTGGCAGCTTGCGCAGGTGGAGCCGGCTCGACTTGTAGGAGCAATGCTCGGACCACATCACCGAGAAGATGCCGAGCTCGACCAGATTGGGCGCGCGGCCGAGTGCCGCCAGCACGCGCTCATATTCCTCCGGGGAGAGGCCGTGCTCGGCGACGGTCTGCGGGGTGATGCCGGTCATGGCCGGGCGATAGCGGCGGACGCCGGGGTTGTCAGCAGCCCATGGCGCCGCCGCCTCTCCCATGGGGAGAGGGAGCGGCCCGTCCCCGTCGGGGGATGGGGGGGTGAGGGGTGTCGCGCCATCGAGAGGGTGCGACCCCTCATCCAACCCTCGCCCCATGGCGGAGGGCTTGCCCGGATGCGTCGCTCAGCCCTTGCAGCTCTGCTTGCTCTTGCCCGGCGTGGCGAGCGAGACGCTTCCCGCCTTCGACGTGCCGTCGAGCGCATAGCCGTCGGCGAGCAGCGGCTGGCCAGCGTCGTCGGCCTTGAGGATGACGATCGGCGCATCCTTCCTGGGATGGAGATTGGCCTGCTTGCCGCCGGTCATCCAGTCGATCGAGACGACGCTGTTGTCGTCGCAGCGATAGCTCTTCGACGCCTCCATCGCCGGCGGCAGCTCGACCGGCTTGGCGGTGGCGAGCTGGCCCTGCATCGGATCGGCGGGGCCGGAAACGACGGTCGTCGGGCTGTTGTCGCAGGCGCCCAGCAGGAGGGCGGCGGCGAGCGGAGCGGCGCGGAGGAATGTCTGCATGGCGCATGCTCTTCGTCGAGCGCGCGGCTCGCCGTCAAGCGGGTTTTTGTGCGGCGCGGCGAGAATGCGGCGAGTTGCGCCGCGCCGCCCCGCCCCGCCTCCGCAGCGCGCCGCGCTTGGCGGGCGCCAAGCCGAACTAGGTTGCCCGCGCGCCGCCCCCGCCTGTACACCCGCGCGCATGACCAGCACCGCCCCGCCCGCCGCCGACGCGCTCGCGCTGATCGGCGCCACCCCGCTCGTGCGGCTCGCGCGCGCCAGCGCGGCGACCGGCTGCGACATCCTCGCCAAATGCGAGTTCATGAACCCCGGCGGATCGGTCAAGGACCGCGCCGCGCTCTTCATCGTCGAGGATGCGCTCGCCAGCGGCGCGCTCGCGCCGGGCGGGATCATCGTCGAGGGGACGGCGGGCAACACCGGCATCGGGCTCGCGCTGGTCGGCGCCGCCAAGGGCTGCCGCACCATCATCGTCATCCCCGAGACGCAGAGCCAGGAGAAGAAGGACACGCTGCGCGCGCTTGGCGCCGAGCTGATCGAGGTGGCGCCGACCGCCTACTCCAATCCGGCGCATTATGTGCACACCTCGCGCCGCATCGCGGAAGAGACGCCCGGCGCCTTCTGGTCCAACCAGTTCGACAACACCGCCAACCGCATGGCGCACATCCGCACCACCGCGCCCGAGATCTGGGCGCAGACCGGCGGGCGGATCGACGGCTTCACCTGCGCGGTCGGCACCGGCGGCACGCTGGCGGGCGTGGGGATGGGGCTCAAGGAGCGCGACGAGCGCGTGACGATCGCGCTCACCGATCCGCACGGCGCCGCGCTCTACAGCCATTATGCCCGCGGCGAGCTGCATGCCGAGGGCAGCTCGGTATCGGAAGGGATCGGCCAGAGCCGGATCACCGCCAATCTGGAGGGCGCGCCGGTCGATACCCAGTTCCGCGTCTCCGACGAGGAGGGGCTGGCGGAGGTCCATGCGCTGCTGGCGGAGGGGCTGTGCGTCGGGCTCTCGTCCGGGATCAACGTCGCCGGCGCGATCGCGCTGGCGCGCGAGCTGGGGCCGGGGCGGACGATCGTCACCATCCTGTGCGATTCGGGCATGCGCTATCTCTCGACGCTATCCAACCCGGCGTGGCTGGCGGCGCGCGGGCTGCCGGTGCCGCCGTGGCTCGCCCGCTAGGGCGGAACGACATGACGTCGGTCCGCCGGTTCCATCCCCGCGAAAGCGGGGATGGCGGAAAGCGGTCGTGGAGCGGATCGCGTCGACAGCCCGGGCGGGCCGCGTTAGGATCGCGTGTTCGGCCGCGCGGCGGTCTGATGGAGGGTGCGGGCGCATGCAGCGGGTGCGCATCGGGATCATCGGGCTGGCCAGCGTCTTCCTGCTGACGATGCTGGCGACGGCGGTCTATTCGCTGCTCGGCGCCGGTCCGCCGCCCGGCGCATCCGCCTCGAACGGCGCGACCGCGGCGGAGAATGCCGCCGACGCCCCGCGCGAGCCGCTCGCGGAGCTCGGCGTCGCGCCCGGCAACGTCCCGCCCGCCGACAACGCCGCCGCTCCCGCGACTCGCCCGCCGGCCCGCCCGAAGCGCTGACGCCGCCGGGCGCCGCGCGCCCGGCCGCCCCAACATGGTTATCCACAGCTCCGTGTTCGGCGCGTCGGCGCCGAAGCCGCGCGATTCCGCCGATCGCCGCGCCGATGCGGATGCAAGACATCCGAGTTTTGAACATCGAAATCCATGCGGTGGCATTGCAACCCATGGATTACCCATGATACGCCATGCAAATCCTGCGAACGGCATCGGCGTCACGACCGATCCCACCGCCGGGTGGCGGCAAACGGGGCCTGTGCCGCGCAACAGGATGCACCGGGGTTGGAGCTTCATCATCCTTTTCTTGGCCATGCGCTGAACGCGGTGGACGCGAAGGGAAGGGTGTCGGTTCCGGCGGGCTTCCGCGAGCTGATCGCGGTCCGCTCGCGGATCTACGGCGCGCCCGGCGAGACCGTCGATGATCGCGCGCTGATGATGGACGTGCATCCCGATGGAGACCGGCTCTTCGCGGTCGACGTGATCGGCCAGCGCAAGCTCGACGCCGATCTCAACGACAGCGTGTCCGAGCTTCCCGCCGCCGATCGCGGCGCGGCGCTCGCCAGGGTGCGGCGCCGGCTCGGCGGGCTCGTCGCGGTCGGCTTCGATGGCGCCGGCCGGATGGTGCTGCCGCCGATGATGCGCGAGTTCGGCGGCATCGGCGCGCTGGCGCTGTTCTGGGGCGTCGGCGACAGCTTCGAGGTGTGGGACGCGGACGCCGCGCGCGCCGCCTTCACCGGGCTCGACGCGCGCAAGCTCGACTATCTGCTCGCGCAACGCGGGACCGGCGAATGAGCGGCGCGCTCCACATCCCCGTGCTGCGCGACGAGGCGATCGCCGCGCTCGTGCCCGCGCCCGGCGAGACCCATGTCGACGGCACGTTCGGCGCCGGCGGCTATACGCGGGCGCTGCTGGCGGCGGGCGCCGAGGTGATCGCGCTCGACCGCGATCCCGACGCGATCGCCGGCGGCCGCGCGCTGGCGGCGGCGAGCGGCGGGCGGCTGACGCTGGTGCGGGAGCGCTTCTCGGCGCTGGACGGCGTGCTTGCGGATGTCGGGCAGGTCGACGGCGTCGCGCTCGACATCGGCGTCTCCTCGATGCAGCTCGACGATCCGACACGCGGCTTCTCCTTCCAGGGCGACGGGCCGCTCGACATGCGGATGGAGCGCGACGGGACAAGCGCCGCCGCCTTCGTCAACGGGGCCGACGAGGCCGAGATCGCCGATGTGCTGCATGCGCTCGGCGAGGAGCCGAAGGCACGGCGGATCGCGCGCGCGATCGTCGCGGCGCGGCCGATCGCGCGGACCGGCGAGCTCGCCGCCGTGATCCGCCGCGCGACCGGCCATCACCCCGGCCAGCCCCGGGATCCGGCGACGCGCAGCTTCCAGGCGATCCGCATCCATGTGAACCGCGAGCTCGGCGAGCTGGAGGACGGCCTCGCCGCCGCCGAGCGCGTGCTGAAGCCGGGCGGGCGGCTGGCGGTGGTCACCTTCCATTCGCTCGAGGACCGGGTGGTGAAGCGCTTCCTGCGCGATCGCTCCGGCGCCGCGCCCGGCGGATCGCGCCATCTCCCGGTCGCCGCCGCGGCGGCGCCCAGCTTCGAGCAGGTCGCCAGGCCCGTCCGCGCGTCCGAGGAGGAGATCGCGCGCAACCCGCGCGCGCGCTCCGCGACGCTGCGCTCGGCGCGCCGCACCGCCGCCCGCCCCTGGCCCGCCCCGCCATCGCCTTTGCCCCAAGGAGTATCGTCGTCGTGATGATCGCGTCCCGTTTCCGTCCGGTCGGCTGGGTGGCGGCCGTCGCCATCGCCGCGCTCGTCTGCTACCTCATGTCGCTGCGCGTCGCGACGAAGCGTGGCGAGGTGGCGGGCATCGAGGCGCAGATCCTCGCGACCCGCCAGAACATGCGGCAGCTCGAGACCGAGCTCGGCACGCGCAGCCGGCTGGTCCAGCTCGAGCGGTGGAACAGCCAGGCGCTGGCGCTGAGCGCGCCGCGGGTCGGCCAGTATCTCACCAGCCCGGTGCAGCTCGCGAGCCTCGGCGCGATGCCCGACGCGCCGGCCGCGCCCGCCGGCACGCCGGGCGACGGCGCGGTGCTCCAGACGACCTACCAGCCGCCCGTCACCGCCGCCGGCCGCGCGGTCGCGCGGACGGTGGCGGCGACGCCGGCGAACCACGCGCCGGCCGTCCAGAAGGTCGCGGCCAGGCCCGCGCCCGGGCATGATGCAAGGATCGAGCTCGCGTCGGCCGCCGCGCGCAGGCCGCGCGCGACCGTCAGGCCGGCGCATCGCGCGAATATCGAGCTGGTATCGGCCCCGGGCGATGCGCCGAAGCCGCATGTCACCCATGCGGTCGCCAGGATCATCGCCAGTCCGGCGCGCCGCGCGCATGTCGAGCTGGCGTCGGCGGCGGACGATGACGCGCCCGCGCTGCTGCACCGGACGGGCTATGAGAAAGGCGCGGGGCGTGGCTCGGTGCGGCAGGTGGCGCTGCTCGACGATTCGACGCTCGGCGCGATCGAGCGCGCCGCGCGCGCGGAGACCGGCGAAGGCAAGAAACAGCGCCGGTGACAGCGCTCGTCGCCCGCCCGGAACGCGTCCGCCTCGCCGGCCAGCGCCGGCAGGTGCTGGCGCTCGTGCATTTCCGGCTGATGGTGATGATGCTCATCTTCCTGGGCCTGACCGTCACGATCACCGGCCGGCTCGTCTATCTCTCGCTGTTCGCGTCGGCTGGCCAGGGCCTCGGCGCGCGGGACATCCTCGTGCCGCCGCGCGCCGACATCACCGATCGCAACGGCGTGACGCTGGCGCGCACGATCGACGTCTGGTCGATCGCGGTGCACCCCCGCCAGCTCGTCAACCGGCCCGAGGAGGTGGCGCGCCAGCTCGCGCTGCTGATGCCCGAACGGACCGAGGCCGGGTATCTCGCGATCCTGCGCTCGGGGCGGCGTTTCTTCTACCTGCGCCGTCGCGCGCTGCCCGAGCTGGTCGCCAGGGTGAACGCGATCGGCGAGCCGGGCATCGAGCTCGATCGCGAGCCGGAGCGGCTCTATCCGCAGGCGAGCCTCGGCGCGCATGTGCTCGGCTGGGTCGACATCGACGGGCGCGGCGTCTCCGGCATGGAGCGCGTGCTCCAGCAGCGGCTGACCGCCTCGGACGGGCGCGCGCAGCCGGTCGCGCTCTCGATCGACAGCCGCGTGCAGGCGGCGCTCGAGGACGAGCTGGGCGCGGCGATGGTCAAGCATTCGGCGGTCGGCGCGACCGGGCTGGTGCTGGACGTCCGCACCGGCGAGCTGATGGCGATGGCCTCGCTGCCGACCTTCAACCCGAACGCGCCCGGCAACGTCCCCCCGCAGGCGCCCGGCGACCGCAACCCGGGCCCGCGCTACGACCGCGTGACCCAGGGCGTCTACGAGCTCGGCTCCACCTTCAAGGCGATCACCATCGCCAACGCCATCGAGAGCGGCACCGTCACCTCGATGACCAGGAAATATGACGCGACCGCGCCGCTCTCGATCGGCGGCTACAAGATCCACGACGATCATCCCCAGAACCGCTGGCTGAACGTGCCCGAGATGATGGTCCACTCCTCCAACATCGTCACCGCGCGGATCGCCGACGAGCTGGGCGAGGCGCGCATGAAATCGATGTTCGACCGGCTCCAGTTCCACGGCCCGCCGGCGATCGAGCTCAAGGAGAAGGCGGCGGCGCTGTGGCCGGGCTATTGGGGCCGCACCACCACCATGACGACCGGCTACGGCCACGGCATCGCGGTGACGCCGCTGCACCTGGCGCTCGCCTATGCGGCGCTGGTCAACGGCGGGGTGTGGCATCCCGGCACGCTGCTCAGGCGGGGGCCGGGCAATCCCGTGCCCGCCGGCCACCGCGTGATCTCGGCGGCGACGAGCTACCGTGTCCGCCAGCTCCTGCGGCTCGTCGTGATGCCGATCACCGACGGCACCGGCAAGAAGGCGGACGTCCCCGGCTTCCGGCTCGGCGGCAAGACCGGCACCGCCAACAAGGCGCAGGCCGGCGGCTACAACACCCACTCGCTGGTCTCGACCTTCGCCGGCGTGTTCCCGATGGACGATCCCAGATATGTCGTCATCATGATGCTCGACGAGCCCAAGGGCACCGCCGACACCTTCGGCTACGCGACGGCGGCCTGGGTGGTGGGGCCGGCGATCAACCGGCTGATCCCGCGCATCGGCCCGATGCTCGGCGTGCCGCCCGACCTCCACCGCGACATCGACGAGAGCGAGCTGCTGCCGCTGATCTGGAAGCCGAAAGGCCCGGCCGGCCCGAACCAAGATGCGCGCTAGGCCGCGAGCATGAAGCTCGGCGCGCTCCTCGACCGGCCGCTGGACGGCGACGCGGACCCGACCGTCACCGGCTTCGCGATCGATCATCGCAAGGTCGCGCCCGGCACGGTGTTCGGCGCCTTCAGGGGCGCGCGCGCGGACGGCGAGAGCTTCATCACCGACGCGGTGCGCGCCGGCGCGGTGGCGATCGTGGCGCGGCCCGAGGCGGACGTGACCGGCGCCGTTCACGTCGCCGACGCCGAGCCGCGCCGCGCCTTCGCGGGCCTCGCGGCGCGCTTCTTCGCGCCGTTCCCGGAGACGACCGTCGCGGTGACCGGCACCAACGGCAAGACCTCGACCGTCGAGCTCACCCGCCAGCTCTGGCGGATGGCCGGGCACCACGCCGCCTCGATCGGCACGCTTGGCGTCACCACCGCGGATGAGCAGGTGACGACCGGGCTGACGACGCCCGACATCGTCACCTTCCTCGCGAACATGGCGGGGCTCCGGCGCGAGGGCGTCAGCCATGTCGCGTTCGAGGCGTCCAGCCACGGCCTGTCGCAGTTCCGCACCGAGGGGCTGCCGGTGCGCGCCGCCGCCTTCACCAATCTGAGCCGCGACCATCTCGACTATCACGGTACGATGGCGGCCTATCTCGAGGCGAAGCTCAGGCTGTTCACCGAGGTGGTGGATCGCGACGGCACGGCGGTGGTGTGGGCGGACGACAAGGCGTCCTCGCGCGTGATCGAGCTGGCGCGCGAGCGCGGCCTCGCGGTGATCGACGTCGGCGAGAAGGGCGAGGGGGTCCGGCTCGCGGCGCGCGAGACGACCGCGCTCGGCCAGACGCTGACGGTGGAGCACGGCGGCACCCGCCACCTCGTCAAGCTGCCGCTGATCGGCGCCTATCAGGCCGCGAACGCGCTGCTCGCCGCCGGGATCGTCATCGCCTGCGGAATGGCTCCCGCCCGGGCGTTCGACGGTCTCGCGCGCGTGCAGCCGGTGCGCGGGCGGCTGGAGCGCGCGGTCATCAGCCCGGCCGGCGCGCCGGTCTATGTCGATTACGCGCATACGCCCGACGGGCTGGCGGCGGCGATCGAAGCGCTGAAGCCGCACGCCGCCGCGCGGCTGATCGTCGTGTTCGGCGCGGGCGGCGACCGCGACCGGGGCAAGCGCCCGGAGATGGGCGCGGTGGCGGCGCG
This sequence comes from uncultured Sphingomonadaceae bacterium, assembly GCA_964245925.1. Lineage (GTDB taxonomy): Bacteria > Pseudomonadota > Alphaproteobacteria > Sphingomonadales > Sphingomonadaceae > Solisphingomonas. The sequence continues at coordinate 10,855 of CAXTPE010000039.1, forward strand.
GCTCGCCGATCACGTCATCGTCACCGACGACAATCCGCGCGGCGAGGACGCCGCCGCGATCCGCCGCGACGTGCTGGCGGGCACCGGCGGCGGGGGGCTGGAGATCGGCGGGCGGCGCGAGGCGATCGCGGCGGCGATCCGCGAGGCGGGGGCGGGCGACGTCGTGCTGCTCGCCGGCAAGGGTCACGAACAGGGCCAGATCGTCGGCGACATCGTGCTGCCGTTCGACGACGTCGCGGTCGCGCGCGAGTGCGCCCGATGAGCCTGTGGACATCCGACGCGATCGCGACCGCGACCGGCGGCACGGCCTCCGCCCCGTTCGCGGTGGATGGCGTCGCGTTCGATTCGCGCGAGATCGGGCAAGGCGACCTGTTCGTGGCGCTGAAGGGCGAGGCGACCGACGGGCATCGCTTCGCCGATGGCGCGTTCCGCGCGGGCGCGGCGGGGGCGATCGTGTCGCGGCCGGTCGACGGGCCGCATGTGCTGGTGGCCGACACGTCCGCCGCGCTCGATGCGCTCGGTGCCGCGGCGCGATCGCGGACGGCCGCGAGGATCATCGGCGTCACCGGATCGGTCGGCAAGACCGGCACCAAGGAGGCGCTGTTCGCGGCGCTCGATCGGCCGTCGCCGGGTGCGGCGCATCGCTCGGTCAAGAGCTACAACAATCATGTCGGCGTGCCCTTGAGCCTCGCGCGGATGCCGGCGGATGCGCGTTTCGGCGTGTTCGAGATGGGGATGAACCATGCCGGCGAGCTCGGCGCGCTGACCGCGCTGGTGCGGCCGCACGTCGCGATCGTCACCGCGATCGCGCCGGCGCATTCGGCCTTCTTCTCGGGCGAGGAGGCGATCGCGGACGCGAAGGGCGAGATCTTCGCGGGCCTGGAGCCCGGCGGCACCGCGATCGTCCCGTTCGACAGCCCGCATCGCGACCGGCTGATCGCGGCGGCCGCCCCCCATGCGGGCCGCATCTGGACGTTCGGGCACGGCAAGGGCGCAGACGTGCGCGCCGCCGAGGCGATCCGCACTGCGGCCGGCACGCTCGTCTCCGCCGTGCTGCCGCAAGCGGAGCTGACCTTCACCGTCGGCCTGCCCGGCGAGCATTGGGTGGCGAACGCGCTGGCGGTGCTGGCGGCGGTCGCTGTGGCCGGCGGCGATCTCGCGGCGGCGGGTCTGGCGCTCGCCGAGCTGGCGGGTCTGCCCGGGCGCGGCGCGCGGGTGACGATCGCGCTGGCTGACGGCGCGGCGCTGCTGATCGACGAGAGCTACAACGCCAATCCCGCCTCGATGGCCGCCACCATCGCCGAGCTCGGCCAGACCCCCGCGACCCGCCGCATCGCGCTGCTCGGCGAGATGCGCGAGCTCGGCGATGGCGCCGACGCCTATCATGCCGCGCTCGCGGCGCCGCTGGCGGCGGCCAATGTCGATCTGCTGCTGCTCGTCGGCGCGGGGCTGGCGCCGCTCGCCGATGCGCTCGCCGGCCGCATCGCGATCGACCATGCGCCCGACGCCGCGAGCGCGCAGCGCCGGTTGGCGGACATGCTCCGGCCGGGCGACGTGGTGCTCGTCAAGGGATCGAACGCGATCGGGCTCGGCCGGGTCGTCGAGGCGCTCGGGGCCGGGATCATGCCATGCTCTATCTGATCGCCGAGGCGCTTGGCTTCCCGCACCTGCTCAATCTGGTGCGCTACATCACCTTCCGCGCCGGCGCGGCGGCGATCACGGCGCTGTTCATCGGGCTGGTGATCGGGCCGCGCTTCATCGGCTGGCTGCGCATCCGCCAGGGCAAGGGCCAGCCGATCCGCGACGACGGGCCGCAGACCCATCTCGCCAAGCGCGGCACGCCGACGATGGGCGGGCTGATGATCCTGACCTCGATCACCGTCTCGATGCTGATCTGGATGGACCTCGCCAATCCCTATACCTGGGCGGTGCTGTTCGTGACGCTCGGCTTCGGCGCGATCGGGTTCCTGGACGATTACGACAAGGTCAAGAAGCGCAGCCACAAGGGCGTATCCGGGCGCGCGCGCCTCGCCGGCGAGTTCGTCATCGCGGGGGCGGCGAGCTGGCTGATCCTGCATTTGTCGGGCACGCATTTCTACGTGCCCTTCTACAACGGGCCGGTAATCGATCTCGGCTGGGCCTATGTGCCGTTCGCGGCGTTCACGATCGTGGCGTTCGGCAATTCGGTGAACCTCACCGACGGGCTGGACGGGCTGGCGACCATGCCGGTCATCATCGCCTGCCTCGCCTTCTTCGTGATCTCCTATCTGGTCGGCAACGTGAAGTTCGCGACCTATCTCGGCATCCCGCACGTCCCCGGCGCGGGCGATCTCACCATCGTGTGCGCGGCGATCATCGGCGCCGGCCTCGCGTTCCTGTGGTTCAACGCGCCCCCGGCGGCGGTGTTCATGGGCGACACCGGCAGCCTCGCGCTTGGCGGCGCGCTGGGGGCGATCGCGGTGATCGCGCATCACGAGATCGTGCTGGGGATCGTCGGCGGGCTGTTCGTGCTGGAGGCGATGAGCGTCATCATCCAGGTGTTCTTCTACAAGCGCACCGGCCGGCGCGTGTTCCGCATGGCGCCGATCCACCATCATTTCGAGCAACTGGGCTGGAGCGAGCCCACCGTGGTGATCCGTTTCTGGATCATCTCCTTCGTGCTGGCGCTCGCCGGCCTCGCGACGCTGAAGCTGCGGTGATTACCTCGCCGGCCTTCGCGGGAAAGCGCTACGCGGTGCTGGGTCTGGCGCGCTCGGGCGCGGCGACGGTGGAGGCGCTGCTGGCGAGCGGCGCGGAAGTGACGGCGTGGGACAGCAGCGAGGTGGCGCGCGCGGACGTGTCCGGCGCCGAACTCCGTGACTTCGTGGAGGACGGCGATCTCGCGGGCTTCGACGCGGTGGTCGTGTCGCCGGGGGTGCCGCTCAACCGGCATCCGATCGCGGCGCGCGCCAAGGCCGCCGGCGTGCCGGTCATCGGCGACATCGAGCTGTTCGCGCGGGCGAGGGCCTCGCTGCCGCCGCACAAGGTGGTCGGCATCACCGGCACCAACGGCAAGTCGACCACCACCGCGCTCGTCCACCACATCCTCCGGACGGCGGGCGTGCCGAGCCTGATGGGCGGCAATATCGGCCTCCCCATCCTCTCGCGCGATCCATTGCCGGAAGGGGGCGTCTATGTCCTCGAGCTATCGAGCTACCAGATCGACCTGACCTTCACGCTCGACTGCGACGTGGCGGTGCTGACCAACATCACGCCGGATCACCTCGATCGCTATGACGGGTTCGAGGAGTATGCGGCCTCGAAGATGCGGCTGTTCGAGATGCAAAGCGATCGATCAATGCGGATCGACGTATCTCGTGGAGAGCACGGCGACTGGCCGCGCCAGCGGAATTGGCCTGCGCTACAAGGTCCACACAACGCTCAGAATGCTTTCGCTGCGCATGAAACCTGCCTGTGGCTTGGCGTTGATTGGAACGCCGTTGAAGAAGGCCTCCGCACCTATCCCGGTCTCCCGCATCGCATGGAACGGATCGGCGAGCGCGGGGGCGTGCTCTACGTCAACGACAGCAAGGCAACCAACGCGACCTCGACCGCGCCGGCGCTTGCCGCCTACCCGGCGATCCACTGGATCCTCGGCGGCCTCCCCAAATCGGACGATCTCGACGCCTGCGCGCCGCACTTCGATCATGTCCGCGCAGGCTACACGATCGGGCAGGCGGGGCCGCTGTTCGCGCGCATTCTCCGCGATGCCGGCAAGCCGGTGACCGAGAGCGGCACGCTGGATCGCGCCGTCACCGATGCCGCCGGCGCGGCGCGCCCGGGCGAGGTGGTGATGCTCTCGCCGGCCTGCGCGTCGTTCGACCAGTTCAGGGACTATGAGGCGCGCGGCGACGCCTTCCGCGCGGCGGTGGAGGGGCTGGCATGACGGGTGCGATCTTCGATGCGACCAACGCCCGGCCGATGCCGCCGCGCCGGCGCCCCAGGGCCGAGCGCTTCGGGCGCGGCGACCGCTCGGCGATCGGGCGCTGGTTCTGGGAGATCGATCGCGTCCTGCTGCTGCTGGTGACGGTGCTGATCGGTATCGGGCTGGTCGCGGTCGCCGCCGCCTCGCCCGCCGCCGGCGTCCGCTATTCGGGCGGGACGGTGCAGTTCACCCCGCTCTATTATTTCTACCGCCAATGCGTCTGGCTGGCGCTGGGCGTGCCGGTGATGCTGGTCGTCTCGATGCTGCCCAAGGAGGTCGCGCGGCGGCTGTGCCTCGGCGCGACCGCCTTCTTCATCGTCATGCTGATGGCGGTGCCGCTGCTCGGCACGCAGGTGAACGGCGCCAGGCGCTGGATCGGGGTGGGGGCGGCGCAGTTCCAGCCGTCCGAGTTCCTCAAGCCCGTGTTCGTGGTCAGCCTCGCCTGGCTGCTGTCGCTGCGCCAGCAGGACAAGACGCTGCCGGTGTTCTGGCTCTCGGGCGTGCTGACGGGTCTCGTCGCCTTCCTGCTGATGCGCCAGCCGGATTTCGGCCAGACCATCATCTTCCTCATCATGTGGATGGCGCTGCTGCTGCTCGCCGGCGTTTCGACGCGGCTGATCGCGATGCTGGCGGCGGCGGGGATGGGCGTCGTGGTGCTGGCCTATCTGTTCTATTCGGTGGCGACGACGCGCATCAACAATTTCCTGTTCGGCGAGGGCGACACCTATCAGGTCGACTCGGCCCGCGCGACGCTCGTCCACGGCGGGCTGTTCGGCACCGGGCCGGGCGCGGGCACCGCCAAGTTCCGGCTGCCCGAGGCGCACACCGACTATATCTTCTCGGTGATCGGCGAGGAGTTCGGGCTGATCGCCTGCCTCGCGATCGCCTTCATCTATGCCGCGATCATCGTGCGCGTGCTGGTCAAGCTGCTGCACGAGGACGATCAGTTCCTGCTGCTCGCCGGCGCCGGGCTCGTCACCCAGTTCGGCGCGCAGGCGGTCATCAACATGGCGGTGAACGTCCAGCTCGCGCCGTCCAAGGGGATGACGCTGCCGTTCATCTCCTATGGCGGCTCGTCGATGCTGGCGCTGTCGATGGGGTTCGGCCTGCTGCTGGCGTTCACGCGGCGAAACCCGTATCTCACGCGCTCGCCCTATGTCGTGAAGTGGAACGGCCGCGCATGAGCGATGCCCCGAGCGCCCAGCCCCAGAGCTTCAGGCCTCGCAATTTCGTGCTCGCCGCCGGCGGGACCGGCGGCCACATGGTCCCCGCGCACGCGCTGGCCGAGGAGCTGATCGCGCGCGGCCACACGGTGGCGCTCATCACCGATCGGCGCGGCGCGCGCATCCCGGGGCTGTTCGCGGGCATCGAGACATGGGTGATGCCGAGCGGCCGGCTCGATGGCGGCAGGTTCGGCGGCGGGCCGCTCGGCTGGTGGCGCGCGGCGCTCGCGATCCGGGCGGGACGGGCGATGGCCAGGCGGCTCTACCGGCAGCGGCGGCCCGCGGCGGTGATCGGCTTCGGCGGCTATCCGGCGTATCCGGCGGTCTCGGCGGCGAACGCGATGAAGGTGCCGACCGTCATCCACGAGCAGAACGCCGTGCTCGGCCGGGTCAACCGGCTGCTGTCGCGCGGCGTGTCGGCGATCGCCACCGCCTATCCCAAGGTCGATCGCCTGTCCGCGCGCGCGGCGGCCAGGACGCGGCTGGTCGGCAATCCGGTGCGCGGCGAGGTGCTGGCCCTGCGCGATCAGCCGTTCCCGCCGCTGCACGAGGACGGCATCTTCCGCCTGCTGGTGACGGGCGGCAGCCAGGGCGCCTCGGTGCTGTCGGAGATCGTGCCCGAGGCGCTGGGGCTGCTGCCGCCGGCGTTCAAGGCGCGCCTCCAGGTGACGCAGCAATGCCGGCCGGAGGATTTGAGGCAGGTCCGCCAGCGCTATGCCGCGCTCGGCATCCCGGCCGATCTCGCCACCTATCTCGACGACATGCCCGAGCGGCTCGCCTGGGCGCATCTCGTCATCGCGCGCGCCGGCGCCTCGACGATCGCCGAGCTGACCGCGGCCGGGCGCCCGGCCATATTGGTGCCGCTGCCGAGCGCGATGGACGACCACCAGACCGCCAACGCGCGCGAGATGGCGGCGGGCGGCGGCGCGCGATCGATCGACCAGGCGCGCTTCACCGCGATCGAGCTCGCCAAGCAGATGCAGCGCCTGGCGCTCCAGCCGGGCGCGCTGGAGAATGCGGCGAAGCGCGCGCGTGCCGCCGGGCTGCCGTCCGCCACCACCGATCTCGCCGATCTCGTCGAGGAGATCGGCACGGCGGCGACCGGCGGCGCGCTGGCGGCGCACCCTTCCGCCCAGCCGATGGCGCGGGTGCCCGCATGAGAGGCGTCGCCACCGACATCGGCACGATCCACTTCATCGGCATCGGCGGGATCGGCATGTCCGGCATCGCCGAGGTGATGCACAACCTCGGCTATTCGGTGCAGGGCTCGGACGTCGCCGAGGGCTATGTGATCGAGGGCCTGCGCAGGCGCGGCATCCCGGTGGCGATCGGCCACAGCGCCGAGAACCTCGGCGACGCGGCGGTCGTGGTCACCTCCACCGCGATCAAGCGCGGCAACCCGGAGGTCGAGCTGGCGCTGGAGAAGCGCGTGCCGGTGGTGCGGCGGGCCGAGATGCTGGCCGAGCTGATGCGGCTGAAGTCGACCGTCGCGGTGGCGGGCACGCACGGCAAGACGACCACCACCTCGATGGTGGCGGCGCTGCTCGACGCCGGCGGGGTCGACCCGACCGTCATCAACGGCGGCATCATCAACAGCTACGG
>CAXTPE010000040.1:0-17295 GCA_964245925.1 uncultured Sphingomonadaceae bacterium
GGAGACGATGGACATCTACGCGCCGCTCGCCGAGCGGGTCGGCATGTACGAGTTCATGAAGGAGATGCAGAACCTCGCCTTCCGCGAGCTGGAGCCCGAGGCATCCGCCTCGATCGTCAAGCGGCTGGAGCAGTTGAAGGCCGGCGGCGGCGACCGCATCGCCCGGATCACGTCGGGCATCGGCAAGCTGCTGGAGAAGAACGGCATCGCCGCGCAGGTGACGGGGCGCGAGAAGCATCCCTATTCGATCTGGCGCAAGATGAGCGAGCGTCACATCAGCTTCGAGCAATTGTCCGACGTGATGGCGTTCCGCGTGATCGTGGCGGACACCGCCGAATGTTATCGCGCGCTCGGACTCATCCACCAGCGCTGGCCGATGGTGCCGGGGCGCTTCAAGGATTATGTCTCGACGCCCAAGCGCAACGGCTACCGCTCGCTCCACACCTCGGTGATCCACAGCGAGAAGGCGCGCATCGAAATCCAGATCCGTGCCGCCGACATGCACGACCAGGCCGAGACCGGCCTCGCCGCGCACTGGGCTTACAAGCAGGGCGCGCCGGGCGAGGCGGGCGCGCCGGGCGCGCGCTTCCGCTGGGTGCGCGATCTCGTCGAGATCCTCGACCATGCCGACAGCGCCGAGGAGCTGCTCGAGCACACCCGCCTCGCGATGTACACCGATCGCATCTTCGCGTTTACGCCCAAGGGCGAGCTGATCCAGCTTCCCAAGGGCGGCACGCCGGTCGATTTCGCCTATGAGGTCCACACCGATCTTGGCAACCAGACGATCGGCGCCAAGGTCAACGGCCGGGTGGTGCCGCTGCGCACGCCGATCGAGAACGGCGACCAGGTCCAGATCCTCACCTCCAAGGCGCAGCAGCCGCAGCCCGGCTGGCTGGCCTTCGTCGTCACCGGCAAGGCGCGCGCGGCGCTGCGCCGCTTCGTCCGCCACAAGGAGCGCGAGGAGACGATCGCGCTCGGCCGCAAGTTCTTCGAGGAGATCGTCGGCCGGCTGCCGCCGCTGGCGCCCGACGCGATGCGCAACGCGCTGCGCCGCCTCCACATCGCCGACGAGACCGCGCTGATGACCGCGATCGCCAGGCAGACGATCGACGACGCCGCCGTCGCCGAGGCGCTGATGCCGGGCGCGAGCGATCGCGACGGGTGGACCTCGCGCCAGCCGCCGCCGCAGCGCCGCGCGATCTCGTTCAAGGGGCTGACGCCGGGCGTCGCCTTCCTGCTTGGCGCGTGTTGCCATCCGCTGCCGGGAGACCGCATCGTGGGCGTGCGCCGGCCAGGCGAGCCGGTCGAGGTGCACGCGATCGACTGCGCCACGCTGGCCGAGAGCGGCGAGGATGCCGACTGGGTCGATCTCGCCTGGGGCGACGAGACCGACGGCGCCACCGCGCGGCTGGCGATCGTGGTCAGGAACGAGGCGGGCGCGCTGGCGGTCGCCGCCGGCATCCTCGGCCAGCATGCCGCCAACATCCTCAACCTGTCGCTCAGCCATCGCGACAACGGCTTCCACACCTTCGCGATCGATCTCGAGGTGCATGATCTCACCCACCTCTCGCGCATCCTCGCGGCGCTGCGCGCGGCAGACGCGGTCTCCTCGGCGGAGCGCGTGCGGATCGAGCCGGCGGCGCGGCTCGCCGCCGCCTGACGCGCCCGGCTGGCGCTCGCCGGTGACGCGGACTATGCTCGCGGCGGAGGGAGCGAGGGGGCGAGATTGGCGGCGGAACGCGCGGCGCATCGCGACCCCACGCTCCAGGCGACCGCGCGCGCGTGCGCCGCGCTCGGCATCGCGATCGGCGGTGGGGCGCTTGCCGTGGTGGTGGTGCCGCCGCTCGCCGAGCGCGCCGGCACCGGCCCGGACCTCGGCGCAGGCATCGCGCTCGGCCTGTGCTGCCTGCTGCTCGCCTTCGGGGGCGCCGCCGTGCTCGGGCAGCGCGTCGCGCCCGGCGCGGGCGTCGCGGCGACGGTGGCGCTGCCGCTCGGCATCGGCGGCTTCGCGGCGGCGCTCGGGCTCTGCGCGCTCGGCGGCCATGTCGCGGCGCGGACGGGCGCGCCTTTCGCCGGCGGCTACGGCATCGGCCTCGCGGTGCTGCTGCTCGGCGCGTTCGCCGAGGAGACGCTGTTCCGCGGCTTCCTCCAGCCGCTGCTCTGCCGGGCCTGGGGCACGGCCGCCGGCGTGCCGCTCGCCGCGCTCGGCTTCATGCTGCTGCACCTGGCCGGGGGCTGGCGCGCGCCGCTGTCGCTCGCCAACATCGCGCTGGCGGGGCTGTGGTTCGGCGTGCTGGCGTGGCGCACCGGCGGCATCGCCGCGCCGTTGCTCGCGCATGCCGGCTGGAACTGGGCGGAGGCGCTGCTATTCGGCGCCTTTCCGAATCCGGGGATCGATCCCGCGGGCAGTATTTTCGATGTCGAGCTCGGCGGCGCGGCATGGCTCGGTGGATCGGGGGACGGGATGAACGGCGCCGCCGCCACCACGCTCGTGCTCGCGGTGCTGATCCTGCTGACGGCCAGGACAGGAAGAAGGCCGGCGCGATGAGCGACTATGCCTATATCGTCCACGAGCCGGCGGACGGCCCGCGCGCCGCGGCGCTCCTCCAGGCATTGCGCGCCGCCAAGCTCGACGCGCGCGGCGATGCGGCGCTGACCGGCGAGCCGGACGCCGCCGCCGCCGCCGAGATCGAGGGCGCGTGGCTGGTGATCCCGCTCTGGTCCCAACATTCGACCGACCGCGACGGCACCCAGGCCGCCTATCGCGCCGCCGAGGCGCCGGCGCAGCGCGGCGCCTATCTCGGCGTGCTGCTCGACGGCGTGCCGCCGCCCTTCGGCTTCGGCGGACTCCAGGCGATCGACCTCGGCAAGTGGAGCGGCGGGCGCGACCCAAAGCTCCAGGCGTTCGTCGACACCGTGAAGCGGCGGCTGCGCTCCGGGCCGGCGGGCGACATGCCCGATCCGGTCGCGCAGGGCGCGCGGCGCGGGCGCTCGCTCTGGATCGCCGGCATCGCCGCGCTGCTGATCGTGCTGCTCGCCGGCGGCTGGTGGCTGACGCGCCCGGCGCCATCGCAGCGCCAGGCGATCGACCGCGAGCTGAGCGCCATCCCCTGCTCCTGGCTCAAGGTCGATCCGGTCGACGACGGGTCGAACGGCACGCTCGCGCTCACCGGCGTCGCCGATGATCCGGCGCGCGCCGGCGAGGTGATCCGCGGGCTGGTGCGCGGCGCGGCCAGGCCGACCACCGTCACGATCGACCGGATCGCGAGGATCGGCTCGAACGACTGCCCGGCGATCGACGTGCCGCGCCGCATCCGCCAGGACGAGGGCGGCCGACTGCGCGTCGTCAGCGACAGCGTCGGGCGCGATTCGGCGAGCCGGCTCGCCGACGCGCGCGTCCAGCTCCACTTCCGCTCCGCCGACGCGGCGATGGCGCTGTTCGGCATGGAGCCCAATGGCGAGGTGACGCTGATCCTGCCCGACCATGCCGCGCTCGAGCAGCTCAAGGACAATCCCGACGTCGGCTACACCCATGACGACGACCGCTCCTACGAGTTCACCCTGCCCGCCACGCATACCGGCTGGACGGGGCTGCTGCTCGTCACCGGGAGCCGGCCGCTGCCGCGCTTCACCGGCCGCGCGTCGGGCACCGAACTGCCCGGCATGGACAGCCACGCGTTCGCCGACTGGCTCGGCCGCGCGACGGGCGCTGGCGCGTGGCAGGCGGAAATGACATGGTATGAAATCCAGGCGCGCTGAGCGCCCGTATCTGCCGGTGACCGCGCGGAGGCGTGGCGGAACCTGGCGGGCGAGCGGCCCGCCGCCGTTGGGAGGACGTGATATGAAGATGCTCGTGGCCATCGCCGCCGGAGCGCTGGCCGCCGCGGCGGCAGGTGCGGCGCCGCCGGACGCCGCCGATCCCGATGTGAGCGCGTTCGCCTGCCAGCTCGGCGGCGATTGCGGCACCGCCGCCGATACGCCCGCCGATGCGCCGCCATCGACGCCGGGCACGCCGCGCGCCGCCGCGGTGCGCGGCTTCACCTTCCGCCGCGCCGCGCCCGCGGCCGACGCCGCCGCGACGGCGACGCCAGCCCGCCCCGCAAGCGCCGCCGCCGCCGCGCCGGCCGCCTCGGCGATGATGGCGCGCGGCTCGGCCGATCTGCGGCTGAGCTTCGCAAGCGGCTCCTCGGTGCTCGACGAGGCCGATCGCGCGCGGCTCGCCAAGCTCGCCGCCGCGCTCTCGCTGCCGCGCCTCGCCGGCCGGCATCTGCGAATCGAGGGCCATACCGATTCGAAGGGTTCGGCGAACGCGAACCTCGATCTCTCGCGCCGGCGCGCGCAGGCGGTCGCCGATTGCCTCGGCGCGAACGGTGTCGGCGCCGATCGCCTCCAGGTGGTCGGCTATGGCTCGGCCAAGCCGCTGCCCGGCCATGTCCCGGGCGACGGCGCCAACCGCCGCGTGATGGCGGTGATGCTCGATTGAGCGCGCTGCGTGGCCTTGCCGGCGCGCTGGCGGCGATGCTGGCGGCCGGCGCCGCGTCCGCCGTGACGCCGCCGCCCAACCCGTTCGACGCGCGGCTGCGCGCGCTGCCGCCGATCTACCAGCGCTCGGTGCTGCGCCGCGCGATCCTCGACGACGGCGGCCGCTGCGGCCGGGTGGTGCGGACGCTGCCGCGCGGCGGCTACGGCAATCTGCGGATGTGGGAGGCGGCGTGCGACGCCGGCGGCAGCTACGCCGTCTTCATCGGGCCGGACGCCTCGGTGCAGGTGCGCGAATGCGGCACGCTGAAAGGGCTGAAGCTCCCCGGCTGCGTGCTCCCGGCGGCGGCGGAGCGGCCGCGCTAGGCTCAGGACTTCCCGCCGTCCCGACCGGGCGCGGCGAGGGACGAAGCGACGCTCGTCCGGCTGAAACGAAAGCTTCATCCCAATCCCTATGATTGGGGTAGGCATTGGCCGGGGCTTGGGATAACCGGCGCGGCTGATGCTACCACGGCGCAGCGCCAAGGCCCGGGAAGCAGCGGCTCGATCTGCAAAGGGGAATTCCATCGTGACGATCCATACGCGCGTCGCGCTGCCGGCGCTTGCCGCGGCGTTGCTGCTGGCGGGCCGCGCCAGCGCCGCCGATACCGCCGCCACCGCCGGCGCCACGGGCGCGGACACGACCGGCCTGGCCGACATCGTCGTCACCGCGCAGCGCCGCCAGCAGTCGTCGCAGGACGTCGGCATCGCGCTCAGCGTGCTGTCGGGCGACGCGCTGTCGAAGCGCGGCGTGACCAACATCGTCTCGCTGCAATATCAGACGCCGAGCTTCGAGATCACGCCGGCGTTCGGCGGCGGCCAGCCGCAGTTCCGGCTGCGCGGCGTCGGCTTCGAGGATTATGCCACCAACAACACGCCGACCGTCGGCGTCTATGTCGACGAGGTCGCCTTCCCGATCCCGGTGATGACGCAGGGCGTGCTGTTCGATCTCGCGCGCGTCGAGGTGCTGCGCGGGCCGCAGGGCACGCTCTACGGGCGCAACACGACGGGCGGCGCGGTCAACTTCATCACCAACAAGCCGACCGACCAGCTCTCCGCCGGCGCCACGGTCGAATATGGCCGCTTCGGGCTGCTCGACGCCGAAGGCTATATCTCCGGGCCGATCACCGACACGCTGAAGGTCCGCCTCGCTGGCACCACCGAGCAGGGCGGCGGCTTCCAGCACAACCGCGACACCGGCCAGCAGCTCGGCGACGCCGACAAGCTGTTCGGCCGCGGCCTGCTCGAGTGGACGCCGTCCGCCGATGTCGACGTGACGCTCAACGTCCACGGCGGGCGCGATCATTCGGAGAACACCGGGCTCTATCTGTTCGACGATTTCACGACGAACAATTATGACGGCACCCCCGGCCCGACCATCCCGGCCGACCGCAGCCACCGCGCCACCGGCTGGGGCTATTCGGCCGGCTATGCCGCGCTGACCGGCGCCGACCAGGACGACAAGCCGCACCGCCACAACAGCAGCTACGGCACCAGCCTCAACGCGCAGCTCAATCTCGCGCCGACGGTCAAGCTCACCAGCATCACCGCCTACGACCATCTCCACCGCCTGGAATATGACGACTGGGACGCGTCCGCGAGCCACGAGTCGGACACGTTCTGGGGCAGCAAGGTCAGCGTCTTCTCGCAGGAGCTGCGCCTCTCCTCGATCGGCACCGGCAGCTTCAGCTGGGTGGCCGGCGCCTATTACTCGCACCAGAAGATCGACGAGACCTTCATCACCGACTTCACCGACAGCCTGGGCTTCTTCACCGACACCAGCTACCGCCAGAAGGCGAATTCGATCAGCGGCTTCGGCCAGGCGGAATACAAGCTCACCGATCAGCTCAAGCTGATCGCCGGCGTCCGCTACGAGCATGAGAAGCGCGAGCTGCGCGGTTTCGCGACCCGCATCATCATCCCGCCGGCGGTCGATTTTCCGACCTTCGGCGACGGCAACCGCGATCAGAAGCTTGACAAGTGGAGCGGCAAGGTCGGGCTGGAATATCAGGTCGAGCGCCATGTCCTGCTCTACGCCAATGCCAGCAAGGGCGTGAAATCGGGCGGCTTCACCGTCTACAACTCGCCCAACGCCGGCCAGATCAATGCCTTCAAGCCCGAGACGCTCTATGCCTATGAGGCCGGCTTCAAGAGCGACCTGACGCGCCAGCTCCGCCTCAACGGCTCGGTCTTCTACTATGACTATCGCAACCAGCAGGTGCTCGGCGCGATCATCGATCCGGATGTCGGCGGCATCGGGCGGATCACCAACGCCCCCAAGTCCAAGATCTACGGCGGCGAGCTGGAGCTCGAGTTCGCGCCGACGCCGCGCATCCTGTTCACCCAGTCGCTCGGCTACAAGAAGGGCGAATATGTCCGCTACAGCGACGTCGACCTGACGTCGGTCGTGCAGGATCCGGTAACGCTGCAATATTCGGCGAACTTCATCAACTTCAAGGGCAAGCAATTGCCCTTCGCCAACTGGAGCTATCAGGGCTCGGGCAGCTACACGCTGCCGATCGGCGAAGATTACCAGCTCCTCGCCGAGGGCAATTACAGCTATCGCGACTCGACCCCCAATTTCCTCGGCCCCGTTTTCACAGTGAAGCGCTTCTGGCTGGCCAACGCCAATCTCACCTTCAGCCCGAAGAACGGCCCGTGGTCGATCGGCGTCTATGGCCGCAACATCCTCGGCGAGAAATATGATCTCACGCGCAATTATTTCCTGCCGAACGCAAAGGTCGCCTCGCCCGGCCGGCCATCGAGCTACGGCGTCCGGCTTGGTTTGAATTTCTAGATCGGGGCAAGGTTCTTTCCGATCCCTCCAGCTTCGTTCAAGCTCGATCATAAATCCGGGAGCGGCATGTGCGCACATTCGGGCTGATCCTCGGCGGGCTCGTCCTGCTGCTGCTCGTCGCCGGCATCGGCGGCTGGCTCTATCTGCGCGCGCCCGACATTCCCGCCGCCGAGCTCGCCGCGCGCTACGCCCGGCCGAACTCGCGCTATGCCGATCTGCCCGGCGGCGTGCGGCTCCACTATCTCGAGAGCGGGCCCGCCGCCGCGCCGCCGGTGCTGCTCATCCACGGCTTCGGCGACAACAGCTTCTCGTGGGATGGCTGGACGAAGGTGCTGGCGCCCGGCCATCATGTGCTGGCGGTCGACCTGCCCGGCCACGGCCTGACCCAAGCGCCCGCCGACTTCCCGGCCACGCCGGATCATTATGCCGACGTGCTCGCCGGCTTCCTCGCCAAGCTCGGGATCACGCATGCCGGGGTCGCGGGCAATTCGCTCGGCGGCGCGATCGCCTGGACGATGGCGCTGCGGCACCCCGACACGGTGGGCAGGCTGATCCTGGTCGATGCCGCCGGCTGGCCGAACGTATCGCTCCAGAAGCCGCCGCTCGCCTTCCGCCTCATGCGGTACAAGCTCGGGCGCGACCTGATCGCCTCGATCGACAACACCCCCCTCATCCGCGAGGGCCTCAAGAAGGACGTCGTCGACCAGTCGGTGCTGACCGACGATTTCATCCGGCGCTGGGCCGATCTCCAGCGGCTGCCGGGGCACCGCACCATCCTGACGTCGCTGCGTCCGGGCGAGATCGCCGCGAGCGGGCCGCTGCTGGCGCGCATCACCGCGCCCACGCTCGTCCTGTGGGGCGCCGACGACCAGCTCATCGACGTCGCGGCGGCGCACAAGTTCGCCGAAGCGATTCCGCATGCGAAGTTGATCGTCTACCCCCATGTCGGGCATCTGCCGCAGGTCGACGCGCCGGAGCGCTCGGCGCGTGACGCGGCCGCGTTCCTGGAGCCCGCTGCGGAGTAAAGATGGTCAGCGATGTCTGGGGCAACGCGGTCAGCGAGGCCGCCCCGGCGGTGCTCGCGGCGATCGACGATTTCGCCGGCGGGCTGGTCGCCTATCAGGCCCGCGCGATCTCGCCGCTCGCGATCGCCGACGGCCATCCCGAGAGCGCGCTCCTCAACGCCTATGCCGGCATGCTCCACCTGTTCGCCGAGCAGGCCGGCGCGGACGCCGCGGCGGCGCCCTATCTGGCCGCCGCCAAGCGCGCCGCGCCCTCGGCGCTCCCGCGCGAGCGGCGGATGGTGGACGTGCTGCGCGCCTGGAGCGCGGGCGATCTCGATGGCGCCGTCGCCGCGCTGGAAGCGACCATCGCCGATCATCCGCGTGACCTCACCGCGCTCAAGCTACTCCATTACCATCTGTTCAATCGCGGCGACTTCCCGGCGCTGCTGCGCAGCGCGCAGCGTGCCGCGGCGGCGGCGCCCGGGATCGCCCATGTCCACGGCATGGCGGCGTTCGGCTACGAGCAGCTCCACCTGCTCGATGCGGCGGAAGCGGCGGCGCGGCGCGCGCTGGCGATCGAGCCGGCGGAGCCATGGGCGCAGCACGCGCTCGCGCACGTCATGCTGACGCAAGGGCGCATCGACGAGGGCATCGCCTTCCTCGAGCGGGCGCAACCCGGCTGGACCGGGCTCAACTCGTTCATGCTCACCCATCTCTGGTGGCATCTCGCGCTCTTCTATCTGAGCGCGGGACGCGAGGCGGACGCGCTCGCCGCCTATGACGGGCGGGTCTGGGCCGTGGCGAAGGAATATTCGCAGGACCAGGTCAACGCGGTCTCGCTGCTGGCGCGGCTCGAACTCGGCGGGATCGACGTGGCCGAGCGCTGGGACGAGCTGGCGGGCTATCTGGAGGCGCGCGCCGGCGATGTCGTCCAGCCGTTCCTGTCGGTGCAATATCTCTACGGGCTGGCGCGCGCCGGCCGGCCGCAGGCCGACGCGCTGCTCAATGCGATCGCGCGCGCCGCCGAGGCACCGGAACGGCAGGACCGGGCGGTCTGGCGGCACGTCGCGCTGCCGCTCGCGCGCGGGCTCGTCGCCCATGCCCGTGGCGACTTCATCGAGGCGTTGGAGCAGATCGGCGAGGCGATGCCGCGGCTGCTGCGATTGGGCGGCAGCCATGCCCAGCGCGACCTGTTCGAGCTGATCCTGCTCGACGCCCAGGTCCGCGCGGGCGATCTCGTCGAGGCGCAGCAGATGCTCGAACGCCGCCGCGCGCATGATCCTGACGGCGTGCCGCTTAACCGGCAGCTTGGCGAGGTCTATGCCGGGCTCGGCCTGCCCGAGGAGGCGGCGGCGGCATCGGCGCGGGTGAACGCGCGTCTCGGTCGATGAGACGCGCGGCACGGCTGCTGCTTGCGCTCTGCCTGCTCCTGCTGCCCGCGCTCGCCGTCGCGCGCGACACATTGACGGTGGCGCTCCAGCTCGAGCCGCCGAACCTCGATCCCACCTCCGGCGCCGCCGCCGCGATCGACGAGGTGACCTACGGGACGATCTTCGAGCCGCTCGTCCGCCTGGACGCGCAGGGGACGGCGCTGCCGTGGCTGGCGAGCGGCTGGTCGGTCTCGGCGGACGGGCTGGTCTACACCTTCCGGCTGCGCGCGAACGTCCGCTTCCAGGACGCGACGCCGTTCGATGCCCGCACCGCCGCGTTCAGCCTGTCGCGGATCGCCGCGCCGGGCTCGACGAACGCGCAGGCCGCCGCCTTCGCCGTCATCCGCAGCGCGGAGGCGATCGCGCCGCTGGTGCTGCGGGTGACGCTCCGCTCGCCCGACGCCGACTTCCTGCGGCTGCTGAGCTATGGCGATGCCGACATGGTGTCGCCCGCCTCGGCCGGATCGCTTGCCGTCCGGCCGGTCGGCACCGGGCCGTTCCGCTTCGCCGGCTGGCGGCGCGGCGACGCGATCATGCTCGCCCGCAACGACCGCTACTGGGGCACGCCCGCGCATGTGAGCGGCGTGACCTACCGCTTCATCGCCGACGCGAGCGCCGCCTATGCCGCGATCAAGGCGCACGATATCGACATCATGCCCGACTTCCCCGCTCCCGAGACGCTTGGGGCAATCCGCGCCGACCCGTCGCTCAGGGTGACGGTCGGACCGACCACGGGCGAGGTGATCCTCGCCTTCAACCAGCGCTCGGGCCCGCTCGCCAATCTGCGCGTCCGCCAGGCGATCAGCCATGCGATCGACCGGCGCGCGATCATCGATGGCGCGATGTACGGCTATGGCGTACCGATCGGCAGCCATTTCGCGCCGCAGGATCCCGATTATGTCGATCTCACCGGCCGCTATCCCCACGATCCCGCCGCCGCGCGGCGGCTGCTCGCGCAGGCCGGCTATGCCCGGGGCCTGACGCTCTCGCTCAAGCTGCCGCCGCCGGCCTATGCGCGGCGCAGCGGCGAGATCGTCGCGGCCGAACTGGCGGCGGTCGGCATCCGTGTCGCGATCCGCAACGTCGAATGGGCGCAGTGGCTGGACGAGGTCTATGGCCGCCACGCCTTCGATCTCACCATCGTCCAGCACGCCGAACCCTATGATTACGACATCTACGGGCGCGACTATTATTTCGGCTATCGCGGCTCGGCCGTCCGCGCGCTGCTCGACCGGCTGAAGCGCACCGCCGATCCGGCGCCGCGCCGCGCCCTGCTCCAGGCGCTCCAGCGCCGGCTCGCGGACGATGCCGCCAACGGCTTCCTGTTCGAGTTTCCGCGCCTCGGCGTGCAGGACGCGCGGCTGGAGGACATCTGGGTCAACACGCCGAACCAGAGCATCGACCTCGCCGCCGCGCGCTTCGCGGGCGATGCCGACGCGACATCCGACGGGCCCGGCCGATCGGGACGGGCGGGCAGATCCGCCGGCGTGCTGATGCTGCTGACGATCTGCGCGGCCTTTGGAGGGCTCGCCGGCGGGCTCGGGCCGCGGCTGCTGATGGTTCGCCTCGCGATCGCGGCGGCGACGCTGCTCGCGGCGAGCGCGCTGATCTTCGCGCTCGTCCAGGTCGCGCCCGGCGATCCCGCCGCCTATATGATGGGCCTCGACGCGAGCCCGCAGGCGGTGGCGGCGCTCCACGCCGAGCTCGGTCTCGATGACGCGGCGCCGGCGCGCTACCTGCGCTGGCTCGCCGGCATGCTGCATGGCGACTTCGGGCTGAGCTACACCTATCGCGTGCCGGTCGGATCGCTGCTGGCCGAGCGCATCGCCGTCTCGCTGCCGCTGGCGGCGCTGGCGACGCTGCTGTCGGTCGCGATTGGAGTACCCGCCGGCTTCGTCGCGGCGCGCTCGCGGGGAGGCCTCGCCGATCGCCTGCTCGGCTGGGGCGCGCGGATCGGGATCGCGGTGCCGAGCTTCTGGCTGGCGATCCTGCTCGTGCTGATCTTCTCGGTGCGCGCGCGCTGGTTCGTCTCCGGCGGCTTTCCGGGATGGAGCGCGGGCTGGCCGGCGCTCGCGGCGCTGGTGCTGCCGACAGCCGCGCTCGGGCTGCCGCAGGCGGCGATCCTCGCCCGCGTCACCCGCGCCGCGCTGATCGAGACGCTTGGCCAGGACTATCTGCGCACCGCGCGCGCCAAGGGATTGAGCGCGGATGCGGCGATATGGCGCCACGCGCTCCCCAATGCGCTCGGGCCGGTGATAACCGTGCTGGGATTGCAGCTCCCCTTCCTGCTCGCCGGCAGCGCGGTCGTCGAGACCGTCTTCTTCCTGCCCGGGCTCGGCCGGCTGATGCTCCAGGCGATCGCCCAGCGCGACCTCATCACCGTGCAGGCGGTGGTGATGCTGCTCGTCGCCGCGACCATCCTCGCCAGCATGATCGCCGATCTCGCGCTGGCCGCGCTCGATCCCCGGCTGCGCGACGCATGAGGGCGGCGAGCGGCACGATCGCGCTCGGCGCCGCCATCGTCGCGCTGGCGTGCGCCGCCGCGCTGCTGTCGCTGATCTGGACGCCTTATGACGTGACGGCGGTGGACATCGCCGCGCGGCTGCTGCCGATGTCGGCGGCGCACCCGCTCGGCACCGACCAGCTCGGCCGCGACATGCTCTCGACGGTGATGGCGGGCGCGCGGGTCTCGCTCGCGGTATCGGTGCTCGCGGTGGGCGCGGCGATGCTCGCCGGCGTGCCGCTCGGGCTCGCGGCGGCGGCGCGCGGCGGCTGGACCGACATGCTGGCGATGCGCGGCGGCGACGTGCTGTTCGCCTTCCCCTCGCTGCTGCTCGCGATCCTGCTGACCGCGATCCTCGGGCCGGGCGCGCTGAACGCGGTGCTGGCGATCGCGCTGTTCAACGTGCCGGTGTTCGCGCGCGTCGCGCGCGGCGGCGCGCTCGGGCTGTGGCGGCGCGATTTCGTGGCGGCGGCGCGGCTCGCGGGCAGGACGCGGACCGCCATCTCGATCGGGCATATCCTGCCGAATATCGCCGCCATCCTCGGCGTGCAGGCGGCGATCCAGCTCTCGCTGGCGCTGATCGCGGAAGCCGGGCTCTCCTATGTCGGCCTGGGCGTGCAGCCGCCGGCGCCGAGCTGGGGGCGGATGCTGAGCGACGCGCAGACGCTGATCGGCGTGGCCCCACGCCTCGCGATCGTCCCCGGCGTCGCGATCCTGCTCGTCGTGCTCGGCTTCACGCTGCTCGGCGACGGCCTGCGCGACCGGCTGGACCGGCGCGCATGAGCCTGCTCGCGATCGAGCATCTGTCGGTCGCCTACGCGGGCCGGCCCGCGGTGCGCGACCTGTCGCTGGGCGTGGCGCCGGGCGAGATCGTCGCGCTGGCGGGCGAATCCGGATCGGGCAAATCGACAGTGGCGCTCGCGGCCATCGGACTCCTTCCCGCGCGCGCCGAAACGACGGGCACCGTCCGCATCGGCGGTCATCCGCCGGACGACCATCTGCGCGGCGGCACCGTCGGAATGGTGTTCCAGGAGCCGATGACCGCGCTCAACCCGCGCATGCGGATCGGCGCCCAGGTCGCCGAGGCGATCCGGCTGCACGGCCAGGTGTCGCGGCGCGAGGCGCGGACGCGGGCGGAGGCGACGCTCGTCCGCGCCGGGCTCGATCCGGCCGCCGTGCCGCCCGGCCGCTATCCGCACCAGCTCTCCGGCGGCCAGCGCCAGCGGGTCGCGCTCGCCATCGCCATCGCGGCGGCGCCGAAGCTGCTGATCGCCGACGAGCCGACCACCGCGCTCGACGTCACCACCCAGGCGCATCTGCTCGGGCTGCTCCGCCGGCTGGTGGCGGAGGAGGGGCTGGGACTGCTGTTCGTCAGCCATGATCTCGCGGTGATCGCCGGCCTGGCCGATCGCCTCGTGGTGATGAAGGACGGCGCCGTCGTCGAGGAGGGCCGGACGCTCGACGTGCTCGCCCGCCCGCGCGAGGACTATACGCGCAAGCTGGTCGCGAGCGCGCGCACGATCGCCGCCTCGGGCCACCGGCGGGCGGCATCGCCGGCGCCGCTGCTCGAGGTGCGCGGGCTCGTCCACCGCCATGCGGGCGCGCCGCGCATCGCCGTCGATGACGCGAGCTTCACGATCGAGCGCGGCGAGACGGTCGGGCTGGTCGGCGAATCGGGATCGGGCAAGACCACGCTGCTGCGGTCCGTGCTCGCGCTCGACATGCCGCAGGGCGGCGACGTGCTGCTCGGCGGCACATCGATCCTGCGCGCGCGCGGACCGGCGCTGCGGCGGCTTCGGCGCCGGGTCCAGGCGGTGTTCCAGGATCCGGCGGGGAGCTTCGATCCGCGCTGGCGCATCGAGCGGATCATCGCCGAACCGCTCCACCTGCTCGACCGCGCGATCGACCCGGCGGAGCGCCGCCGCCTGGTCGAGCACGCGCTCGGCGAGGTCGGCCTCGCGGGCGCGGACGCCGACCGCTATCCGCACCAGTTCTCCGGCGGCCAGCGCCAGCGCATCGCGCTCGCGCGCGCGCTGATCGTCGAGCCGGCGCTGGTCGTGCTCGACGAGGCGGTGTCCGCGCTCGACATGACGGTGCGCGCCGACATCCTCGCGCTGCTCCGCCGCCTGTCCGAGGGCCGTGGGCTCGCCTATCTGTTCGTCAGCCACGATCTCGCGATGATCGGCCGGGTCGCCGACCGGCTGATCGTGATGCGGGGGGGCCGCATCGTCGAGCAGGGGCCGGCCGCCGCCATGCTCGCCGCCCCGCGCCATCCCTATACCGCGGCACTGCTGGCGGCGACGCCGGATCTCGACCGGACGCTCGCCGCGAGGCCGGTTTGATCTGGAGCGGGTCTCGCCCGACGATCCGGAAGGGGAGCGGGCAGCGCTCCGGTCCCGCTGGCTCGCGCTCACCCGCGAGACGCTGCCCGCGCTCGCCGCCGCTCGGCGCTGGCCGGTTTCGGCGGATCACTGCTTCCAGCGCATCCTGCTCGACACCGCGTGCGGCGGATGCTGGTACGATCATGTCTCCGCGCGCCCGGCCCATGCGCATGCCGATCCGGCGCTGCTCGCCCGCGCCATCGCGCTGGGCGAGGCGGTGGCGGCGGGCGAGGCGGACCTCGCCGCGCTGAACGCCCGCTCGCTCGCCTGGCGGCGCGCGCGGCGGTAGCGCTCGGCGCCGGGCCATCCTATCTGCGAGCCTGGCTCCCGACCGGAACGGAAGTAGAACCCCCCAATGCTGACCCACATCTCCGTCCGCGGCGCGCGCGAGCACAACCTCAAGGACGTGAGCGTGGATATTCCGCGCGATACGCTGACGGTCATCACCGGCCTCTCCGGCTCGGGCAAGTCCAGCCTCGCGTTCGATACCATCTATGCGGAAGGGCAGCGCCGCTATGTCGAGAGCCTGTCGGCCTATGCGCGGCAGTTCCTCGAGCTGATGCAGAAACCCGATGTCGATCATATCGAGGGGCTCTCGCCCGCCATCTCGATCGAGCAGAAGACCACCTCGCGCAACCCGCGCTCGACCGTCGCCACCGTCACCGAGATCTACGATTACATGCGGCTGCTGTGGGCACGGGTCGGCGTGCCCTATTCGCCCGCCACCGGCCTGCCGATCAGCGCGCAGACGGTCAGCCAGATGGTCGATCGCGTGATGGCGCTGCCGGAGGGGACGCGCGCCTATCTGCTCGCGCCCGCGGTGCGCGGCCGCAAGGGCGAGTATCGCCGAGAGCTCGCCGAGTGGCAGAAGGCCGGCTTCGGCCGCGTCCGCATCGACGGCACCATCCACGAGATCGAGGACGCGCCCGCGCTCGACAAGAAGTACAAGCACGACATCGACGTGGTGGTCGATCGCCTGGCCGTGCGTCCCGGCATCGAGACACGGCTCGCCGAGAGCTTCGAGACAGCGCTGAAGCTGGCCGACGGGCTCGCCTATGTCGATGTGGTGGCGGAGGCAACGACACTCCCTCTCCCCGGCGGGGAGAGGGGGAGCGACGGCGCAGCCGGCGCGGCTCCGCCATCGGCGGAGGACACCCTCACCCAACCCTCTCCCTCAAGGGAGAGGGCTCAGAAGGGAATGAAAGGAACCGACCTCCCCGAGGGCATCTCGGAACGCCTCACCTTCTCCGAGAAGTTCGCCTGCCCCGTCTCGGGCTTCACCATTCCCGAGATCGAGCCGCGGCTGTTCTCGTTCAACGCTCCCCAAGGCGCCTGCCCGGCCTGCGACGGATTGGGCGAGAAGCTCTATTTCGATCCCGCGCTGGTGGTCCCCAACGAGCATCTCTCGATCAGGCAGGGCGCGATCATGCCCTGGGCGAAGAGCCAGCCGCCATCGCCCTATTACATGCAGGTGCTGGCCTCGCTCGGCCGCGACGCGAGCTTCGATCTCGCCACTCCCTGGCGTGATCTCACGCCCGAGCAGCAGGCGCTGGTGCTCACCGGCTCGCGCGGCCGCGCCGTCACGCTGAAGTTCATCGACGGGCGCAAGAGCTACGAGGTCAAGAAGGCGTTCGAGGGCGTGCTCGGCAATCTGGAACGGCGGATGCTCGCCACCGAGAGCGCCTGGATGAAGGACGAGCTCGCCAAATATCAGTCCGCCAGGCCCTGCGAGGTCTGCGAGGGCGCCCGCCTCAAGCCGGAGGCGCGCGCGGTCAAGATCGCCGGCGAGGACATCTCGATCGCCACCCGCCGCGCCGTCGGCCCCGCGCTCGCCTTCTTCCGCGACCTGCCGAACCATCTCGGCCCGCAGCAGATGCAGATCGCCGAGCGCATCCTCAAGGAGATCGTCGAGCGGCTGGGCTTCCTCGACAATGTCGGGCTCGACTATCTCGCGCTCGATCGCACCTCCGGCACGCTCAGCGGCGGCGAGAGCCAGCGCATCCGCCTCGCCTCGCAGATCGGCTCCGGCCTGTCCGGCGTGCTCTACGTGCTCGACGAACCCTCGATCGGCCTCCACCAGCGCGACAACGAGCGGCTCCTGGTGACGCTGCGCCGCCTGCGCGATCTCGGCAATACGGTGATCGTCGTCGAGCATGACGAGGACGCGATCCGCGCCGCCGATCATCTCATCGACATGGGGCCGGGCGCGGGCGCGCACGGCGGCGAGATCATCGCCAGCGGCACGCTCCAGCAGGTGCTCGACACGCCGGGCAGCATCACCGCCGACTATCTCACCGGCCGCCGCGCCGTCGCCGTCCCCGCCACCCGCCGCAAGGGCAACGGCCGCAAGCTCACCGTCCGCGGCGCGCGCGCCAACAACCTCAAGGACGTGACGGCGTCGATCCCGCTCGGCACCTTCACCTGCGTCACCGGCGTCTCGGGCTCGGGCAAATCGACCTTCACGATCGACACGCTCTTCGCCGCCGCCAGCCGCGCGCTGAACGGCGCGCGCATGCTCGCCGGCCACCACGAGACGATCGAGGGCCTCCAGCATCTCGACAAGGTGATCGACATCGACCAGTCGCCGATCGGCCGCACGCCGCGCAGCAACCCCGCCACCTACACCGGCGCCTTCACCCAGATCCGCGACTGGTTCGCCGGC
>CAXTPE010000041.1:0-17114 GCA_964245925.1 uncultured Sphingomonadaceae bacterium
CCGCGATCGAGACCGCCGGCGACCAGCCCGACGTGCTGATCGCGATGAACCCCGCCGCGCTCAAGGTGAACGCGCCGGCGCTGAAGCCCGGCGGCCTCATCATCGCCGACGAGGGCGAGTTCGGCCCGCGCAACCTCGCCAAGGCCGGCTACGAGGTCTCGCCGCTGGGCGACGGCAGCCTCGCCAGGTGGCAGGTGCTCGCGTTCAACATCTCGCAGCTCACCCTCGATGCCGTGAAGCCCTACGGCCTCGGCAACAAGGAGGCGCTGCGCTGCAAGAACATGTGGACGCTGGGGCTCGCGCTCTGGATGTTCGACCGTTCGCGCGATCCGATCGTCCACTGGCTCCGCACCAAGTTCGCCAAGGCGCCGACGCTCGCCGAGGCGAACATCGCCGCGCTCAACGCCGGCCACGCCTATGGCGAGACCGCCGAGATGGGCGCCGCCTTCCGCCAGCACAGCATCGCGGCGGCGCCCGCCGAGCCCGGGCTGTACCGCACCGTCACCGGCGCCGAGGCGATCTCCGAGGGGCTGGTCGCGGGCGCGCAGCTCGCCGGGCTCGACATGTTCTTCGGCGGCTATCCGATCACGCCGGCGTCCGCGATCCTGCACCATCTGTCGCGGCTGAAGGAGTTCGGCGTCACCACCTTCCAGGCCGAGGACGAGATCGCCGCGATCGCCTCGGCGATCGGCGCGAGCTATGCCGGCAAGCTCGGCGTCACCTCCTCGTCAGGCCCCGGCATCGCCTTGAAGGGCGAGGCGATGGGGCTCGCGATCATGACGGAGCTGCCGCTGGTGATCGTCAACTCGCAGCGCGGCGGGCCGTCGACCGGCCTCCCCACCAAGACCGAGCAGTCGGACCTCTACCAGGCGGTCTACGGCCGCAACGGCGACGCGCCGCTGCCGGTGATCGCCGCGCGCTCGCCGTCCGACACCTTCGAGTGCGCGATCGAGGCGGTGCGGCTGGCGACCCAGTTCATGACGCCGGTGATGCTGCTCACCGACGGCTATATCGCCAACGCCGCCGAGCCCTGGAAGGTGCCAGACATCTCCACCTATGCGCCGTTCCCGGTGCGCTTCCTCGAGGAGCGCCCCGCCGATGGCTTCCTGCCCTATGCCCGCGACGGCAAGGGCGCGCGGCCATGGGCGAGGCCCGGCACGCCGGGGCTGCTCCACCGCATTGGCGGCATCGAGAAGCAGCAGGGCACCGGCAACATCGACTATGCCCCCGACAACCATCAGGCGATGACCGACGCGCGGCGGGCCAAGGTGGACGGCATCGCCGATCATATTCCCGATCAGGAGGTCACGCTCGGCGATGCGGGCGGCAAGCTGGCCGTGATCGGCTGGGGCTCGACCTTCGGGCCGATCCACCAGGCGGTCCGCCGGCTGCGCGCGCGGGGACGGGACGTGAGCCACGTCCACATTCGTCACATATGGCCGCTGCCGCGCAATCTCGGCGCGTTACTGCGGAGTTACGAGCATATCCTCGTTCCGGAGATGAACACCGGCCAGCTCAAGACGGTGCTGCGCGATCAGCTCCTCGTCGATGCGAGGCCGCTCAACAAGGTGAGCGGCCAGCCCTTCCGCATCGCCGAGATCGAGGCGGCGATCGAGGATGTTCTAATGTGATCGTCATCCCGGCGCAGGCCGGGATCCAGTTCGACGGCCGGATCGAGATCCCGGCCCCCGCCGGATGACGGAAGGTACGATAATGAACGACATGACTCCCCTCGCCAAGACGACGCCAAAGGATTGGGAGACCGATCAGGAGGTGCGCTGGTGCCCGGGCTGCGGCGACTATGCTGTCCTGAAAGCCGTCCAGCGTACCATGCCCGAACTGGGCGTGCGGCCGGAGAACACCGTGTTCGTCTCCGGGATCGGCTGCTCGTCGCGCTTCCCCTATTATATGGCGACCTACGGCTTCCACACCATCCACGGGCGCGCGCCGGCGGTGGCGACGGGGGTGAAGCTCGCCAATCCGGACCTGGACGTCTGGATCATCACCGGCGACGGCGATGCGCTCTCGATCGGCGGCAACCACAGCATGCACCTGCTGCGGCGCAACCTCGACTGCCAGTTCCTGCTCTTCAACAACGAGATCTACGGCCTCACCAAGGGGCAATATTCGCCGACCTCGCGCGTCGGCACCCGCTCGCCCTCCACCCCGTTCGGATCGGTCGACCGCCCCGCCAATCCCTGCGCCTTTGCGCTCGGTGCCGGCGCGCGGTTCGTGGCGCGCGGGATCGACGTCCACAAGAACCTCACAGGCGTGCTCAAGGCGGCGCACGCGCACAAGGGCGCGAGCTTCGTCGAGATCTTCCAGAACTGCATCGTCTACAACGACGATGTGTTCGCCCCCTTCACCGAGAAGAAGGCGTCGGCGACCGCGCAACTCTGGCTGGAGGACGGCAAGCCGATGCTGTTCGAAGGCAATACCAAGGGCCTCGCCTTCGATGCGCGGACCTTCCGCCTCAAGGTGGTCGATGTCCCGGACGGCGGCTGGGAGGCGGCCGGGGTGCTCGTCCACGATGCGAAGAACCGCACGCTGGCGCACATGCTGGTCGAGATGCCGTTCGGAGCGTTCCCGATGGCGCTCGGCGTGCTGCTCGACGATCCCGCGCCGACCTTCGAGAGCGCCGTCGTCGAGCAGAACCTGGCCGCCGCCGCCGGCAGGAAGCCCGATCTCCAGGCGCTCATCTCGCGGGGCCAGACCTGGCAGATCGAGAAGGAGCCGCACGCGCTATGATCGCGCTCGCTCTCGCCGCCGCGCTCCAGGCCTCGACCATGCCCCAGGCGCCGCCAGCGCGTATCGCACCGCCGCCGACCGCGCGCGCGGCGCCGAACCTGCCGGTCCCGTCGCGGCGCAGCGTCGCCGGGCTGAAGGCGATGGGGCTGTCCGACGCGGGGCTGCGCATTCTCCAGACCACCGGCGGCGCCGATCCCGACGCCAAGGCGTTCGCCGATCGCCGCGCCGCGCTGCATGCCCGCGTCGGCATGCTGGCGGGCGCGCAGCCGTTCGACCCCGCCGCCTTCATCGCCGCGCTCAAGGACGAGAACGGCGTCGAGGGCGAGGCGCGGGGCCGGATGATCGATCGCATCACCCGCACCCTCCAGCAGCTTTCCCCCGCCGATCAGCCGATCTTCGCGCGCGCCGTGCTCGGTCGCCGTGGTGCGTCGATGGCGCCGGTCGCCCCGCCGCCGCCTCCGCCGGCGGCGCCCGTTCCGCCGAAATAGCGGGAACGACCCGGCGTCGCGGTGCGTAGCGCACGCATGTCCGCCCCCACGCTCCTCTGGCTCCGCCAGGATCTTCGCCTCGCCGATCAGCCCGCGCTCGCCGCCGCCCGCGCGGACGGGCCGGTCATCCCCGTCTACGTGCTCGACGACGAGGCGCCCGGGCACTGGCGGATCGGCGGCGCGCAGCGCTGGTGGCTGCACCACAGCCTCGCCGCGCTGGCGGAATCGCTGGAAGAGCGGGGCTCGCGCCTCATCCTGCGCCGCGGCCGCGCCGAGGACGTGCTGGCGGGCCTCGCCGAGGAGACCGGCGCCGCCGCCGTCCACGCGATCCGCCATTGCGAGCCGTGGTGGATCGCGGCCGAAGAGCGGCTGGCGGAACGGCTCGATCTGCGCCGCCACGACGGCAACGAGCTGGCGCCGCCTCGCGACGTCCGCACCGGCGCGGGCGGCGGCTATCGCGTGTTCGGCCCGTTCTGGCGCGCGCTGTCGGCGATGATGCCGCCGGCGCCGCCCGTACCCGCGCCCGACACGATCCCGTCGCCGGCGCGCTGGCCCGAGAGCGAGACGCTGGCGTCATGGGCGCTGCTGCCGACCAGGCCCGACTGGTCGACCGGCTTCGGGCCGGCGTGGACGCCCGGCGAGGCGGGCGGCCGGGCGCTGCTCGATCGGTTCGCCGGCGAGGTGGATGGCTATGCCACCGCGCGCAACCTGCCGTCGCGCGACGGCAGCTCGCGCCTCTCGCCACATCTCCATTTCGGCGAGCTCTCCGCAGCCCAGGTCTGGCACGCGACCAGGGGCGGGAGCGAGGGCAGGGCGAGCTTCCATCGCGAGCTCGGCTGGCGCGATTTCACGCGCGGCCTCGTCCGCCAGCTCCCCGACTATGCCGACGCGAACGGCCGCAAGGCGTTCGATCGCTTCCCCTGGCGCCCGCTCTCCGATCCCGCCGCCAAGGCCGATTTCGCCGCCTGGACCAGGGGCCGCACCGGCTATCCGATCGTCGACGCCGGCATGCGCCAGCTCTGGGCGATCGGCTGGATGCACAACCGCGTCCGGATGATTACCGCGAGCTTCCTCATCAAGCATCTGCTGATCGACTGGCGCGAGGGCGAGCGCTGGTTCTGGGAGACGCTGCTCTGCGCCGATCATGGCAACAACAGCGTCAACTGGCAGTGGACGGCGGGCAGCGGCGTCGACAGCAATCCGTTCGGGCGGATCATGGCGCCGCTCACCCAGTCGCCGAAGTTCGAGGCGGGGGAGTACATCCGCGCATGGGTGCCGGAACTCGCCGGCGTTCCCGATCCCGCCATCCACGATCCGCACGAAGCGGGCTGCGCGCCGGCCGGCTATCCCGAGAAGCGCATCGGCCATCGCGAGGGCAGGGAGCGGGCGCTGGCGGCGGGGGCGAAGGTGAGGGCCTGACCGGAAAGCCCTCTCCCCCGACGGGGAGGGGGAGTTGTCAAATCCTCAGCCGCGCGCCATCCTCGAAATCCTCTTCCAGCAGCCGCGCGATCGCCGCGCCCACCACCGCCGGCGCCTTGATCGTCGCCTGATCCTCGCCGGGGAACGCCTTCGCGCGCATCCGCGTCGCGGTCGCGCCGGGATCGACGATGGCGGTGCGGATCGGCGAGATGTCGCGCACCTCCTGCGCATAGCAGCCGACCAGCGCCTCCAGCGCCGCCTTGGACGCGGCATAGGCGCCCCAGTAGGCGCGCGGGCGGGTCGCGACCGAGGAGGTGAGCGCGATCAGCCGGCCCCGCGCACTCCGGCGCAGCAGCGGGTCGAAGCCGGCGATCATCGCCTGGTTCGCCAATATGTTGAGCGTGAGGACCGCGTTCAACTCCTTCGCGTCGATCGCGGCGACGGGCGCGAGCGAGCCGAGCGCGGCGGCGTTCAGCACCAGGATGTCGAGCGCGTTCCAGCGCCCGGAGATGGCGGTGGCGAGCCGCGCGATGCTGTCGCCCTCGGTGAGATCGAGCGGGGCGATCGTCGCGGCGCCGCCGGCGGTGTGGATCGCCTCCTCCGCCTCCTCCAGCCCGCCCGACGTGCGCGCCACCAGCACGACATGCGCGCCGGCCGCGCCCAGCGCCCGCGCGATCGCCGCGCCGATGCCGCGGCTCGCGCCGGTGACGAGCGCGACGCGTCCGGAGAGCGGCCCCGCCGTCATCGCCCAGGCGTCAGGCGACGCGCTCGGCGAGGAGCGAGAGCTGGTCGGCGGGCGCCACATCCTCCTGATCGGTCAGGTGGGTGGGATAGTCGCCGGTGAAGCAGGCGTCGCAATGCTGCGGGCGGCTCTCGTCGCGGCCTTCCTCGCCGAGCGCCCGGTAGAGCCCGTCGATCGAGAGGAAGGAGAGGCTGTCGACATCGATATAGTCGGCCATCTCGGCGACCGACATCTGCGCGGCGAGCAGCTTGCCGCGCTCCGGCGTGTCGACCCCGTAGAAGCAGGAATGGCGGGTCGGCGGGCTGGCGATCCGCATGTGGATCTCCCTGGCGCCGGCCTCGCGCAACATCTGGACGATCTTCAGGCTGGTCGTGCCGCGCACGATCGAATCGTCGATCAGCACCACCCGCTGACCGTCGATCAGCGCGCGGTTGGCGTTGTGCTTGAGCTTGACGCCCAGGTGCCGCACCCCGTCGCCCGGCTGGATGAAGGTGCGCCCGACATAGTGCGAGCGGATGATGCCGAGCTCGAACGGGATGCCGGACGCCTGCGCATAGCCGATCGCCGCCGGCGTCCCCGAATCCGGCACCGGCACGACGAGATCGGCCTCCACCGGATTCTCGATCGCGAGCTGCTTGCCGATCGACTTGCGCACCGAATAGACGCTGGTTCCCTCGACGATCGAATCCGGGCGCGAGAAATAGACATATTCGAAGATGCAGGGGCGCGGCGATACCGGCGCGAACGGGCGGTGCGAGCGCACCCCCTTGTCCGACACGATCACCAGCTCGCCGGGCTCGACCGAGCGGATGAAGCTCGCGCCGACCACGTCGAGCGCGACCGTCTCCGAGCAGAAGATATAGGCGTCGCCCAATTTGCCGATCACGAGCGGGCGGATGCCGAGCGGATCGCGGCAGGCGATCATCCCCTCCGGCGTCAGACACACCAGCGAATAGGCGCCCTCGACATGCTTCAGCGCGTCGATGAACTTGTCGAGCAGCGTCCGGTAGGTCGAGGTCGCCACCAGGTGGATGATCGTCTCGGTGTCCGAGGTCGACTGGAAGATCGAGCCGCGCCGGACGAGATCGCGCTTGAGCTTCATCGCGTTGGAGAGATTGCCGTTGTGCGCCACCGCGAAGCCGCCCGAGGCCAGCTCGGCATAGAGCGGCTGGACGTTGCGCAGCGCGGTGTCGCCGGTGGTGGCGTAGCGGACATGGCCGCAGGCGACGCGGCCCGGCAGCCGGTCGATCACGTCGGCGCGGTCGAAATTGCCGGCGACATGGCCCATCGCGCGATGCGAGTGAAAGGCGCGACCGTCCCAGCTTGTGATGCCGGCGGCTTCCTGGCCGCGATGCTGGAGCGCGTGAAGCCCGAGCGCCGCCATGGCGGCGGCGCCTTCCGCGTTCCAGACGCCGAAGATGCCGCATTCCTCATGGAGCGTGTCGCCGTCATCCCTTGCATCGGGGCCGGCGTCGAACGGATCGGTCAGGAGCATCGCGAATCCCGTCGCGGTGGGCGACGCCGCGGCATATAGGGTCCGGGCGGGGCGTTGTCGCCTCTTTGTAACGCAGGTTTGGGACGAGCGATGGCCGACGAGCGCGAGACGGGCGATCGGCTGATGCCGAAATATGATGCCGCCGGGCTCGTCACCGCGGTCGTGACCGATGCGGACGGCGGTGGCGTCCTGATGGTCGCGCACATGAACGCGGACGCGCTGGCGCTGACGCTGGCGACCGGCGAGGCGCACTTCTGGTCGCGCTCGCGGGGCAGGCTGTGGAAGAAGGGCGAGACGTCGGGCAATGTGCTCGGCGTCCGCGAGGTGAGGGTGGACTGCGATCAGGACGCGCTGTGGCTGATCGCCGATCCGGCCGGCCCCGCCTGCCACACCGGCGCGCCGAGCTGCTTCTACCGGCGCATCGCGGACGGCGGGCTGGAGCGGATCTAACCCGCAAGGAACCGCGCAATCGCCACGAAATCGCCGACCGCCAGCGTCTCGGCGCGGCGCGCGGGATCGATGCCGAGCATGGCGAGCGCCTCCAGCGCACCCGACAGCGGGCGCAGGCTCTGGCGCAGCATCTTGCGGCGCTGCCCGAACGCCGCCGCCGTGAGCCGCGCGAGCGTCACCCCGCTCACACCCTCCGTCGCGTCGATCGGCACGATGTGGACGATCGCCGAGGTGACGCTCGGCGACGGCACGAACGCCGAGCGATGGACCGAAAAGGCGAGCACCGGCCGCGCCCGCCATTGCGCCAGCACCGCCAGCCGCCCATAGGCCGGCGTGCCGGGCGCGGCGACGATACGCTCGGCGACCTCCTTCTGGAACATCAAGGTCAGCGAGCGCCACCACGGCGGCCAGCACGCGCCCTCCAGCCAGCGGACCAGCAGCGCGGTGCCGACATTGTACGGCAGATTGGCGACGACATGCGCGCCGTCGCCCGCCAGCGCCGGCTCGTCCGCCGCGAGCGCATCGCCCTCGATCACGGTCAGCCGCCCCTCGGCGAGCGCGGCCAGCTCCGCCAGCGCGGCGATGCAGCGCCGGTCGCGCTCGACCGCGACCACCCGCGCGCCGGCGCGCAGCAGCGCGCGGGTGAGCCCGCCGGGGCCGGGGCCGACCTCGTACACCGTCGCGCCGGCGAGCGGCCCCGGCACCTTCGCGATCCGATCGAGGAGCTGGCCGTCGAGCAGGAAGTTCTGGCCAAGCGCCTTGCTGGCGGCCAGGCCGTGCGCGGCGATGGTCTCGCGCAGCGGCGGCAGCGCGGCGATCCGCGCCGCCACCGGATCGGTCATGCGCCGATCACGCCGCCGCGAGAGCGCGGCGCGCGGCGCACTCGCCGGCGAGCCGGATCGCCGCGATCATCGCGCCCGGATCGGCCTCGTTCCGGCCGGCGATCGCGAAGGCGGTGCCGTGATCGGGCGAGGTCCGCACGATCGGCAGGCCGAGCGTCATGTTGACGCCCTCGTCGAAATGGATGGTCTTGAGCGGGATCAGCGCCTGATCGTGATAAAGGCACACCGCCGCGTCGTATTTCGCGCGCGCGCGGGGGTGGAACAGCGTGTCGGCGGCGTGCGGGCCGGTGACGTCGATGCCCTCGGCCTGGAGCTGGGCGATCGCCGGGAGGATAAATTCGATCTCCTCGGTGCCCATCGTGCCGCTCTCGCCGGCATGCGGGTTGAAGCCGGCGATGACGATGCGCGGCTCGGCGATCCCTAAATCGCGCTGGAGCCCGCGCGCGGTGATCCGTACCCGCCCGACGATCAGGTCGACCGAGATCATTTCGGGCACCTTCGCCAGCGGCACATGGATGGTGATGCACACCGTGCGCAGCGTGGGGCCCGCCAGCATCATCGCGACATTGGCGGGGGCGACGCCGCAGCGCTCGGCGATGAACTCGGTCTGGCCCTGGTGGGTGAAGCCGATCGCATAGAGCTGCGCCTTGGAGACCGGCCCCGTCACCAGCCCGCTCGCCGCGCCGGAACGGGTGATGCCGACCGCGAGCTCGAGCGCGTCGAGCGCGCAGCGCGCGCCGGCGGCATTGGGCTCGCCGGGCAGGATCGGGCCGCTGTCCTGGATCTCGATGATCGGCAGCGCCGCGCCGAACACGCGCGCCGCCTCGTCGGGACTGGCGATGCGCCGCACCGGCCCATCCCATACCGATGCCAGCGAGCGGCCGTCGCCTACCGCGAAGAACGGCGGGATGGCGTCGGCGTGGCGGCGCTCCCAGGCCTTGGCGACGGTCTCCGGGCCGATCCCCGCCGGATCGCCGAGCGCCACCGCGAGCGGCTCGATCAGCGGCGCCGGCGCCTCGGCCACGTCGGCCCACATCTCAGCGATAGTCGACCACCGCGTCGCGGCGCAGGTCGCGCAGGTAGCGGCGCGCGCGCTTGTTGACGCGATCATCCTCCATCTGCGCGTAGATCTGGTCGAACGACGGCCCGGCCGCCTGCTCGGGATCGTCCCGCCCGCACAGCACGAGCACGCGCACGCCGTCGTCGAGCGACCCGAACGGCGCGGTCGACTGGCCGACCGACATCTTTATCAGCATGTCCTGGAGCTGCGGCGGCAGATCGCGGATCTTGACGTTGTCGTTCTCGACAAGCTCGGCGCCGACGTCGCTCGCCACCTTCTCGGCGCCGCCGCAGCCGGCGATCGCCTTGGTGGCGTTGGCGAGCTGCTCGACCTTCGGTGCCGCCTGGGTCTGGGTCATGCCCTTGGCGAACTTGATCGAGAGCTGCTTGAGGCTGAGCACGGCGTCGCGCGCATCCGCGGTCAGCACCTGCCGGCTGTCGACCAGCGCGACGATCGAGAAGCCGCCGGGCAGCGCGATCGGCTGGCTGAGCTGGCTCGGCTGCATGCCCTGAACGACATCGGTCAGCTGCTGCGGGAGCTGCTCGGCGCGCACCCAGCCGAGATCGCCGCCCACCGCCGCGGTCGACGCCTCGGAATATTGGCGGGCGTAGGCGGGGAAGGAGGCGCCCTTCCTGAGCTGGTCCGCGATGCGGTTGGCATTGGCGAGCACCGCATCCTGGGTGGCGGGCGTCGCCGAGAGGAAGATCTCGGCGACATGATATTCGCGCGCGCCCTTGGCCGCGGTGAGCCGCGCCATCACCTGCCGCACCTCCTCGTCGCCGACGTTGACGAACGGCTCGACCTTGCGGCTGAGCACGCGCTGCCAGGCGAGCTCGCCCTCGATCTGGCGGCGCATCGAGCCGGCGGACGTGCCGTTCTGCGAGAGATAGGCCGCGAACGAGGGGGGAGTCTGCTTGAACTGGCTGGCGACGCGCTGGAAGGTCTGGTCGATCTGGTCCTTGCCGATCGTGATGTCGTTGGCCTTGGCCTCCTGGATCTCGAGCGTCTCGTCGATCAGGTTGCGCAGCACCTGGAGGCGCAGCCGGTCGCGCTCCTCGCCCGCCACCTTGCCGCCATTGGCGAGGATCACGAGGTTGAGCCGCTGGTCGACGTCGGTATCGGTGACGATGTCGCCGTTGACGATCGCGGTGGCCTTGCGGATCGAGGGATCCTCCTTGCCGAAGATCGTGACATTGTCGGGGAGGTTGAGCGGGTTGTCGGCCGATCCGTCGTCGACCGACTGGGCGCCGGCGCCGGCGCCGGCCAGCAATGCCGCCGCTAGCGCGGCCATGATCCCGACCCGCGACTTCCTCAATGCGCTCTCCATCCGGTGCCGTGCGCGACTGGGCGCGCGCCTGCCGCCATGCGGCGTGGCGTGGCGCGGCTGAACCCACGCTTAGCGGCCAAGGTTCTTGAAGGCCAGAGTCAACTGGAAGGTGTTGCCCTCGCGCGCGTCGCCGAGCGCGAGATAGTCGCGCCGCCAGGTGACGCCGAAATCGAAGCAGGCATCGCTGTAGTCGATGCCGATGCGATGGCGCACCGGATCGAAGCCGTCGGCGGTCGAGGTCGGATCCTCGCCGCGGCTGGTGAGATCGATCGTCGACGAGCCGAACAGCGACCAGTGGCGGAGGAACTGCACCCGCCCGCCGACGCGCAACTCCTCGCGATCGCGCAGATCCTCGATCGAGGGGCTGATGTCGCGGTTGAGCTTGAGATAACCGGCGGTGACATAGGTCTGGTCCGAGCCGATGGTCGCGTCGACCTCGTTGCGGCGGACCCTGAGGCTGCCGCGATCGACCCGGAAGCGCTCGACCAGGCTGACCAGCCGGCCATATTTGATGGTGGCGCGGCCGACGAAGTCCGAGGTCTGGTTGGTGAGCCCGGTGCCGTCCGGGAAGATGTCGGACTGCTTGCTGAAGCGATAGCTCTGCCCGATCAGCGAGGAGAGCGAGAAGCGCGGCAGGTCGAGCGCATATTCCAGGCCGTAGGTGACGCGCGCGCCATCCTCCCAGCGGTCGTAGCCGGGGAAGCGGTTGAGCGCGAACAGGTTCGAATCCTCGAGATCGATCGCGCGCGCGTCCTCGTTGGGGATGGCGAGGTTGCGGGTGCGCGGCGAGCCGACGATCTGCACGCGCGGCGTGATCCGCTGGGTGCCGCCCAGGAACGCGCCGACGAACGGCCAGCGCAGGTCGGCGGCGAGCGCGCCGATCGCGCGCCCGGTCCAGCCGGCGTCGCCGCGATAGATCGCGGTCGCGGTCCGCTCGGTATCGGCGGTGTGATAGACGTCGGCGCGGCTGTAGGCGGTGAAGGTCACCTGCTGGCCGAACGGCGTGAGCCTGGTCAAGTCCCAGCGCGCGCCGGCGAAGGCGCGCTGGGTGTCCTGCCCGCCGGTGCGCGTGATCGCGAGGCTGTTCGCCTCGAGCTGGAACACGCCGCCGAGCAGCGGATCGGCGATGCGGCGGCGATAGTCGAGCGCCGGCAGCGCGATCGGGCTCCGCGCCTGCTTCTCGCCGACGCGCAGGCTCTGGAACACCCAGCCGGCGATCGAGAGATAGCTGTCGTCGTCGATCCGCTCGGCCTTGAGCACGTTGCGCAGCCGGTCGTCGGACGAGATGTCGTAGCGGCGCAGGAAGGTCTTGTCGGTGACGATCCGCGCCGATCCGGTGATCGTCCAGCGCGGGCCAAGCTGGAACTGGCCGTCGGCGTCCAGATAGGCGCGCACCGCATCGTCCGAATCGGGATTCGGATCCAGCACGCTCGGCGAGGTGCGCCGGCTATCGGTGAGATAGCCCGTCACCTGGAAGGCGCCGGCCGAGCCGAGCTGGCGGTACTGGGCCTGCGCCATCGGCAGCACATTGGTGTAGACATGCGGCGTGATCGTCAGGTCGCGGTTCGGCGCCATTTGCCAGTAATAGGGAAGCGCGACCTCGAACCCGTTGACATGATTGTAGTTGAGGTTGGGCAACAGCAGCCCCGACGAGCCGCTGCCCGAGCCGTCCGGATGTGAGAAGGACGGCAGCCACAGGATCGGCACGCCGAGCAGGTGCAGCCGCGCGTCGTGGTAATAGATGCGGTGGCGCTGGGGATCGTCGACCACCTGGACGGCGGTGATCTTCCAGATCGGCTCCTTCGGCGTCACCCCGTCGTCGCACGTCACCGGGCAGGGCGTGTAGGCGGCATGGTCGAGCGTGGCGACGCCGGCGACGCGGCGGCCATGCGCGGCGGCGAGGCGGCCGCCGTCGGCGAGCACCAGCAGCAGGTTGTCGACCACGCCGTCCTTGAGCGAATCGGTAAGCTCGACGGTGTCGCCATAGGCGGTGTCGCCGCCGGGATTGGTGGTGACGACGTTGCCGGTCGCATGGACGACGCCGGTCGCGCGGTTCCACACGACCTTGTCGGCGCGCAGCCGGTCGCCGTTGCGCACCATCCGGACGTCGCCGGACGCGGTGACGACATTGGCGTCGCTGTCATATTCGAGGTTCGCGGCGGTGAAGCCCACCTCGTCCGCCGCCAGCGGCGCGTTGCCGCTATCGACGGCGGTATCGGGCGGCGCGACCGGCTGCTTCAGCCGCGTCGCCGCCTCCGCCTCGGTGCCGGCGGGAGCAACCAGCGGCGGCGCGGGCAGGCTCTGCGCGAGCGCGGGGGCGAGCGGCAGGGCGCTCGCGAGCAAGGCAAGACGAAAGACGCTCACGAGCCCCCGTTAACCATCCGGGCGTTAACAAACCGCGCCGCCGCGCCGCCTATCGCACCTGCGCCCGGCCGCTGCAATCCGGGGCAGCGATCCGGCCTTTTGCGCGCCGGCCGCCGCGCCTAGAGAGGGTTGCGCGCTCGCCCTCCGCGCTTCATCCAAGGACCGATATGACCCTCACCGTCAGCTTCGCAGGCCAGCGCCCGGCCGGACCTCATGCCCTCGCGATCCCGCTCGCCGCCGGCGCGGTGACGCCCGAGCGGCTGGCCGGCATCGGCGCCGAATGGGCGCGGCTCGCCGTCGGCGCCGCGGGTGCCGCGCGGTTCGAGGGCGAGGCGGGCGGACTCGTCGAGCTGTTCGTCGCCGACGATGCCGTCCGCCGGCTGCTGCTGGCGGGCGTCGGCGGCGATCTCGACGGCGCCGCGCTGGAGCGCGCCGGCGGCACGCTCGCCGCCC
Source organism: uncultured Sphingomonadaceae bacterium (assembly GCA_964245925.1). Taxonomy (GTDB): domain Bacteria; phylum Pseudomonadota; class Alphaproteobacteria; order Sphingomonadales; family Sphingomonadaceae; genus Solisphingomonas. The sequence goes on from CAXTPE010000041.1 coordinate 13,389, forward strand.
GGCTGCTCACCTCCGGCGAGACCAGGCTGGTGATCGACGTCTCGAAGCTCGGCACCAGTGCCGCGGGCGCCGCGCACATCGGCTTCGGCGCGCTGCTCCGCGCGTGGCGCCACGATGCCTATCGCACCACCCTCAAGCCCAAGCAGAAGCCCACCCTCGCCGAGGTCGTGATCGTCGGCGCGCCGGCCGGCGCGGACGCGGCATGGGCGCGGCTGGCGGCGCTGGCCGACGGCGTGTTGCTGGCGCGCGAGCTCGTCACCGAGCCCGCCAACATCCTCTATCCCGAAAGCTTCGTCGATCGCGTGACGACGTCGCTCGACGGCCTCGGCGTCGAGATCGAGGTGCTCGGGCCCGACGAGATGGCGGCGCTCGGGATGGGCGCGCTGCTCGGCGTCGCCCAGGGTTCGCGCAAGCCCGCGCGGCTGCTCTGCATGCGCTGGCGGGGCAGCGACGCCGAGCCGGTCGCGCTCGTCGGCAAGGGCGTGACGTTCGACACGGGCGGCATCTCGATCAAGCCCGCCGCCGGCATGGAGGACATGAAGTGGGACATGGGCGGCGCCGCCGCCGTCGCCGGCGCGATCAAGGCGCTCGCCGGGCGCCGCGCGAAGGCCCATGTCATCGGCGTCTGCGGCCTCGTCGAGAACATGCCCGACGGCGATGCCCAGCGTCCCGGCGACGTGGTGACGACGATGTCCGGGCAGACCGTCGAGGTCATCAACACCGACGCCGAAGGCCGCCTGGTGCTCGGCGACGCGATCACCTGGGTGCAGCGGACGCACGGCGCGAAGACGATCGTCGATCTCGCCACGCTCACCGGCGCGATCATCGTCAGCCTCGGCCATGAATATGGCGGCATCTTCGCCAACGACGACGGGCTGGCGACCGCGTTGCTCGCGGCGGGCACCGCGACCGGCGACCGGCTCTGGCGCTTCCCGCTGGGCGACGCGTATGACAAGCTCATCGCGTCCGACATCGCCGACATGAAGAACGTCGGTCCGCGCTTCGGCGGCTCGATCACGGCGGCGCAGTTCATCAAGCGCTTCGTCGAGGAGGGCGTGAAGTGGGCGCACCTCGACATCGCCGGAACGGTCTGGGCGTCCAAGCCCTCGCCGCTCTGGGACAAGGGCGCGACCGGCTACGGCGTCCGCCTGCTCGACCGCTTCGTGAGCGATACGCTGGAGGGGTGAGCGCAGGCTCCGCCCCGATCTGTCCCTCTCCCCCGGGGACCGGGAGGGCGAGGGGGCCCGCCCTCTCGAGAGCGCACGACCCCTCTCCCAACCCTCTCCCCATGGGAGAGGGCTCGCTCGCCTGGCCTCGCTGAACCGCCGATGCAGATCGACTTCTACCAGCTCTCGTCCACGCCGATCGAGCGCGTACTCCCGCGCATCGCCGAGCGCGTGCTCGAAGCCGGCGGCCGGCTGCTGGTGGTGACCGGCGACGAGGCGCAGGCGGCGGCGCTCGACCGCGCGCTGTGGACCTATGCGCCGGAGAGCTTCCTGCCGCATTCCCGCGCCGGGGCGGGCGGCGAGGCGGAGCAGCCGGTGCTGATCGCGCCGGCCTGCGATGCGCCCAACCGCGCCCGCAACATCGCGCTGGTGGACGGCGAATGGCGCGAGGAAGCGCTGTCGTTCGATCGCGCCTTCCACTTCTTCGACGACGCCACGCTGGAGGGCGCGCGGACGGCCTGGCGCGCGCTGAAGGGACGGGACGGCGTCGAGCCGCGCTACTGGCGGCAGGAGGATGGGCGCTGGCGGCATGTGGCGTGAGCGAGCGCCACCGCCACCGCCACCGCCACCGCATCGTCGCCCCCTTGTCGTCACTGGCATGCCGACGCGGGACGTCGAGGGGCCGCTTCCCCTGCTTGCCTCTCGCGCCGCCCGCCGCTAGGGCGACCGCCACTTTCCGTCACATCCAGCACAACCCTCATCACATGGGAGCCCGGTCGGCCATGGCGTCCGAACGCACCTTCTCGATCATCAAGCCGGACGCGACGCGCCGCAATCTCACCGGCGCCGTCACGACGATGCTGGAGGAGGCCGGCCTGCGCGTCGTCGCCTCGCGCCGCATCCGCATGACCAGGGAGCAGGCCGAGGGCTTCTACGCCGTCCACGCGGAGCGGCCGTTCTTCGCCGATCTCGTCAGCTTCATGATGTCCGGCCCGGTGGTGGTGCAGGTGCTCGAGGGGGAGGACGCGGTGGCGAGGAACCGCGCCGTGATGGGCGCGACCAATCCCGCCAATGCCGAGCCCGGCACGATCCGCAAGGAACTCGCGGAATCGATCGAGGCCAATTCGGTGCACGGCTCGGACAGCGCCGAGAACGCCGCCACCGAGATCGCCTTCTTCTTCCAGCCCGAAGACATCGTCGGCTGAAATCCACGTCGTCCCGGCGCGGGCCGGGATGACGGATGCGCGCTATTTCGCCGTCGCCCGCGCCTGCCACAGCGCGTCGATCCGCGCCTGCCCGGCGCCGCGCGCGACCAGCGACAATCCGCGCAGCCTGACCGTGCCCCCGAGCAGGAAGCGCCCCTCGATCGCATAGCCGAGATCATAGACCGCGCGATCGGCATGGACGTCGCCGCCGTCGAGGAACCGCGTCTCGATCGCCACGGGCAGCCGCGCGTCGCCGGCGGTCGCGTCCTTCATGCCCGCCGCGTGGCGCGCCTTCTTCAGGCCATCGGCGAGCCAGCCGGCCTCGATGCGCGGATCGCCGGCGGTCTCGACCGGCGCCACGCCAAGCGCGGCGGGGAAGCGGATCGTCTGCGACTGGATCGACTGGCCGTCGACCAGCGGCGCCAGCGCCAGCACCGCGCCGTCGCGCTGCGCGGTCGCGCGCAGCGAGAGCACGCGCGCCTTGCCCGCCGCCCGCGCTTCTTGGGCATGCTCGGCCCGCCGCGCATCGCGATCCTGCCAGCCCTGGTAGAGCCCGAGCCCCGAGATCGCGACCGCCGCGATCGCCACCGCCTCGCCAAGCGTCACCCAGCGCAGCCGCGACCGGCGCCGCTCCTCGGGATCGTCGCTCATGCCGCCCTCACGAAATCCGCGAGCGCGCGCGGATAGAGCCGGTGCTCCTCGGCGAGCACGCGCGCCGCCAGCGTCGCGGCGGTGTCGCCCGGCAGCACCGGCACCTCGGCCCGCGCGATCACCGGCCCCTCGTCGAGCCCCTCGGTGACGACATGGACCGAGCAGCCATGGCGCGGCTCGCCGGCCGCGAGCACCCGCGCATGGGTGTCGAGCCCGCGATGGGCGGGGAGCAGCGACGGGTGGATATTGAGCATGCGCCCCTCCCAGGCCTGCACGAACCCGGCCGACAGCAGCCGCATATAGCCCGCGAGCGCGAGCACCTCGGCGCCATGCGCGCGCAGGATCGCGTCCACCTTCGCATCGAACGCGGCGCGCCCGCCATGGCCGCGATGATCGAGCGCGGCGGTGGCTATGCCGGCAGCGGCGGCGGCAACGAGGCCGGCCGCTTGCGGATCGTTCGAGAAGACGAGCACGACGGCATAGGGGCAGTCGGGCTCGCGCGCCGCCTCGACCAGCGCCACCATGTTCGATCCGCGCCCGGAGAGGAGGATGGCGACGCGGGCCTTGCTCATCCTCGATCGTCATTCCCGGCGGACCGCGATCGGCCACGCCCGCGACCCGCCAGACCGTCACCCCGGCGAAGGCCGGGATCTCGAAAGGCGGCGCGCGCGCTTGCCGCCTGGGATGACGAGCGGGGATCAGGC
>CAXTPE010000042.1:0-16813 GCA_964245925.1 uncultured Sphingomonadaceae bacterium
TGCTCTCGGGCAACCGCAACTTCGAGGGCCGCGTCTCGCCCGACGTGCGCGCCAATTTCCTCGCCTCGCCGCCGCTGGTGGTCGCCTATGCGCTCAAGGGCACGGTCCGCGAGGACATCACCACCACCGCGCTCGGCGAGGGCACCGACGGCAAGCCCGTGTTCCTCAAGGATGTCTGGCCGACCAACACCGAGGTCGCCGACGTCATCATGTCCTATATCGACAGCGCGATGTACCGCGCGCGCTACGCCAATGTCTTCGAGGGCGACGAGAAGTGGCGCGGCATCGCGATCGAGGGCGGCGACCGCTATAGCTGGAACCCGACCTCGACCTATGTCGCCAACCCGCCCTATTTCGAGGGCATGTCGATGACGCCGGCGGCCATCACCGACATCCGCGACGCCCGCCCGCTGGCGATCTTCGCGGACTCGATCACCACCGATCACATCTCGCCGGCCGGCTCGATCAAGGTCGACAGCCCCGCCGGCCGCTATCTCAACGAGCACCAGGTCTCGAAAGGCGATTTCAACAGCTATGGCGCGCGGCGCGGCAACCACGACGTGATGATGCGCGGCACCTTCGCCAACATCCGCATCAGGAACGAGATGATCCCCGGCATCGAGGGCGGCATGACGAAGTACGTCGGCGCCGACGGACATGGCGGCGAGGTGATGGCGATCTACGACGCCGCGATGCGCTACAAGGCGGACGGCACCCCGCTCGTCGTGATCGCCGGCAAGGAATATGGCACCGGCTCGTCGCGCGACTGGGCGGCCAAGGGCACCAACCTGCTCGGCGTGCGCGCGGTGATCGCCGAGAGCTTCGAGCGCATCCACCGCTCCAACCTCGTCGGCATGGGCGTGCTCCCGCTCCAGTTCCCCGACGGGATCGATCGCAGGTCGCTGAGGCTCGATGGCAGCGAGACCTTCTCGATCGCGGACGTCGCGGCGCTCCGGCCTCGCCAGACGGTGGGCGTGACGATGCGGCGCGCCGACGGCGCCGAGGAGAGCTTCCCGGCGCGCTGCCGGATCGATACCGTCAACGAGCTCGAATATTTCCTCAACGGCGGCATCCTCCAATACGTCCTGCGCAAGCTGGCGGCGTGACCATCAACCCCTCTCCCGAACGGGAGCGTGAGGGGCCCCGAACCCCGATGGCGCACCCCCTCACCCCCTCTCCCGCTGGGAGAGGGCTTTCAGAACGAAGGCAAAGCCGATGCCCGCCCCGCTCCCCGACCGCGTCTCCAACGATCCGCGCAGCCCGTTCTACGACGAGGCGCTGCTGACGAAGGGCATCGGCATCCGCTTCAAGGGCGTCGAGAAGCGCAACGTCGAGGAATATTGCGTGTCCGAGGGCTGGATCCGCGTCGCGGTCGGCAAGACCATCGACCGCAAGGGCCGCCCGCTGACGGTGAAGCTCCAGGGCGAGGTCGAGCCCTATCCGGAGCATCCCGAGGCGGAAGAGGGAGCGGAGGAGGCGTGAGGCAGGTGGCCGCGACGGGTGGTCGGCGGTCGTTGCCCGCCCCTTTCGTCATCCCGCTTTCACAGGGATGACAGGGGGGCGGCTCAGCTCGCCCCGGCGCCGTCCGATCCGTCCACCGCCGCGCGCAGCCACGCCGGCATCACCACCTCCGCCGCGATCCCGCCCAGCACCAGCGGCGCGCGCAGCGCCTCGACCCGCACGAGCGCCACCGCCAGCCCGAGTTCGGGATACCAGGCGCGCGCCGCCTCGCCGGGATCGCCGTCCACCCGCGCCACCACCAGCCGGCGGTTGACCTTCTGCCGCCAGTTCATCCTCGCGGTATTCTCCTGCCCGACATAGCAGCCCTTGGTGAAGCTCACGCCGCCAAGCTCGGCGGCGTTCGCCTCCAGCCACAGCGTCTTCTCCGCGCCGAGCTCGCCCACGCCCTCGACGACGCCGAGCCCGAGCCGGTGCGTCCGCCACGCCGCGCCCGCGTCGCCCGGCGCCGGCGCCGCGATCCAGCGCCGGCCGAGCGCCGCGAGCCGCGGGTCGGCGACGCCGTCGGCGCCCTCCGCCGACCAGTGCGCCGCCAGCGTCTCGTCGCGCGTGATCGCGATCGCGCGGCGCAGGCGGTAGAGCGTCAGCCGCCGGGCAAGCGCAGCGGCCTGGGCCGCCTCGCAATCGATCAGCAGATCTCCGTCCGGCGCCCCCCCGTCAGCCCAGACGAGGAAGTCGAACAGCGCCTTCCCCTGCGCGGAAAGCAGCCCCGCCCACAGCGGCAGCGGTCCGGTCACGTCGCTGGTGACGAGCCCCTGCAGGAAGCCGCGCACGTCGTCTCCCGCGAGGCGAAGCACGGCGCGATCGGCCAGGGTCGTGGCGGCGAGAGTCGTGGCGGCGAGGGTGGTGGCGGGCATGGCATGGAGGTAGGAGGGACGCGCGCCAATACAAACGGAGCAGCGATGCAGACCTATGATCTCCTCCTGAAGAACGGCACCGTCTGGACGCCCGGCGGCGCGGTTCACGCCGACGTCGGCGTGACCGGCGGCCGCATCGCCGGCATCGGTGTCGCGGGCGACGCCGGCGAGACGATCGACTGCGCCGGCCTCGACGTGCTGCCCGGCGTGATCGACAGCCAGGTCCATTTCCGCGAGCCGGGCCTCGAGCAGAAGGAGGATCTGGAGAGCGGCAGCCGCGCCGCCGTGCTCGGCGGCGTCACCGCGGTGTTCGAGATGCCGAACACGAAGCCCAACACCGATACCGCCGACGCGCTCGCCGACAAGCTCGCCCGCGCGCGCGACCGGATGTGGTGCGATCATGCCTTCTACGTCGGCGCCACCAACGCCAATGCGGAAGCGCTCGCCGAGCTCGAGATGCTGCCGGGCGCCGCCGGCGTGAAGATCTTCATGGGCGCCTCGACCGGCGACCTGCTCGTCTCAGAGGACACGAACCTCGCGCGCGTGCTCGCGTCCGGCCGGCGCCGCGTCGCGATCCACGCCGAGGACGAGGCGCGGATGAACGCGCGCCTCGGCGAACGCATCGCCGGCGATCCGTCCAGCCATCCGGTCTGGCGCGACGACGAGAGCGCGATGCTCGCCACGCGGCGCATCATCGCGCTGGCCCGCGCCGCCGCGCGCCCGATCCACATCCTCCACGTCACCACGCCCGCCGAACTGCAATATATTGCGCAGCATAAGGACATCGCCACCTGCGAGCTGACGCCCCAGCATCTCACGCTGGCGGGCGAGGACGCCTACCCCAGGCTCGGCACGCACGCGCAGATGAACCCGCCGATCCGCGGCGCCGCGCACCGCGACGGGCTGTGGGGCTGGCTCGGCCAGGGCGTCCCGGACGTGCTCGGCTCGGACCACGCGCCGCACACGCTCGCGGAAAAAGCGCGGCAATATCCGGCGTCGCCGAGCGGCATGCCGGGCGTGCAGACCCTGCTCCCGCTGATGCTGGATCATGTCGCGGCCGGGCGGCTGACGATGGAGCGGCTGATCGAGCTCACCAGCGCCGGCCCGCAGCGCGTCTTCGGGCTCGTCGCCAAGGGGCGGATCGCGGCCGGCTACGATGCCGATTTCACCATCGTCGACCGCAAGGCGCGCTGGACGATCGAGGAGCGCTGGCTGGCCTCGCGCTGCGGCTGGTCGCCGTTCACCGGCATGACGCTCACCGGCCGTCCGGTCGGCACGATCGTGCGCGGCGCGCGCGTGATGTGGGAGGGCGCGCTCGCCGATCGCGCAACGGGGCGCCCGGTCCGCTTCCAGGCGACGTACCGGCCCTGAGCATCGTCGATCCGCGCGGTGTCAGAACGGCTGCCAGTTCTGCGTCTTGCTGAATTTCATGTAGCCGACATTGGCACCGAAATGCCAGCCGACGCCGAGCCGGATCGGGATCAGCACGACGTCGCCGCGCCGCAGGTAGGAGGCGGTGAAGCCGCCCAGCGCGTAGAGCACGCCCTCGGCCGCCGGATAGCGCCTGAAGAGATCCTCGCCATCGTACAGATTATAGACCAGCACGAAGCTCTTGGCCGCGTTGCCGCCGAAATCGAAGCCGAGCGACGGCCCGGTCCAGTAGACCTTGCGCGTGCCCTCGACCTTGTGGTGCAGCAGCCCCGAGCCGTAGCGCAGCCCCACCACGAACGCGCCGCTGCCCTCGCCGCCGGCGATATAGGCGTTGGGCTGGCCCTGCTCCTTGAGGATGCGCTCGAGCAGCTTGGCAAGGCCCTCCGCGCCCTTGCCGAACACCCCCTCGGCGGCATCGATGACATCGTCATGCGCATAGGTGTCGTCGCCCGTCGGCGGATGCGCGGCGGGCGGCGGCGGCGTGTACCCGGCCTGCGCGGCGGGCGGCGGCGGCGAGGGCGCGGCGTTGGGCACGCCGCCGTCGTCCCGCTGCTGCCCCGGCGGCGGCGCCAGGTCGTCGTCGGCCGCCGAGCGCGCGGCCGAGGGATCGACCGCGCGGATCTGCGCCGGCGCGCTCCCGCCCGTCGCCGCGAGCGCGATCAGCATCGCCGCCGTGCCAGCCCGTATCGCCCCGATGCCCATCTGCCGCTCCCCGCCCGCGCCGCCGCATCCCGCGACAGGGTGGTTAACCGCGAACCGCCTTGCCACGCAATGAACCGCGTCGCCCGCGCGGCGTTGGGCGCATGATCCACCGCGAGCCGCATCAGGAGCCGTCATGCCCGCCATCCGTCTCGAGACCAAGCGCGTCGAGAAGCCATGGGGGCGGCATGATCTCTGGCCCGGCTTCGAGAATCCGCCCGCCGACGCCGATCCGATCGGCGAAGTCTGGTTCGAGGTGCCGAACGGCGCCGGCACCGGCGATCCCGAGCTGCTGATAAAATATCTGTTCACCAGCGAGAAGCTCTCGGTGCAGGTCCATCCCGACGACGCCGAGGCGCGCGCGCGCGGCTACCGGCGCGGCAAGGACGAGGCCTGGGTGATCCTCAAGGCCGAGCCGCACGCCACCATCGGGCTCGGCATGCTCCAGACGATCTCGAAGGAGGAGCTGCGCGCCTCCGCGCTCGACGGATCGATCGTCGGCAAGATGGACTGGAAGCCGGTCCACACCGGCGAGAGCCTCTATTCGCCGGCCGGCACCGTGCACGCGATCGGGCCGGGGCTGGTCGTCGTCGAGGTCCAGCAGAACGTCGATCTCACCTATCGGCTCTATGATTACGGCAGCAAGCGCGAGCTGCATCTGGAGCAGGGCGTCGCGGTATCCGATCCGGTCCCCTATGTGGCCCCGGTGGTGCCGGGCGAGGTGGCGCCGGGCCGCGACGTGATCGGCGACGGCCCCGCCTTCGTGCTGGAGCGCTGGAGCAGGGCCGGCGAGGCGAGCCTGCCCGCCGACGCCGGGCCGTTCTGGCTGGTGCCGCTCAAGGGCGAGGGCACCGTCGACGGCGGTCCGCTGGAGCCGGGCGGGGTCTGGCTGGTCGAGGGCGGCGCCGCGCTGCGCCTCGGCGAGGGCACCGATCTGCTCGTCGCCTATGCCGGCGACAAGGTGGCCGAACTCGCCGCCTGAGGCCGGCTTGCGCGCATCGCCGGTGCCGCTAAGGCTCCGGTGATGGACCAGATCGTCATTCGCGGCGGGCGGCGGCTACAGGGCCGCGTGCCGATCTCGGGCGCGAAGAACGCCGCGCTCGCCCTCCTGCCCTGCGCGCTGCTGACCGCCGAGCCGCTGACGCTCACCAACCTGCCGCGCCTCGCCGATGTCGACAGCTTCGGCCATCTGCTCAACCAGCTCGGCTGCTCGACGATGGTGGCCGGCGCGCGCGGCAATGATTTCGGCCGGGCGATGACGCTGCACGCCGAACGCATCGCGTCCACCACCGCCCCCTACGACATCGTGCGCAAGATGCGCGCCTCGATCCTCGTGCTCGGGCCGCTGCTGGCGCGCGCCGGCGAGGCGACGGTGTCGCTGCCGGGCGGCTGCGCGATCGGCAACCGGCCGATCGACCTCCACCTGAAGGCGCTCGAGGCGCTCGGCGCGACCATCGAGATCAGCGCCGGCTATGTCCGCGCCACCGCGCCGTCGCGCGGGCTCGCGGGCGGGCGGATCGTGTTCCCGGTCGTCTCGGTCGGCGCGACCGAGAACGCGCTGATGGCGGCGGCGACCGCGACCGGCGCGACGCTGATCGACAATGCCGCGCGCGAGCCCGAGATCGTCGACCTGTGCCGCTGCCTCGTCGCGATGGGCGCGCGGATCGAGGGGATCGGCTCGGAGCGGCTCGACATCGAGGGCGTGCCCGCGCTGCACGGCGCGCGCTACCGCGTGATGCCCGACCGGATCGAGGCGGGGAGCTACGCCTGCGCGGCCGGGATCACCGGCGGCGACATCGAGCTGGTCGGCGCGCGCGCCGAGGACATGACCGCGATCCTCGGCTCGCTCGGCGACGCGGGCCTCGCGATCACGGCCACCGCCGACGGCATCCGCGTCTCGGCCGACGGCGCGCTGCGCCCGCTGACGCTCGCCACCGCGCCCTTCCCGGCGTTCCCGACCGACATGCAGGCGCAGTTCATGGCGATGCTGGCGCTGGCGGACGGCGCGTCGGTGCTCACCGAGACGATCTTCGAGAACCGCTACATGCATGTCCCCGAGCTCGCCCGGATGGGCGCGGACGTGCAGGTGACCGGGCGCGCCGCGATCGTGCGCGGGGTCGCCGGCCTGGTCGGCGCCGAGGTGATGGCGACCGACCTGCGCGCCTCCATGTCCCTCGTCATCGCCGGCCTCGCCGCGACGGGCGAGACGCGGGTGCATCGCGTCTACCATCTCGATCGCGGCTACGAGCGGCTGGAGGAGAAGCTCTCCGCGGTCGGCGCCGACATCGAGCGGGTGTCGGATGGCTAGCGCGTTTTCGAATTTCGAAGCAGGTGGAATCACCCGCCGGCTAGGAAAACGCGGCAGATCGATGATCCAGCGCGGCCGATCCGATGCGGTCGGATCGATAACCGCGCTAGCTGCCGCTCGACACGAACGGATGTGATCCAACCAGAACGAGATGCGCTATACCGGGCTCGCGAGCACGCGCCGCGCCTGCGCCAGATGGAGGCGCTCGACCATCTGGCCGTCGACCCGGATCGCGCCCCGGTCGGCGTTGTCCGGATCGGCGAACGCCGCGACGATCGCCCGCGCCCGCGCGCGCTCGGCGTCGGATGGGCTGAACGCGCGGTTGCACGGCGCGATCTGGCTCGGATGGATCAGGGTCTTGCCGTCGAAGCCAAGCTCCGCGCCCTGCGCGCACTGCGCCGCGAACGCCTCCATATCGACCAGCTCGTTGTACACGCCGTCGAGCGCGGCCAGCCCATGGGCGCGCGCCGCCGCCACCGCGAGCGCCAATATTCCCATGAACGGCTCGCGCTTCGGGCCGGGCCGCGCCATCATCTCCTTGGCGAGATCGTTGGTGCCCATCACCAGCGCGGCGAGCCGCGGCGACGAGGCGATGTCCGCCAGGCGCAGCACCGAGCGCGCCGTCTCGATCATCGCCCAGAGCGGCGTCCCGCCCGCCAGCGCCGCGGCGTAGCGCGCCACGCAGGCGCCGCCGTCGACCTTGGGCACCAGCACCGCATCGGCGGCGACGCCGGCGAGCGCCGCGAGATCGTCGGCGCCCCATGCGGTCGCGAGGCCGTTGACGCGCACCACCACCTCGCGCCCGCCGAAGCCCGCCGCGACGGCGGCGATCGCGTTGGCGCGCGCCGCGTCCTTCATCGCCGGCGCGACCGCATCCTCCAGATCGATGACGACGACGTCGCAGGCGAGCGCGCGCGCCTTGTCGATCGCTCTCGCGTTCGATCCCGGCACGTAGAGCACGCTGCGGCGCGGGCGCGCGTCCGCCATCAGGCCGGTCTTCCGGAAGCCGGATCGAGGCGCGGCGTCGTCACCGCGAACGCCTATCACCGCCCGATTCCGCCCGCAACGCCGGCGATCCGCCCCGAAACCGGACGGCGGCTCCGCGCCCCTGTCTTGGCGATGACATCATGGCTGGGCTAAGCGCGCGACGAGGGAGTCTCGCGGCGATGGAGATCGAGCTCAAGCTCGAGGTGGAGCCGGGCGATGTCGCGGCGCTGCTGGCGGCCGTGCCGCCGGCCGCGGCGCCAGCGCGCGAGGAGGCGCTGCTGTCGGTCTATTTCGACACCGCCGCGCAGGAGCTGCGCGAGGCCGGCTTCTCGCTGCGCGTGCGCCACGTCGGCGAGCGCCGCATCCAGACCGTCAAGGCGGACGGCGCGGCCGCCGCCGGGCTCTTCGCCCGGCCCGAATGGGAGCAGGACATCGCCGGCGACGCCCCGGAGCTGGGGGACGGCACCGGGCCGCTGACGCGGATGGTCTCCGCCGCCGTGCTGGCTCGGATCGCGCCCGTCTTCACCACGAGCGTCCGGCGGCGCATCGCGGATGTCGCCGTCGGCGATGCGCTGATCGAGCTGGTGCTCGACCAGGGCGACATTCTCGCGGGCGACCGCTCCGGCGCGATCTGCGAGCTGGAGCTGGAGCTGAAGCAGGGATCGACCGCCCATCTGTTCGCGCTGGCCCGGACGCTCGACGAGGCGGCGGCGGTGCGGCTCGGCGTCGTCGGCAAGTCCGAGCGCGGCTACCGGCTCGCGGCGGGCGGCGGCGCGGCCAGGCCGGTGAAGGCCGCGCCGGTCGCGCTCGACGCCGGCATGACCGCGGCCGACGCGTTCCGGGCGATCGCGGGCTCCTGCATCCGCCAGTTCCGGCTGAACGAGATGCTGCTCGCGCGGACCGAGGACGCCGGCGCGCTCCACCAGGCGCGGGTCGGGCTGCGGCGGCTGCGATCGGCGCTGTCGCTGTTCAGGCGCCTGCTGGCCGGCGATGCCGCCATCGGGCATCTGCGCGGCGAGCTCAGATGGATCGCCGCCACGCTCGGCGAGGCGCGCAACCTCGACGTGCTGATCGGTAATGGCGGCGAGGGGCGGATCGCGGATCGTCTGCGCGAGGCGCGCCGGCGGAGCTATGCGGAGGTCGCGCGGGCGCTGGCGTCGCCGCGGCTGCGGCGGCTGATGCTCGATCTCGCGGAGTGGCTCGCGCTCGGCGACTGGCTCGCCGCGCCGGCGCTGGCCGACGCGCGCGCGACGCCGGTCGGCATCTTCGCCGCCGAGACGCTCGATCGCCACCGCCGGCGGGTGAAGCGGCGCGGCGCCGATCTGGCCGCGCTCGACGACGAGGCGCGCCACCAGCTTCGCATCGAGGCGAAGAAGCTGCGCTACGCCGCCGAATTCTTCGCGACGCTCTACCCCGGCAAGAAGGGGCGCCGGCGGACCCGCGCGTTCCTCGCCGCGATGGAGGCGCTGCAGGGCGTGCTCGGCGAGCTCAACGATCTGGCGACCGCGCCGCTCGTGCTCGCGAACCTGGGCCTTGCCACCGATCCGGCCACCGATCCGGCCGCCGCCCCCGAGGCGATCTCTCCCAGGCGGCGACAGGCCCTCATCGCCGAGGCGGAAGAGGCCTATGAGGCGCTGATCGACAGCCGGCGCTTCTGGCGCTGATCCCGCGCGGCGCCGGCGAACGCCAATCCTGATGACGGCCGGCTCCGGTTGGGTTACCCATGCGCATGCAGGAGCCGCCAGCGACGATGCCGGACACCGATGACGCGGCCGCCGAGCTCGAGCGCTTCCGCGAGATGTTCGCCCGGTCGCCGAGCTTCTCGGCGGTGCTCCACGGCCCCGAGCATCGCTTCGCGCTGACCAATCCCGCCTATCAGCAGCTCATCGGCCACCGCGACGTCATCGGCCTCGGCGTGCGCGAGGCGTTGCCCGAGCTCGCCGGGCAGGGGCTCTTCGATCTGCTGGATCGGGTCTTCGCCACGGGCGAGCCGTTCATCGGCAGGGGAGTGCCGGTGCCGCTGCGACGGACCGTCGATGCGCCGCCCGAGCTGCGCCATCTCGATTTCGTCTATCAGCCGATCCGCGATGCCGCCGGCAACGTCACCTCGATCTTCGTCGAGGGCATCGACGTCACCGAGGCGCATGCCACCAGCAAGGCGCTGCACGCCAACGAAGGCTATGTCCGGCTGCTGCTGAACTCCAGCGCCGAGGCCTTCTACGCGCTGGAGCCGGACGGCACGACCACCTTGTGCAACACCACCTTTCTGCGGATGATGGGGTTCGCGCGCGAGGAGGACGTGCTCGGGCGCAAGCTCCACGACGTCATCCACCATACGCATCCCGACGGCTCGCATTATCATGTCGGCGATTGCCCGATCTACATCTGCGCCTCGACCGGCCGGGAGGCGCATGTCAGCGACGAATTGTTCTTCCGACCGGACGGCACCCCGATCCCGGTCGAATATTGGGCGAAGCCGATCGTCGTCGACGGCGAGCACAAGGGCGCGATCTGCACCTTCATCGACATCACCGAGCGCCGCCAGGCCGAGGACCGGCTGCGCGCGCTGAACGCGGACCTGGAGCGGCAGGTGATCGAGCGCTCGTCCGAGCGCGGCACGACATGGCAGGTGAGCCCGGATCTGCTCTCGGTCGTCGATCTCGTCGACGGCACCTTCATCCGCGTCAACCCGGCCTGGACGGAGACGCTGGGCTGGCCGGAGGAGGCCTTCACCGGCGTTCCCTTCGGCGACTTCCTGCATCCCGACGACATCGCGCCGACCGAGCATGCGTTCCGCGACGTGCAGGCGGGCAACCCGCTGCTCCGGTTCGAGAACCGCTACCGCGACAGCGCCGGCGGCTACCGCTGGCTGTCGTGGGTCTGCGTGCCCGAGAGCGGGAAGCTCTATTCGCGCGCGCGCGACGTCACCGAGGAGAAGGAACGCGCCCGCCTGCTCGCCGAGCGGACGGCGGAACGCGATCAGCTCTGGGACATCAGCGAGGATCTGCTGGTGATCGCCGATTATCAGGGCAGGCTGCTGCGGCTCAGCCCCTCGTGGACCCGGCTGCTGGGCTATGGCGAGGCCGCTCTGCTCGCCGGCACCTATGAATCGATCATCCATCCCGATGATTACCCGGCGGTGATGGGGGCGCTCGCCGAGATGCGCGCCACCGGCCGGCCGGCGAGCTTCGAGGATCGGCTGCGAGCCAGCGACGGGAGCTGGAAGCGGATCGCCTGGGCGCTGTCGCCGGAGCCGGGCGGGCAGCGGCTCACCGGGGTCGGCCACGACATCACCCGGCAGCGCGAGTTCGAGGAGCAGCTTCGCCAGAGCCAGAAGATGGAGGCGGTGGGGCAGCTCACCGGAGGGCTCGCGCACGACTTCAACAATCTGCTGACCGGCATCACCGGCAGCCTGGAGATGATGCAGGTCCGCGTCGCGCAGGGCCGCGTCGCCGAGGTCGATCGCTATATCGCGGCGGCGCAGGGCGCGGCCCGGCGCGCGGCGGCGCTGACCCACCGGCTGCTCGCCTTCTCGCGCCGGCAGACGCTCGCCCCCAAGCCCACCGACGTGAAGCAGCTCGTCGCGGGCATGGAGGAGCTGATCCGCCGCACGGTGGGGCCGGCGATCGCGATCGAGACGGTCAACGCCGCCGGGCTCTGGCCGAGCCTGATCGATCCGAGCCAGCTCGAGAACGCCGTCCTCAACCTGTGCATCAACGCGCGCGACGCGATGCCGGACGGCGGCCGGATCACCATCGAGACCGCCAATCGCTGGATGGACAAGCGCGCCGCCGGCGAGCGCGGCCTCGACGCCGGGCAATATATCTCGCTGTGCGTCTCGGACACCGGCGCCGGCATGCCGCCCGACGTCATCGCCAAGGCGTTCGATCCCTTCTTCACCACCAAGCCGATCGGCATGGGCACCGGGCTCGGCCTGTCGATGATCTACGGCTTCGCCAAGCAGTCCGGCGGCACCGTCAGCATCTATTCGGAGATCGGCCAGGGCACGCTGGTCTGCGTCTACCTGCCGCGCCACCTGGGCGACGCCGACGCCGGCGAGCTCGCGCCGGAGGAGCGGGAGCCGCCGCGCGCCGCCAGCGGCGAGACGGTGCTGGTGGTCGACGACGAGCCGACCGTGCGGATGCTCGTCGTCGAGGTGCTCGAGGAGCTCGGCTATACCGCGATCGAGGCGGGCGACGGCGCCGCCGCGCTGCGGGTGCTGAACTCCGACGCGCGGATCGACCTGCTGGTGACCGACGTGGGGCTGCCGGGCGGCATGAACGGCCGCCAGGTCGCCGATGCGGCGCGGACCGTGCGGGCGGGCCTCAAGGTGCTCTTCATCACCGGCTATGCCGAGAACGCCGTGCTGAGCCACGGCCATCTCGATCCGGGCATGCACGTCGTCACCAAGCCGTTCTCGCTCGAGACCCTGGCGAGCCGGATCCGCGAACTGATCGCCGGGCCGCCCGCCGGCGGCGGCTGACGCGCGCCCCGTCCGGGCGGCTCAGCCCCAGTCGACCACCCGCCAGCCCGCGCGCGCGGCCAGCCGGCGCATCGCGGCGCCGGGGTTCACCGCCACCGCCTCGTCGGCGAAGCGCATCGCCGGCGCGTCGGAGGCGTGGTCCGAGTAGAAGCGGATATGCGCATCGCCCCGCGCGATCCGCTCGGCGGCCAGCCATGCCTCGATCATGCGCAGCTTGGCGGGGCCGTAGCAGTTCTCGCCGTCGATCCTCGCGGTGACACGCGCGTCCAGCCCGAGGATCGAGTTGGTCGCGATCACGTCGTCGAACCCGATCCGCCGCGCGATCGCCTCGACGTAGAGGCGGTAGGAGGCCGTCGCCAGCACGAGCCGGTAGCCCTCGCCGCGATCGGCCGCGATCCGCGCGAGCGCGCCCGGCCGCAGCCCGCGCCGCGCGAGCCGCTCGGCATAGCTCGCCGCGACCGGCGCCAGCGCGCCCCGCGGGATGTGGCGGCCGAGCAGCAGCGCCTGGTTCCATTCCTTCAGCCGCGCCCGCGTGATCGCGCCCAGCAGATAGGCCAGCATCGCCAGCCCGCCCAGCGGCAGCAGCGCGAGCCGCCACGGCGCGCGGCGCAGCGCGGCGTGGATCAGGAAGGGCGTGAAGGTGCCGGCGCGGGTCACCGTGCGGTCCATGTCGTAGATCGCGAGCTTCACGCTCATGCCCGGCCGGCCAGCACGTCCTCGGCGAGCGCGAGATCGGCCGCCCGGTCGACGTCCACCGCGGCGAGCGGATCGTCGAGCGGCACGGCGCGGACGCTCGCGCCGAGGCTGGCGCCGGCGCGAGCGATCGCGTCCGGCAGGGTGATCGTGCGCGTGATCGCGCGCAGCAGCAGCGCCGGGCCGAAGGCGCCGATCAGCTTCAGCCCGCGCTTGCGGTCCTGCTCGACGCCGCTCCACGCCGCGAGCAGCGGCAGCGCGCTCGGGGACGACAGCGCGAACAGGTTCGCGCCCGTCCACGCGCCGCCGCGGAAGCGCAGCCAGGTGCGCTTCGTGTCCGCGAAGCGCGCGGCGACGACGCGCCGCTCGACGACGCCGACCGCCACGTCCGCGCCCCTGGCGCCGGCGAGGAAGGCGGCGATGGTGGCGGGGGTGAGCAGCACATGATCGGCGGTGGTGACGAGCAGCGGCCAGGGCGCGTCCGCGCTCCCCGCCACCGCCGCCACCGATCGCGCGATGCCCGCGCCCGAGCGCAGCGCGGCGATGCGCGGATCGTCCGGCAGCACTGCGGCGATCGCGTCGGTATCCTGCGTCAGCACCCGCACCGCGGCGATCTCCGGGCAGGCGAGCAGCGTCGCCGCCACGCGCGCGACCATCGGCCGGCCGGCGACCGGGATCAGCGCCTTCAGCGTCTGGCCATGCGCGGCGGCGAAGGGATCGGCGCCGGGGCGGCGGCCGGCGAGCAGCAGCGCGACGCGCGGGCTCATGCGAGCCAGCTCGCCACCGTCCCGCCCCGCGCCCGGCGGCGCCGCGCCTGCACCAGCCGGACGACATGGAAGATGCAGGACAGCACCGTCCACCAGGCGACCGCGACCAGCCCGACATCCTCGCGCCGGGCCAGCGCGCCCGCCACCAGGATCACCATATTGGGGTTGCGCCGGGCGGTGACGAGCCGGAAGCGGCTGTCGATCCGCTCCCAGACGTGGATGTGGATGCCGAACGCCGTGATGAACGCGCCCTCGGCCGCGCGTTGCACGGCATAGCCCGCGATCAGCACCGCCATGATCGCCCACAGCCGCTCGGGCGCCATCGCATGGCCGACCGCGACCAGCCCCGTTCCCCAGGCCCAGTACCAGAACGGCGGGTGGACCAGATCGATGCCGTGATCGAGCAGATTGCCCCATTCGGACGAGGTGCCGGTGCAGCGCGCGAGCTTGCCGTCGACGGTATCGAGCACCATGAAGACGAAGCCGGTCGCGATGCCCGGCCAGTAGTGGCCGCGCATCCAGAGGAAGAAGGTCGCGACGCACAGCGCGAGCCCGGCGAGGCTCACCAGATTGGGGCTCAGCCGCAGCGACGCGGCGAGCCGCGTGAGGTGGAAGGCGAGGCCGCGCCACAGGTGGAGCGTGAGCAGATCGGTGACGCCCTTGTAGGCGCCGTCGTAGCTGGCTCGCTCGACCGTGGCGGCGGTCTCCGGCGTGAGCGGCATCAGATAGGCCGCCTCGCGCTTGCGCAGGCCGTGGTGGTAGAGCGTGGCGCCGTCCTCGACGCGCTGCTCCGCGCACGCCCAGGGCAGCGCGTCGCCGCGCGCGATCGCGTCCAGCAGCGCGGGTGCGTCCCGCGCATCGATGATGTGGACGAGCGCCGGCCGGCCGCCGATCGTCACCGCCAGCCCGGGCGTCGCGACGACGTGCGCGAGCCAGGCCGGATCCCAGGCATGACCGAGATCGGCGACGACGAGCGCGCCGGCGGCCGGGGGCGCGTCGACCGGCACGAGCCCGGCCTTGGCGGCGAAGCGGCGGGCGCGCTCGGCGGGCGAGAGGCCGAACACGCGCGTATCGTTCCGCCCGGCGGCGAGGAAGGCGATCGGATCGGCCATCCGCGCATGCTCTGGACGGCTTGGACGGCGAAGGAAACCCCCCCTCGCTCGCCCATGCTTGCGGCGGCGCCGGTTCTGCCCCATCCTGCACGGGCATGAGCGCGCCGCCAGATTTCACCGAGCACGAGGGCACGATCCGCTTCTCGGGCGCGCTGACGCTCGCCCAGATCGGCGATCTGCCCCGGCGCCTCGAGGCGCTCGCCGCCAGGCCGAAGCGGATCGACGTCTCCGAGGTCGAGCGGATCGACACCATCGGCGCCTGGCTGCTGAGCCGGCTCGCGCGCGGCCAGGACACGCCGATAGACGGCGCCGACGACGAGGCGCGGCACCTGATCGAGCAGGTCGGCCGGATCGACGAGCCGGTCCAGCGCCGCCCGGACGAGCGCACCCCGTTCGTCCGCGTGCTCGGCCAGGTCGGCGACGCCGCCTCGGTGGCGAGCGGCACGATGAAGGGGCTGGTCGGCTTCCTCGGCGCGAGCGTGATCGCGGCGGGCGCGCTGATCGTGCATCCGGGCCGCTTCCGCGGCAATGCGGTCGCGCGCCAGTTCGAGGTGGTGGGGGTCAACGCGCTCGGTATCGTCGGGCTGATGAGCTTCCTGATCGGCATCGTCATCGCCCAGCAGGGCGCGATCCAGCTCCGCCAGTTCGGCGCCGAGGTGTTCACGATCAACCTCGTCGGCCGGCTCACCTTCCGCGAGCTCGGCGTGCTGATGACCGCGATCATGGTCGCCGGCCGGTCGGGATCGGCGTTCGCGGCGCAGATCGGCTCGATGCGGCTCGCCGAGGAGGTCGATGCGATGCGGACCATCGGCGTCTCGCCGATGGAGGCGCTGGTGCTGCCGCGCATGCTGGCGGCGATCGTGATGATGCCGCTGCTCGCCTTCTACGCGGCGCTGCTGGCGCTGATCGGCGGCGGGCTGTTCAGCTGGTTCCAGCTCGGCATCCCGCCGGTCACCTTCATCCAGCGCATCCGCGAGGTGGTGCCGATCACGGATGTCTACCAGGGCCTCATCAAGGCGCCGGTGTTCGGGCTCATCATCGCGGTGGCGGGCTGCTTCCAGGGCATGCAGGTGGAGGGCAGCGCCGAGGCGGTCGGCTTGCGCACGACCGCGGCGGTGGTCCAGTCGATCTTCCTGGTGATCGTGGTCGACGCCTTCTTCGCGGTCTTCTTCGCATCGATCGGCTGGATATGAGCGGCGCGCGCGTCGGTCACGCGGGCGGCAGGCCGGTCATCCAGGTGAAGGGGCTGACGAACGCGTTCGGCGAGCAGAAGGTGCACGAGAACCTCGACCTCACCGTGAGCCGTGGCGAGATCCTCGGCGTGGTAGGCGGCTCCGGCACCGGCAAGTCGGTGCTGATGCGCTCCATCATCGGCCTGCAGCGCCCCGAGGCGGGGTCGGTCGAGGTGTTCGGCGAGGCGATGATCGATCGTTCGGAGGACGAGGCCAAGGACGTGCGGCGGCGCTGGGGCGTGCTGTTCCAGGGCGGCGCGCTGTTCTCCACGCTCACCGTCGCCGAGAATGTCGAGGTGCCGCTGCGCGAATATTATCCGCAGCTCGACGGCCGCATGCTCGACGAGATCGCCGCCTACAAGATCGTGATGTCCGGCCTGAAGGCGGACGCCGCGCCCAAATATCCGTCCGAGCTCTCCGGCGGCATGCGCAAGCGCGCCGGCCTCGCGCGCGCGCTCGCGCTCGATCCCGAGCTGCTGTTCCTCGACGAGCCGACCGCCGGGCTCGATCCGATCGGCGCCGCCGCGTTCGATCAGCTGACCAAGTCGCTCCAGCGCACCATGGGCCTGACGGTGTTCCTGATCACGCACGATCTCGACACGCTGTACGCCATCTGTGACCGCGTGGCGGTGCTCGCCGACAAGAAGGTCATCGCGGTCGGCTCCATCGACGAGCTGCTGGCGTTGGATCACCCGTGGATCCAGGAATATTTCAAGGGTCCGCGCG
>CAXTPE010000043.1:0-16813 GCA_964245925.1 uncultured Sphingomonadaceae bacterium
GTCCTTCCAATGATGGCTGAATATTACACCACCAAATACCGGGACTAAACACCTAGAAGGAACTTCGGATGAAACGGGTCGCATGCGCCATGCTGCTGGCGATCGCCGCGGCACCGGCCGCCGCCTTTCCCGGCATGGGCCCGCGGCCGGCCGCGCCGACCGAGCAGGTCTGGTATCCGGCGCCGACGCCCGCCGGCGGGACGCCCTGGTCGACGCTCGAGGCGACCAGGGAGGTCCAGCGCAAGGATGCCGCCGGTACGGTCTACGGCAAGCCCGATTTCACGCCCGCCGTCGCGGCGCTCGCGGGGAAGAAGATCAGGGTCAGCGGTTACATGATGCCGTTGCAGAACGGCGAGCGGCAGACCCATTTCGTGCTGCTCGCCTATCCGCCCGATTGCCCCTACCATCTTAATCCGGGCCCGGCCCAGTTTATCGAGGTCTGGACCGGATCGCCGGTCTCCTTCAACTATGACGTGCTGACGATCGAGGGTACGCTCCAGCTGACCGGCCAGGACGAGAGCGGCATCTTCTACAGGATCGCGAACGGCCGTGCGCTCTAGTCGCCCGCGGCGTCCGGCGGCGTCGGGCATTCGGCCCTCGTGAGATCCTGGCCGCTCCTGTTCGGGATCCTCGGGTCGGTCGCGGCGGCGGCCTGCCCGTTCTGCGAGCAGATGCTGATGAACTCGCCATGGGCGGCGGCCGAGCGACAGGCGCGGATGGATCGCGCGCGCGCCATGTTCGTGTCCCGCTTCAAGGACGCCGACGTCGCCCGGTTCCCCGCCCTGGCATTCGGCGGCGGCAGCGGCGGCGCGGCATCGAGCGATGCGCCGCCCGGCGACGTTCCGCCGGTGCCCGCGCGGCTTCAGGTCGATCCCGGCATCGACGCCGCGCGCCCGGCCGAACCGCGCGGCCGCGCGCTGCCGCTGCGACCGACCCGGCACATCGCCTTCGACACCGGCGAGGGCACCTGGCTGTCGCTCGATCGCTCGCCGGACGGCAAGCGCATCGTCTTCGACATGCTCGGCGACCTCTATGCGATGGACGCGAGCGGAGGCCGGGCGACGGCGATCGCGCGCGGCCTCGCGTTCGAGGGCCAGCCGAGCTTCTCGCCGGATGGCCGATCGGTCGCCTATGTCAGCGATCGCTCGGGCGCCGACAATCTCTGGATCGCGCGGCCCGACGGCAGCGGCGCGCGCCAGTTCAGCTTCGGTGACGACGACACGGTGCTGGTCTCGCCCGCCTGGAGCGCCGATGGACGGGCGCTGTTCGTCAGCCGTTACCGGCCGAGCCTCAACAGCTTCGAACTGTGGCGCTACGGGCTGGACGGCAAGACGACCCTGCTGGTGCCGGTCAAGCCCGCCGCCGACGCGGGCCGCGACGAATGGCGCAGCAGCCTGGGCGCGGTCGCCTCGCCCGACGGACGCAGCCTTTATTTCGCGCGGCATGTAGGCACGCTGCCGTTCGACGAGCTGACCGAATGGACCGTCGTCCGGCGCGATCTGGCCACCGGCGCCGAGGCGACGATCGTGTCGCAGCCGGCGGGCGCGCGCAAGGAGCTCAATCCGGGCTCCGCGTTTCGCCCCATGCTCTCGCCGGACGGACGGACGCTCGCCTATGCGGTCCGCTACGAGGGACGCACCGGGCTGCGCCTGCGCGATCTCGCCAGCGGCGCCGATCGCTGGCTCGCCTTCCCGATCGAGCATGACCAGCTCGAAGCCTCGATGTGGCAGGACATCGTGCCGCGCTACGCCTTCACCCCCGACGGCCGCGCGCTGCTCGTCGCGCGCGGCGGGAAGATCGCCCGGATCGACATCGCGACGGGCACGAGCACGACCGTGCCGTTCCTGGCGCATGTCGACATGGCGCTGGGGCCGCTCACCCGGGTCGAGGTTCCGGATGAGACCGGGCCGGTTCGCGCCCGCCTGATCCAGGCGCCCGAGGAATCGCCGAACGGGCGGACGCTCGCCTTTTCCGCGCTCGGCCAGGTCTATGTGATGCCGCTCGACCACAAGGGCATGCCGCACCGGCTGACGGCCGCGGCCGAGCCCGAATATCAGCCGAGCTGGTCGCCCGACGGCCGCCGGATCGTCTATGTGACCTGGACGGCCAAGGGCGCCGGCGACATCTGGCTGGCTCCCGCCGACGGCGGCGCCGCCCCGCGGAAGATCAGCCGCTCGCCGGACTTCTACACCAATCCCGTCTTCACCCCGGACGGCGCGACGATCCTCGCCGAACGCTCGCCGAGCGCCGATCGTCTCCACCTCTACATGGACTATGGCCCGCGCCAGGCGGCGCTGGTGGCGCTGCCGCTCGCCGGCGCGGCCGAACATGTCGTGACCAGCGGCGTCATGAACGGCAAGCCGCATTTCGGGCCCGATCCGAACAGCGCGCTTGTCCAGTTCTTCGACGGCGTCGCGCCCGTCGATCTGGCGACCGGGGCCAGAGGTCCGGCGCTGCTGGTGACCGGACCCGGCTGGTATTTCCAGGACGGCCCACAGCGCGTCGACGACATCCGGATCAGCCCGGATGGACGTTGGGCGCTCGCGCAGGTCGCGCAGCAACTGCACCTGGTGGAGCTGCCGCGCGGCCCGGCGTCGCGCCCGATCGACCTGTCGAAGCCCGGCCTGCGCCATCGCCGGATCACGGCGATCGGCGCCGACTTCTTCGAATGGGCCGATGGCGGCCGGACGATCGCCTGGGCGGTCGGCGACACCTATTATCGTCGACCGCTCTCCGGCGTGCTGCTCGATCCGGCCGACCGGCCCGGCTGGTCGGCCGATGCGCCCGCGCCGGGCACGCGCGGGGTCGAAGCCTATGCGGCGCCCGTCTTCCTCCCGCGCGATCGGCCGACCGGAAGCGTCCTGCTGCGCGGCGCGCGCGCGATCACGATGCGCGGCGACGAGGTGATCGAGCGGGCCGACATCCTGGTCACCGACGACCGGATCGCCGCGGTCGGCCCGATTGGCGGCATCGCGGTTCCGCCTGGCGCGACGGTGCGCGACATCACCGGCAAGACGGTCGTTCCGGGCTTCGTCGACGTCCACGATCATATCGCGACCATCCGGCGCAACGTGCTGGAAATGGACGACTGGGGACTGCGGGCACGGCTGGCCTATGGCGTCACGACATCCTTCGATCCCTCGACGCTCAGCATCGACATGTTCGCCTATCAGGATCTGATCGATGCGGGGCTCGTCGTCGGGCCGCGGCTGCCGTCGACGGGGACGGCCCTGTTCTCGTTCAACCGGCTTGCTTCCCTCGACGACGCGCGCGTGCTCGAGCGGCGCTATCGCGACTTCTATCGGACGAGGAACCTCAAGCAGTACCGGATCGGCAACCGACTCCAGCGCCAATGGACCGTGATCGCCGCGCGCGAGCTCGGCATGATGCCGACCTGCGAGGGTGCGCTGTCGCTGAAGCTCGATCTCACCCAGATCGCGGACGGCTTCTCGGGCAACGAGCATGCGCTGGCGACGCCGCTGTATCGCGACGTCGTCGAGTTCCTCGCGCGCAGCCGCACCAGCAACGACACGACCCTCCAGATCGTCAATGGCGGCCCCCCCGGGCAGGATTATTTCATCACCACCGAAAGCCCGGTCGACGATCCGAAGTTCCGGCATTTCACGCCGCCGTTCTCGGTCGCGCAGATGATGACGCGCCGCCCCTGGCGTCCGCTGTCGGAGTATCTCTTCCCGCGCATCGCCGCGGACTCCGCCCGGATGGCGCGCGCCGGCGGCCTGCTCGCGGTGGGTGCCCATGGCGAAGTGCCGGGGCGCGGCTTCCATTGGGAGATGGAAGCCTATGCGATGGGCGGCATGACCGCCGGCGAGATACTTCGCGCGGCGACGATCGGCGGTGCCGAGACCATCGGTCGCGCCGATCGGATCGGCAGCATCACGCCCGGCAAATATGCCGATCTCGTCATCCTGGATCGTGATCCGCGGCAGGACATCCGGGCGGCCGGCGCCATTTCCGAAGTGATGAAGAACGGCCGGCTCTACGACGCATCGAGCCTCGACGAAAAATGGCCGAGACAGGCGACGGCGGCGACGAGCTGGTTCGCCAAGGACGTTCCCCCGACAAGGATTGGAGATAGATGATGAGGTCGAAGCTGCTTGCCTGTCTGTTGATCGCGACCCCGCTCGCCGCGAGCGCGAAGCCGGTCACCGTGGCGGCTCCACCGCCGGCCGACGTCAGGCCGGTAAAGGCCATGATCGAGATCTATCAGATCGCTCCGGGACAGCAGGAGGCCTTCCTGCGCTTCATCGCGCGGTGCGACGCCGTCAACAGCTCGGTCGGCCCTCCGCCCCGTCAGCTCTACGTCCACAGCGATGGCGCGGAATGGGACTTCATCCTCATCCAGCCCGCCGAAACCCCGCCGGACAGGGCGGCCGCGCTCGACGCGGCCTGGAAGAAGGCGGGCATGCCGTCCGGCGCGGACTTCTTCTTCGAATATCGCAAGATGCTCGCATCGCACACCGACACCACCGCGATCGGCCCCACCACCGCTTCGGATTATCTCGCGACCAGGCAGGAACGATAGCGGGGGGAGGGGAGCGTCCCTTCTGGACGATGCCGCCCATGCCCGATACGACGATCGGATATGTCGATAACAGGCCAATGACCTCCTTGCCTTTTATCGACGAGAGCGAATGCCCGATCGTCGGGCGCGTGGAGGAGTACAGGCCGGGCTTCGTCGACCCGCGGCACAGCCACGGACGCGATCAGCTTCTCTACGGGACGACGGGGGTCATGTCCGTCAGGACCGCGAAGGCGAGCTTCGTCATTCCCCCGCAGCGCGCGATCTGGATCCCGCGCGGTGTCGATCACGAGGTCTCCTGCCGGGGTCATGTCTCGCTCAGAACCCTGTATTTCGCGCGGAACGAGCTTTTTTCCCGCGACGAGGAGTGCCGGGTCATCGAGGTGACCGATCTGCTCAAGGCGCTGATTATCGAGGTCGCGCATCTCGGATCGTCGTACGAGATCGCCGGACGCAACCAGCGCCTGATCGGCCTGCTGCTTACCGAGCTTCGCGCGATGCCGAGCGCGCCCTATCAGGCGCCGATGCCTCGCGACGACCGGCTGCTGCGCGTCTGCGCCGCGATCATCGCCGATCCGGCCGGCCAGCACGACCTCGATGAACTCGCGGTCCTCGCGGGCATGGGCCGGCGCACGTTCACGCGCGCCTTCCGTATCGAGACCGGGATGAGCCTCGCGATATGGCGGCAGCAGGTGCGGCTGATGCAGGCGCTCTCGCTGCTCGCCGCCGGTCGCCCGGTGACGACGGTCGCCTTCGACGTCGGCTACGAGAGCCCGAGCGCCTTCACCGCCATGTTCCATCGATCCTTCGGCGTGCCGCCGAGCCAGTTCAAGCTTCGTTGAGCCGCGGCGTCTCGGATCGCGTCGCGCGAGGCGCCAGTCCCTGGCCGAGACGGGAGTGCTTCGCGCCATAGAGCGCATAGAGCAGCGCGCCGCAGGCGATGTAGCCGAGCAGCAGCAGTGCCGGCAGCAGGTTGCCGGCCAGCGCCTTGGCGATGATGTCGATCGCAAGCGGTGCCACCATGACGAGGCACATGACCATCCCGAGCACGGGCACGACGCCGATCCATCGGCCGGCGATCCTGACGCCGCCGAGCGGCACGCGGAACGGCCGCGGAAGATCGGGCTCGACGTTGCGGAGCCACATGACCGAGAAGCAGACCATCGCGAAGCTGCTCGCCGTGCCGAGGCTGATGAGGTCGCCCAGCAAGGTGATCGGCAGCAGCCCGGCGGCCAGCGCCATGCCCAGCGCGATCGCGATCGTGCCGAGCCACGGCGTGCCGAATCGCGGATGGAGCGCGCTGAACATCGGCGGGAGCAATCCGTCGCGCGCCATGGCGTAGAATACCCGCGATTGGCCATAGCATGTCGAAAGCAGGATCGAGGTGAGGCCGATGACGGCGCCCACCTTGACGAACAGGAGGAGCCAGGGCTTGCCGATCGCGTCGACCGCGACCGCGAGCGGATCGGCGACGCCAAGCTCGCGATAGGGAACGATCCCCGTGAGAACGGCGGCGACGACGATGTAGAGCAAGGTGCACAGGCCGAGCGACCCGAGAATGCCGAGCGGGACGTCGCGCTGGGGATTTCGCGCTTCGGCGGCGGCGGTGGAGACGGTTTCGAAGCCGAGATAGGCGAAGAATATCACCGATGCCGCGCGGAAGACGCCCGGCCAGCCGAACGCGAAGCCGCCCTCATTGGGGGGAAGGAAGGGTGTCCAGCGGCTCGGCGCGACGGCGTTCGCGCCAAACAGGACGAAGGCGATCAGCACGACGATCTTCAGCATGACGATCGCGCTGTTGATGGCGGCCGATTGGCGCACGCCGAACACCAGCGGCGTCGCCATGACGAGCACGGCCGCGCTCGCGATGATGTTGACGCCGCCGCCGGCGACGAAGTCATAGCCTCCGCCGGTGGCGACGGACCGCACGAAGGGGGTGGCGATGGCCGCGGGCACCGTCACGCGAAAGCTGGCGAGCAGGCTGACGAAATACCCCGAGAAGCCGACGGCGACGGTGGCGCCCGCGATCGCATATTCGAGCACCAGCAGCCAACCGATCACCCAGGCCGCCACTTCGCCCAATGTGGCATAGGCATAGACATAGGCCGATCCGGTCACCGGCATGGTCGAGGACAGCTCCGCATAGCAGAGCCCCGCGAAGGCGCAGGCGGTGCCCGCCAGGAGGAAGGACAGGAGCACGGCAGGCCCCGCGAAATGGGCCGCCGCCGATCCGGTCATGACGTAGATGCCGGCGCCGATGATCGATCCCACGCCCAGCAGCAGGAGGTGGGCGGGACCCAGCGAGCGCACCAGGGAGGGGTTGCCGGCATCGGCAAGGATCTGACCGATCGGCTTGCGAATGAACAGCGATCGCGCGCGCTTCCGGCTCCCGGCTTTCATACAGGCGGCAATGGCTGGGACAGTAACCGTCTCCCGGTATGGCGGGTGGATATTGGCGGCGCGTTGCCGGCGAGTGCTTCGTCAGACATGCTCGGCGATGCGATGTCGATCAGGAAAGCGTCATGGCGACATCGCCGAGAGCGTGATGACTTCGGCTTTTACCTACCTCCATCATCCCCGCACCTTCCCTGTCGTCCCCGCGAAGGCGGGGATCCAGCTTCCTTTGCCGCGCGCGACAAGGCAGCCGGTTGCTCCGTCGGCTTCGTTGTAGCGGGGCCATTCAGGCGCGGCTCGCTTCCAAGGATCGGAGATGCGCGTGAACGGGCCAAGGATCGGGCGGGATGCCCGGCGGCCGCCCGTGTCGCTCAGCCCGACGCCAAGGCTCGGGCGAGAAACCAGGGCGTCATCCGCGCCAGCGCGTCCGCGAGCCGGTCGGTCGATACCGCGAAGCTGAAGCGCAGGAAGCGATGCCCGTCGACGGGATCGAAATCCACCCCCGGCGCGGTCGCGACGCCGGTGTCGCGCAGCAGTTGCTCGCAGAAGGCGAGGCTGTCCCGCGTCAGGTGGCCGATGTCGGCATAGACGTAGAAGGCGCCATCGGGGGGCGCGATGCTGCGCACGCCCATCAGCGGCAGCGCGTCGAGCAGCAGGCGGCGGTTGCGCGTGTAGGTGGCGAGATGGCCGTCGAGCTCGTCGCGGCAGTCGAACGCGACCAGCCCGGCGTGCTGGGCGAGCGAGGGCGGCGACAGGAACAGGTTGCCGATGCGCGCGCGGCCCGCGCCGATCAGCTCGGGCGGGACGAGCAGCCAGCCGAGCCGCCATCCCGCCATGCTGTAATATTTGGAGAAGCTGTTGACGATGAGCGCGTCGGGGCAGTCGGCGATCATCGACCGGGCGGGGGCGGTGTAGCTGAGCCCGTGATAGATCTCGTCCGAGATGATGCGGATGCCGCGGCGGCGGCAGACCCGCGCGATCGCTGTCAGTTCCTCCGGATCGATGATCGTGCCGGTCGGGTTCGCGGGGCTGGCGACGATCAGGCCGTCCGGCGCGGGATCGAGCCGCTCGATCGCCGCCGCGGTGATCTGGAAGCGCTCGACCGGGCCGCAGGACAGCTCGACCGGATCGAGGTGGAGCGCCCTGGTCACGTTGCGGTAGGCGACATAGCCCGGCCGCGCGAAGGCGATCCGCGCGCCCGGTGCGAACAGGCAGGACAGCGCCAGCACGAGCGCGGGCGAGGCGCCGCAGGTGAGCAGGATCCGCTCCGGATCGACGGCCGCGCCATGGGCCTCGCGGTAATGGCGCGCGATCCGGGCCTTGAGCAGCGGGCTTTCCCAATAGCCCATGCCGTCCGTGTCGAGGATGCGGTGCGCCTCGGCGATGGCCGCGGCCGGCGCGCCGGTGGACGGCTGGCCGAATTCCATGTGGATGATCGATCGTCCCTCGACGCCGAGCCGATGCGCGAGCCGGCTGATGGCGATCGCGTGGAACGGATCGATCCGCGCCGTCACGCCGCCGCCGGCCCGAGCCGGTTCAGGGAACGATCGGCAACGCCACCGCGCTCGCCGTCGCGCCGCCGTGCCAGATGCTCTGCGTCGCCTGCCGGTAATCGCCGGGCCTGGCGACCATGATGTTGGCGACGAAGCTCTGCGGGTTGCGGTCGTAGAGCGGGAACAGGCTCGACTGGATCTGCACCATGATCCGGTGGCCGGCCAGGAAGACATGATCGACATCGGGCAGCGCCCAGCGGTAATGCTCGATCCTGCCCGGGGTGAGCGGCGCCGGCTGCGCGAAGCTCTTCACATAGCGGCCGCGGAAGATCTCGATCCCGATCGGCAGCTCATAGCCCGCCATGGACGGCTTGCCGCCCTGCTCCGGACCCTCCGGCACGTCGTTCGGATAGACGTCGATCAGCTTGACCACCCAGTCGCTGTCCGTGCCGGTCGTCGCCGCGAACAGCTCGACCGCCGGCGCGCCCATGATGTGCACCGGCCGGTCGAGCGGCGGCGTCTTCCAGGCGGCGACGTCGGGGCGGTCGGAGACGAAGCGCTGGTCGCGCACCAGCCACGGCTTCCACTGCGCCGCGTCGCTCAGCTTGATCGGGCGCGGCAGGAACGGCACCGGGTGCGCCGGATCGCTGACATAATCGTCATGCCCCGCGGCAGCCGGGCGCCGGAAGCCGGCGGCGCCGTCGGCCGCCAGATAGAGCGGCGTCGCGACACCCATCGGCCAGCGCGGCGAGCTCTCCCACCGGTTGACGCCGGTCGCGTAGGTCAGCACCGGCGGCGTGTGCGGATCGGGCGCGCCCTTCAGCCAATGATCGAGGAACGGCTTCAGCGTGCGGACGCGCCACTCGCGCGCCGTGTCCCCGGTCAGGTTCAGCGCGCCGAGATCATAGCCGGTGTGGTTGGCGCCGGAATGGCGCCAGGGCCCGATCACGAGCGTGACCATGTCGTTGCGCGTGTCCTTGGGTTCCAGCGCGCGATAGACCGCCGGCGCGCCATGGCTGTCCTCCTGGTCCCACTGGCCGACCTCGAGCATCGTCGGCACCGTGAGCGGCCGCGCGGCGAGCCATTTGTCGACCGCCTGGAGCGACCAGAACTCGGTATAGGCGGGGTTCTCGAGGAATTTGCGGACGCCTGGATAGCGGGTGATGCCCAGCATCCCCGCGAAGTCCGCGACCGAGCCGGCCTCGAGATAGCGGGTGTAGTCGTCGCCCGCGCCCAGCGCGAACTCGCCGCCGCCCCGCGCCTTGTCGGTCGCCTGGCCGACCGCATAATCGAGCGAGCTGACGCGGAACGCGCCGTTGTGGAACCAGTCGTCGCCCATCCAGCCATCGACCATCGGGCTTTCCGGCACCGCCGCCTTCAGCGCCGGATGCGGGTTGATCTCCGCCATCAGCGTCGTGAAGCCCAGATAGGAGGAGCCGATGATGCCGACCTTGCCGTTCGACTCGGGCACGGTCTTCACCAGCCAGTCGATCGTGTCATAGGCGTCGGTGGATTCGTCGATGCCGGTGTCGTTCAGCGGGCCGGCGAGCGGCCGGTTCATGACATAGGCACCCTCGGAGCGGTGCAGCCCGCGGATGTCCTGGTAGACCCGGATATAGCCGTCCTCGACGAAGTCCGAGTCCATCAGCTCGAGGATGTCGACGATCCGCTGGCTGGCGACGCGATGGGTCTCCTCGTACGCGTCATAGGGCGTGCGCGACAGCAGGATCGGCGCGTTGGCGGTGCCCTTCTTCATCACCACGACCGTGTAGAGCTTCGTCCCGTCGCGCATCGGCACCATCGCCTCGCGGCGGATGAAATCGGCCGAGGGGAGCGTCTGCTCATAGCTGGCGACGACGTCCGGCGTCATCGGCGTCACGCGCGGCGGGTCTTGCGCGATCGCGGCGGCGGCAAGGAGCCCGGCCGCGAGGAACGACAGGGCGCGCGGAAGAACATGGGTCATGGCCGATGAGCTTATGAGCCGCTCCGGGGCTCCGCAAGGAGGCCTGGCGAGACATCCGCCGCGCTACCTACGCCGATCAGGCTGATCTGGCGGCCGTAGCCCGGCTCGTCGCGATGGGTCGCGCGGCGGTAGCTGAAGAAGCGCGCCTCGTCGGCATAGGTGTCGAGCCCCGGCGCGTCGATCCGGCCGATCCCCTCGGCGGCGAGGCGGGCGGCGATGAAGCCTTCGAGATCGAACTGCGCATGCCCCGCGCGGCCCGCCAGGAAGAAGCGCTCGTGGCCCTCGTCGTCGCGCAGGAAGCGGTCGCGGAACGCCGCGTCGACCTCGTAGGAGGCGCGCGCGATGCACGGGCCGATCGCGGCGGCGATCCGTGCCCGGTCCGCGCCGAGCGCCGCCATCGCCGCGACCGTCGCGCCGAGCACGCCGCCGAGCGCGCCCTTCCAGCCGGCGTGCGCCGCGCCCACCACGCCGGCCTCCGTGTCGGCGAGCAGGATCGGCCCGCAATCGGCGGTGAGCACGCCGAGCAGCAGCCCGGGCCGATCGGTGACGAGCGCGTCGACACGCGGGCGGGCATCGTCGGCGAACGGCGTGGCGATGGTCGCCACGTCGGCCGAATGGACCTGATGCACCGTCACCAGCGCGGCGCCGGGCAGCACCGCCGCCGTGGCCCGCGCGCGGTTCTCGGCGATGGCGCCGGGCTCATCGTCCGAGCCCAGCCCCACGTTGAGCCCGGCGTACAGCCCGGCCGAGACGCCGCCGCGCCGGCCGAGGAAACCGTGCGCGACCCCCGCCAGCGCGGCGCTCCGCACCACCTCGACGGCCGCGCTCACTCGCCCTCCTCGCCGAAGCCGGCGGGCGCGGGCCAGCCCGGCGCGACGGCGGCGAGCGCCTTGAAGAGATGGCCCATCTCGTCGCCATCGGTAAGGCGGTGGCGCGCCGCCTCGATGTCGTGGATGCGCCGCGGATTGGCCTGTCCGAGCAGGGCCGCGCGCGTGCCGATGCCGAGTTCGGTCAGCCAGTCGCCCTGCGGCACCGGCCCCGATACCGTCAGTCCCGCGCCCTCGGCGGCGTTGGCCAGCGCGGAAAAATCGACATGCGCGGTGAGGTCGCTCGCGCCCGGCTTCGCGAAGGGATCGGCATAGGCGTGCGCGTGGACCGCCTGGAGCGTGTCGCCGGCGGCATAGCCGGCATAGCCATAGTCGATCGCGAGGATCGCGCCGCCCTGGGCGGCGATCCGCCGGGCGAGCGACTTCATCAGCGACGCGGCGGCCGGCGAGGTCTCGTAGATGCCGCCCGGATCGGCGCCGCGGAGGCGGGCGGGGACGAGCCCGTCGCACGGCTCGCGCCCCGGCTCGGGCCGGAAGCCCTCGGGGCCGACGCCGACCATGCGCTCGCGCCAGCCGGTGATCGCGCGGACGAACTGGCGCACCGGCAGCGCATCGAAGAACTCGTTGGCGACCACCAGCAGCGGCGCGTCATCCGGCAGCGTGCGGATCGCGGCGTGCCAGGTCGCGCGCGGCACCCGATCCGCCTGCGTCGCACGGAGGATCGGGCTGGTCTCGACAAGATCGACCGGCGGCTCCAGTCCCTGGTTGCGCATGACCCGCAGCGCATCCTCGGCGAGCGTGCCGCGCCCCGGCCCGAGCTCGACATAGCGCACGGCCGGCTTGCCGGCGCGGCGCCACAGGTCGATCAGCCAGAGCCCGACGATCTCGCCGAACATCTGGCTGATCTCGGGCGCGGTGATGAAGTCGCCGGCCGCGCCGAAGGGATCGTGGGTGGCGTAATATTCGGCGTTGGCGCGCGCCATCCAGTCGGCGACGGGGATCGGCCCCCTGTCGCGAATCCGCTCCTCGAGCGCCCGGGGGAGGTCAAGCGACGCTCGATCCTCCCGCGATCGGCTCGACGCGCGCGCGGCGTCCTCGAGCGGTCCAGATCAGCCAAAGGCCGACGATCAGCATGGGGATGGTGAGCGTCTGCCCCATCGTCAGCCCCCAGGAGAGATGCTCCAGCCCCTCGTCGGGCGCGCGCACCTCCTCGAGCAGGAAGCGCGAAAGACCGTAGCCGACCAGGAAGATGCCGACGAGCTTGCCCGGATGGTAGCGCGCGTCCGTCCGCCAGAAGGCGAAGGCGAGCACCGCGCCGAGCACGATTCCCTCCAGCCCCGCCTCGTAGACCTGGCTCGGATGGCGCGGCAGCGCGTCCGGCGCGCGGGGGAACACCATCCCCCACGGCAGCGTCGTCGGCCGTCCCCAGAGCTCGCCGTTGACGAAATTGGCGAGCCGCCCGAAGAACAGCCCGCCCGGTGCGCAGCAGGCGATATAGTCGTGGACGCGGAGCGTCGCGAGGCCGTTCTTCCGGCAGAGGTACAGGATCGCGATGCTCACGCCGGCGGCACCGCCGTGGAACGACATGCCGCCCTCCCAGAGCTTGAGCACGTCGAGCGGATGCAGCCAGATCCGCGGCTGGTAGAAGATGACATAGGCGAGCCGCCCGCCGAGCAGGATGCCGAGCGTCGCGTAGAAGACGAGATCGTCGGCATGCCGCCGCGCCATCGGCGCGCCCGGCTGCGCGAGCAAGCGCAGCATGTACCACCAGGCGAGCAGGATGCCGGCGATATAGGCCAGCGAGTACCAGCGCACGAGCACCGGCCCGACATGGAAGGCGATCGGCGACAGCCCGAGCGCGCTCCATTGGAGCGGCGCGGCGGCGGCGAGGAGATGCGGCGTCAAGGCAAGGTCCGGCATGGCATGGCGGCCAGCCTTAGAGCGATTTGCCCGCGAGGGGAATCTCTCGCTCCGTGTTCTCGTGCCGGCGCCCGCTGGCGCTCCTCCACCCGCTCTCCTATCAGCTTGCCGATGGAGATCGGCCGGCGCGGGCTCATCGTGGGTGGCGGGATCGGTGCCGGGCTGCTGGTCGCCTGGGGGGCGTGGCCGCGCCGCTATCTCCCCAATGTCGTCGCCGCCCCCGGCGAGACGATCTTCGGCGCCTTCCTCAAGATCGGCGCCGACGGGCAGGTGTCGGTCGTCGTGCCGCAGGCCGAGATGGGGCAGGGGGTATATACCGCGCTCCCGCAGATCCTCGCCGACGAGCTCGGCGCCGACTGGCGGACGGTCGCGGTCGAGCCCGCTCCGATCGGACCGCTCTACGCCAACACGCTGCTGGCGGAGCAGCAGGCCCAGGCGATGCTCGCGCCGTTCGTCCAGCCGGCCGGCGCGTGGGTGGCGCGGCAGGTCGCGATCCGCTCGGCGCTGATGATGACCGCCGGATCGACCTCGGTGCGCGGCTTCGAGGCGCCGTTGCGCGCCGCCGGCGCGACCGCGCGCGCGCTGCTCTGCATGGCGGCGGCCAAGCGCTGGAAGATCGACTGGCGGGCCTGCGACACCGATGCCGGCTTCGTCGTGCGCGGCGACGATCGCCTGCGCTTCGGCGAGCTCGCCGAGGCGGCGGCGGGGATGACGCCGCCCGATCCGCCCGAGCTCCGGCCCGCCGGCGCCGGCAGGCTCGCCGGGCGCTCGCTGCCCCGGCTCGACCTGCCCGCCAAGCTCGACGGCAGCGCGCGCTTCGCCGCCGACGTGCGCCTGCCCGACATGCTCTTCGCCTGCGTCCGCCAGGCGCCGCTCGGCGATACGTCGCTGGCGGCGATCGACCGCAAGGCCGCGCGGGCGGTGCCGGGCGTGTTCGCGGTGTTCGGCAACCCCGGCTGGGTCGCGGCGGCGGCGGAGACGACATGGGCGGCCGAGCGCGCCGTCACCGCGCTGGCGCCGCGCTTCGCCACCACCGGCGCGTTTCCCGACGACGCCGGCATCGCCGCCGCGCTCGACAAGGCGCTCGCGGCCAGGGGCAGCCGCGTCGCGACGCGCGGCGGCATCGCCGGCGCGCTCGCCGATCCGGTGACCGCCGATTATGCCGTCGGCTTCGCGCCCCATGCCGCGATCGAGCCGCTCTGCGCGACGGCGCAGCTCGCGGGCGACCGGCTGCTCGTCTGGGCGCCGACCCAGGCGCCGGGGCTGGCGCGCGCCGCCGCCGCGCGCGCCGCCGGGCTGCCCGAGGATCGGGTGACGCTCTATCCGATGCTCGTCGGCGGCGGCTTCGGGCGCAAGCTCGAGCATGACGCGATCGCGCAGGCGGCGATCCTCGCGGTCGCGACCCGGCGGCCGATCCAGCTCCGCTGGAGCCGCGCCGAGGAGACGCTGCACGATCGCATGCGCCCGCCGGCGCGCGCGCGGCTCGCCGCCGCGCTGGGGCCGGGCGGGACGATCGCCGCATGGCGCGCGCGCATCGCGGCGCCGTCCTCCGCCGGCACGCGGGCCATGGCGGTCGATGGCGCGGCGCCGCCCTATGCCATCCCGGCGCTCGCGATCGACCATCACCGCGCCGACATCGCGGTGCCGACCGGCATCTGGCGATCGGCCGCGCACAGCTATACCGCCTTCTTCACCGAAAGCTTCGTCGACGAGCTCGCCGCCAGGGCCGGGATCGATCCGCTCTCCTTCCGCATCCGCCTGCTCGGCGACCAGCCGCGCCTCGCCAACTGCCTCGCCACCGCCGCCGCGCTCGGCGGCTGGGAAGGCGGCGTGCCGGGCAGCGGCCAGGGGCTGGCCTGCCACAGCGCGTTCGGCAGCCATGTCGCGATGCTGGCCGAGGCGCATGTCACGGCCGGACGGACGATAAGGCTGGACCGCGTGACCGCGGTGGTCGATTGCGGGCGGGTGGTGAACCCGGACATCGTCGCGCAGCAGATCGAGGGCGGCATCGTCTTCGCCATGGCCGCGGCACTCGGCCCGCCGATCGGCTTTTCGCGCGGCCTGCCGACCGTGTCGAGCTTTGCCGGGCTCGGCCTGCCGACGCTCGCCGACACGCCCGACATCAGGGTGCGGATCGTGCCGAGCGCCGAGCCCAGCGGCGGCGTCGCCGAGCTCGGCGTCCCCGCGCTCGCGCCGGCGATCGCCAACGCGCTGTTCACCGTGACCGGCACGCGGCACCGCATGCTGCCGATCCAGGGCGGCGCCGCATGAACGCGCCGCCCGATCATCCCGCGATCCCGCCGCCGCGCATCGGCGTGCTGCTGGTCAACCTCGGCACGCCCAGCGCGCCGGATGCGCGATCGGTGCGCCGCTATCTCGCCGAGTTCCTGTCCGATCGCCGCGTCGTCGAGCTGCCGGCGGTGCTGTGGCAACCGATATTGCGTGGCGTCGTGCTCACCACGCGGCCGAGGAAGTCGGCGCACGCCTACCGCCAGGTCTGGAGCGGGGAGGGCTCGCCGCTGGCGGCGGTCACGCGCGCGCAGGCGGCGGCGTTGCAGGGTGCGTTCGGCGAGGGCGTGATCGTCGATCATGCCATGCGCTACGGATCGCCCGCGATTTCCGAGCGGCTCGCGGCGCTCAAGGAACAGGGTTGCGAGCGCATCCTCGTGGCGCCGCTCTACCCGCAATATTGCGCGGCGACCACCGCCACCGCCAACGACGCCGCCTTTGCCGCGCTCGCCGCGATGCGCTGGCAGCCGGCGCTCCGCACGCTGCCGCCCTATCACGACGACCCCGCCCATATCGCGGCGCTCAAGGCCGGGATCGAGGAGGATGTCGCCGCGCTGGATTTCAAGCCGGACGCGATACTGGCGAGCTTCCACGGCATGCCGGCGCGCACGCTGGCGCTCGGCGATCCCTATCACTGCCATTGCCGCAAGACCGCGCGGCTGCTCGGACAGGCGCTGGGGCGCGAACTGCTCGTCTCGTTCCAGTCGCGGTTCGGCAAGGCGAAATGGCTGGAGCCGGCGACCGACGTCACGCTGGCGGCGCTGCCGGCGCGCGGCGTCAAGCGGCTCGCCATCGTCGCGCCGGGCTTCTCGGCCGATTGCCTGGAGACGCTGGAGGAGATCGCGATCCGCGGCCGCGAGACCTTCCTCGCCGCCGGCGGGGAGCGCTTCGCCTATCTGCCCTGCCTCAACGCGCGGCCCGCCGGCATCGAAATGCTGCGCAATATCGTCTCTCGCGAGCTTGAAGGCTGGACCCCCCGCGCCTAGCCTCGACCGGCGATAAGATGGAGGAGAGGACGACATGGCACGCGTTGCGATCGTGACGGGCGGCACCCGCGGCATCGGCGAGGCGATCAGCCTCGCGCTCAGGGATCAGGGCCGCACCGTCGCCGCCACCTTCGCAGGCGACGAGGCCAGGGCGAGCGCGTTCACCGAGCGGACCGGTATCGCCAGCTACAGGTGGGACGTCGCCGATCACGAGGCGTGCCTGGCGGGCTGCAAGCGCGTCGAGGACGAGCTGGGGCCGGTCGACATCGTCGTCAACAATGCCGGCATCACCCGCGACACGACCATCCTGCGGATGAGCTACGAGCAGTGGAAGCAGGTGATCGACACCAATCTCGGCGGATGCTTCAACATGGCCAAGGCGACCTTCGCCGGCATGAAGG
>CAXTPE010000044.1:0-16783 GCA_964245925.1 uncultured Sphingomonadaceae bacterium
CAAGGCGGCGGTGCTGGAGGCGATGGCGAAGCCCCGCGCGCTCGACGAGGATCTGATCGACGCCTATCGGGCGCGCCGCGCGCTCGATTATCTGGTCGGCTTCACGCTTTCGCCGGTGCTGTGGCGCAAGCTGCCGGGTGCGAAGTCGGCGGGGCGGGTGCAGTCGGTCGCGCTGCGCCTCGTGGTCGATCGCGAGCGCGAGATCGAGGCGTTCCGGCGCCAGGAATATTGGTCGGTGACCGCGCGCATGGAGCAGGACGGCGTGCCGTTCCTGGGCCGGCTGACGCGCTGGCGGGGCGACAGGCTCGATCGCCTCTCGATAGGCAACGAAGCCGATGCCCTTGCCGCCAGGGCGGATGTCGAGGCGGGGCGCTTCTCGGTCGCCTTGGTCGAGACGAAGCCGCTGGTGCGCAACCCGCCGGCGCCGTTCACCACCTCGACGCTCCAGCAGGAGGCGGCGCGCAAGCTCGGCTTCTCCGCCTCGCATACCATGCGGCTGGCGCAGTCGCTCTACGAGGAGGGCGCGATCACCTATATGCGCACCGACGGCGTGCAGATGGACGGCTCCGCCATCTCGGCGGCGCGCGGCGCGATCGCCACCCGCTATGACGCGAGCTACGTGCCGGACAAGCCACGCCAGTATACCGCCAAGGCCAAGAACGCGCAGGAAGCGCACGAGGCGATCCGCCCGACCGATTTCGGGCGGGATCGCGCCGGATCGGGCGATCACGCGCGGCTGTACGAGCTGGTCTGGAAGCGCGCGCTCGCCAGCCAGATGGCGTCCGCGCGGCTGGAGCGCACCACCGTCGAGCTGAGCGAGGCGACCGGGCGGCACGGGCTGCGCGCCACCGGGCAGGTCGTGCTGTTCCCGGGCTATCTCGCGCTCTACGAGGAAGGGCGGGACGATCCCGGTGTCGGCTCCGGCAAACAGGCCTCCGCCGATGCCGAGGACGAGGAGACGCGCCGTCTCCCGCGCATGTCCGAAGGGGATGCGCCCGCCAGGAAGGGCGTCGATGCAGAGCAGCATTCCACCCAGCCGCCGCCGCGCTATTCGGAGGCGAGCCTCGTCAAGAAGATGGAGGAGCTCGGCATCGGCCGCCCCTCGACCTACGCCTCGATCCTCCAGACGCTCAAGGACCGCGACTACGTCGCCACCGACAAGAACCGCTTCGCCCCGAACGAGAGCGGCCGCCTCGTCACCGCCTTCCTCGAGCGCTTCTTCGAGCGCTACGTCAGCTACGACTATACCGCCGGCCTGGAGGAGAGCCTCGACGACGTCTCGGGCGGGCGGGCGGGCTGGCAGGCGGTGCTCGAGGCCTTCTGGAAGGACTTCAAGCCCAAGGCCTCCGAGGTGATGGAGCAGAAGCCGTCCGAGGTGACCGCCGCGCTCGACACCTTCCTCGCCCCCTTCCTGTTCCCGGACATGGGCAACGGCGGCGATCCCCGGCTCTGCCCGGCGTGCGCCACCGGCAAGCTCGCGCTTCGGGGCGGGCGCTTCGGCGCGTTCGTCGCCTGCTCCAACTATCCCGACTGCAAATATACCCGCCGCTTCGCCCAGGCCGGCGGCACCGAGGCCGCGAACGACACGGGTCCGGAGGCGCTCGGCGTCGATCCGGTCGGCGGCGAGGCGGTGACGCGGCAGAGCGGGCGGTTCGGGCCCTATGTGCAGCTCGGCGAGGGCAAGGAGGCCAAGCGCGCGTCCATTCCCAAGGATGCCGGCGAGCTCGATCTGGAGCTGGCGCTGAAGCTGCTCTCGCTGCCGCGCGCGGTCGGCGATCATCCCGAGACCGGCAAGCCGATCACCGCCTCGATCGGCCGCTATGGGCCGTACCTCCTGCACGACGGCAAATATGCGCGGCTTGCGTCCACCGCCGAGGTGTTCGAGACCGGGATGAACGCGGCGGTCGCCAAGCTCGCCGACGCCGCCAGCAATGCCGGCAAGGCGCGTGGCGGCGCCCGCGAGCCGCTCAAGCTGCTCGGCCCGGCGAGCGAAGGCGGCGCCGACATCAAGGTGCTGGAAGGCCGCTACGGCCCCTATGTCAGCGATGGCGTCACCCACGCCACGCTGCCGAAGGGCCGCGTCCCTCGGGAGGTGACGCTGGAGGAAGCGGTCGCGCTGCTTGCCGAGCGCGCCGCCAAGGCACCGGCCAAGGGGAAGAAGCCCGCGAGGAAGGCGGCGACCAAGGCACCCGCGAAGGCACCGGCGGCGAAGAAGGCGCTCAAGGCCAAGGCTGCAGGCTAGCGCGTTTTCGAGCTGCTCGAGCAGCTCGGCCGGCAGGCTCACGCTGGGTCGCGCGAGGTGGGAAACGGGTGAGACACTCATCCGCCTAGCCTAGCGGCGAAACATGCGGCCGGCGGTCAGCTCACTCCGGAGGACGCCCGGGGGCTGGCCCGGTGCCGTCCTTCGCTTCCGGTATCATCCAGCTTCCACCGGCATCGAGCGTGCGGAAACGATCGGCGGCGATGCCGTTTTGCTCGAGCGCCGCCGCCAGCCGGAGGGGCGCGCCGTTCACGGGCTCCGGGCCGAGTTCGAACGTGCCCCAGTGGACGCCGAGCGCATATGCCGGTTTCAGCAGCCGGAAGGCTGCCACCGCCTCGTCCGGATCGATGTGATTGCCGGTCTCGGCTTGAGCGGTCTTGTAGGGCGCGATCGGCAGGATCGCGAGGCGGATCGGCCGCTGCTCGACCGCCTGCCTCGCCCAGATCATCTTGCCCGCTCCGGTATCGCCGGCATAATAGATGTCGCCTCCCGGCAGCGCGATCCGGAAGCCGACCCAGAGCGCCCGATCGATGTCGTCGATCCAATGCGCGCTCCAGTGATGCGCGCGCATGATCTCGATGTCGATCCCGGGCCGGAACGCGATGTGCTGGCCCCAGTCGCCGGCGACGGCCTTCAGCCCATGTTCGGCGAGCAGCTTGTCATTGCCCAGGCCCACCACGATCGTCGGATGATCGCGCCGCGCCAGATAGCGCAGCGTGCCGATGTCGAGATGATCGTAATGATCGTGGCTGATGAGCACGAGATCGATCGGCGGCAGATCGGCCAGCCTGACGCCGGGCCTGCGGACGCGCCTGGGGCCGACGAGCTGGATCGGCGAATCGCGCCACGCCCAGACCGGATCGATGAGGATGTTGATGCCGTCCGTCTGGATCAGCGTGGTCGCATGCCCGATCCACGTCACCCGCATCTCCGTGCCGTCGACGCGGCGGGGCGGCACGGTCTGACGGACGGGCAGCGACCGCGGCCAGCCGTGATTGCCGGCCGCTCCGGTGGCGATGCGCGCGAATTCGGCGGCGCCGGCCTTGCGGCTTCCGCCCGTGCCCTGCTCGCCCTCGGGATTGAAGAAGCGCTGGCCGTCAAAATGATCCGATGTCGGGCCGGTGTAATAAATGCGGGACGGCGGCGTCCGCGCGCGGCCGACGCATCCCGAGAGCCAGACCGGCAGCACGGCGGCCAGGATCAGCGCCCGCGCCGGAACCAAAGCGCCGCGCGACGTGGCCATGCTCATCTCCCCGCATCTATCGGAACGTATATTCCAGCGCCGCCGCGCCGCTCCATTGATCCGGGCTGCCGGCCCGATCGACGATCGGCGAGCGCCGATAGACGCCGAGCAGGCGCTGATAGCCACCCGTCATGAAGATGCCGAGGCCGTGCGTCAGGTTGCCGGTCAACGAATGCGCGGCCATCATGCCGAGGTTCCAGTCCTTCCAGCCGGCCTTGTCGGCGCCCGGATACACCGGCAGGCCGCTCGCGAGGCTGCCGGCGGGATCGACGTCGTAATAACAGCGCCCGAAGCGCGCGCCGACATAATCCGCCGATGCCGAGAAGCTGACGAACATATATTCGGAAAGCGGCGTGTCATCCGTCCAGTTCCAGCGCCCTGGCGCGATCGCCGAGAAGCAGGACGACCCGGAGCGCGATGGTGTATTCCCTCGTCATCATGCCCCTGGCGGCAGCCCGGCTGCGCCCGCGAGCGGATTAGGCTTCGCTAATCTGGAGGGCCGTAGCCATATGTCGAGCGCGCGGGCCACGCAAGGCGGGGAACCCGGCGAACCGGCCCGTTCGCCGGTCGCGCAGGCAAGGGCCGCGTCAGCGAGAGGGTTGGTAGCATGCGCAGACTGTCGCTCTTCGTGCTGGTCGTGCTGCTCCTGGTGGCCGGCGGGGCGGGATTTCTCGGCTATATCGGCTATTTCGGCGGGCGGCTGTTCACGACGGTGGCGGCTCGGCGGATCGCGCCCGCGGCCGAGCGGGGCGTCGCCGTCGTCATCTTCTCCGGCGATATGGGCTTCCGCGTCGGCATGGCCCCGAAGGTGGCGGCGCGCCTCTCGGCCACGGGCCTCCCGGTCATCGGCGTGAACTCGCTCGTCTATTATCGGAAGCGGCGCACGCCGGAGGAGGCGACCGCGCTCATCGAGCGGGCGATGCGCAAGGCGCTCGCGCTGCCGGGCGTCGGCCATGTGGTGCTGATCGGGCAATCCTTCGGCGCCGACATGCTCCATGTCGGGCTGGTCACCCTCGATCCGGCATTGCGCGCCCGCATCGCCTTCGTGGCGATGGTGGTGCCGGGCGACACGGTCGATTTCCAGGCCTCGCCCTCGGAAGTGTTCAGCTGGCGGCAGCCGGATGCCGCGGCGTTGCCCACCGCGCGCATGCTCACCTGGGTGCCCGCGCTCTGCATCTGGGGGGCCGAGGAAACGGACAGCCTCTGCCCGCTGCTCGCGCTGCCGAACGTCGGGCGGGTGAAGCTGCCGGGCGATCATTACCTCGACAGCGATCCCGATCGGCTCGCCGCCACCATCCGGATCGCGATCGCGCGCGCGCTCGCGCCGCACGCGACCGGCCAAGGCGCGCCCAGGCCGTCATGAGATCCGCGACAACCAGCTGGCGGGAACGAACCATGGTGACGCTTCTCGAGAAGCATCGCCGCTGGCTGGTGCCGGCGATGGCGTCCGCCTGCCTCGCGCTGGGCTTCGTCGCGCTGCATCTCCTGACGAGCGAAGTGCATTTCAAGGCGCTGCGTGCCGGTCTGGATGCGATCGCTCCCGCTCGGCTCGCCCTGGCGGTCGCTCTCACGGCGGCAAGCTATCTGGCGCTCACCTTCTACGATGTGCTGGCGCTGCGTGTGATCGGCAAGCCTCTGCCCTGGCGCACGGCGGCGCTCGCGTCCTTCACGAGCTATACGCTGAGCCATAATCTCGGCCTCTCGCCGCTGACCGGCGGATCCGCCCGCTATCGCGTCTATTCCTCGGCGGCACTCGACGGACCGGACATCGCGCGGATCGTCGCGATCGCCAGCGCGACCTTCTGGATGGGCGTGCTCGCGATGGCGGGGGTTGCGCTGCTGCTGCACGGCGGGGCGTTCGGACTTGGCGCGATGGCGTTGAGCGCGCGCGAGGCGCATGGCCTCGGCGCGGCCGTGCTTGCCGCGCTCGCCGGGCTGCTCGCGCTGTCGATCCGGGGGCCAGCCACGATCGGTATCGGCCGCTGGAGCCTCCCCGTGCCGCGCCCGTTGCAGCTGCTTGCCCAGATCGGCATCGCGGGCATCGATCTCGCGGCGGCGAGCGCCGCCCTGTTCGTGCTGCTGCCAGGCGCGGATCCGGCGCTGCTCCCGACGTTCATGCTCGCTTACGCGACCGCGATCATCGTCGCGCTGGTCAGCCATGTGCCTGGCGGTGTCGGCGTGTTCGAGACTGTCATCCTGGCGATCGTTCCCGGCGATCGCGCGGCGCTGTTCGCGGCGCTCGTCGCCTATCGGGCGATCTACTATCTCCTGCCGCTCGCGCTCGGCATCGTCGTCATGGTCGTGCGCGAGGGTGCCTATTGGCGGCGGCCGGCGGCGCGCGCGCTGGCCGGTGCGCGGCTCGTGGCGGGCGGCGTCGCCCCGCTGCTCATGAGCGCGGCGACCTTCGTCGGCGGCGCGATCCTGCTGCTTTCCGGTTCGGTCCCGGCGATCCCGGAGCGGTTGCGCGCGCTCCACGCGTTCGTGCCGCTGCCCTTCATCGAAGCGTCGCATGTCGCGGCGAGCCTGGTCGGCACCGCGCTGCTGCTGCTCGCGCCCGGCCTCTATCGCCGGCTGGACGGCGCCTTCTTCGCGACACGCGCGCTGCTGCTGGCCGGCGCGGCCTTCTCGATCGCCAAGGGCTTCGACTGGGAGGAGGCGACGATCTGCCTCTCGATCGCCGGGCTGCTGCAATGGACCAAGCCGGCCTTCTATCGTCGTACCGCGCTGACCGCGCAGCCGCTGTCGCCGGTGTGGTTCGTCTGCGTGACGGCGGTCTTGGGCCTGTCGATATGGGCCGGCCTGTTCGCCTTCAAGCAGCTCGATTACCGCAACGACCTCTGGTGGCAGTTCTCGCTCCACGGCGGCGCCTCGCGCTTCCTGCGCGCCACGCTCGCGGCGGCCGTGATGCTGGGCGCGACGGCGATCTGGCGGCTGCTCGCGCCGGCCCGCGCGGCGATCGCCGAGACGGTCGATTCCGAGGTGATGGCCCGCATCCTGCGCACGGCGGACCGGACGGACGCCAATCTCGCGCTCACCGGAGACAAGCGCTTCCTCGTGTCCCGGGCGGAGGACGCGGTGCTGATGTACCAGGTGAAGGGCAGCAGCTGGATCGTGATGGGCGATCCGGCCGGCAATCCGGACGCCTGGCCGGAGCTGCTCTGGGAGATCCGGGCGATGGCGGATGCGGCGCAAGGCCGTCTCCTTCTCTACCAGATCAGCAGCGGGACGCTGGAGATCTCGATCGAGATGGGCCTGCAGATCGTCAAATATGGCGAGGAGGCGATCGTCCGCCTGGCGGATTTCACGCTTGATGGCGGGCGGATGCGGTCGCTGCGCCAGACGGGCAAGCGCCTTGCCCGCGAAGGCGTGACGTTCGCGATCGTGCCGTCGGCGGACGTGCGCTCGCTGCTTCCCGAGCTTGAGGTCGTCTCGGCGGAATGGCTCGCCGCCAAGGGGCAGCGCGAGAAGGGGTTCAGCCTCGGCCGCTTCGATGCCGACTATCTCGCCCGCTTCGATTGCGCGGTCGCGCGCGCGGGAGGGCGGATCGTCGCCTTCGCGAATATCTGGAAGACGGAGAACAGGCGCGAGCTGTCGATCGATCTCATGCGCCATGCCGACGACGCGCCGTCCGGTGTCATGGACTTCCT
This sequence comes from uncultured Sphingomonadaceae bacterium, assembly GCA_964245925.1. Lineage (GTDB taxonomy): Bacteria > Pseudomonadota > Alphaproteobacteria > Sphingomonadales > Sphingomonadaceae > Solisphingomonas. The sequence continues at coordinate 7,151 of CAXTPE010000044.1, forward strand.
GTTCGTCAACCTGATGCTGTGGGGCAAGGCGGAACGATACCGCGACTTCACGCTCGGCCTGGCGCCGCTGTCCGGCATCGCATCACGGCCGCTGGCGCCGATCTGGGCCAAGGCGGCGGCGCTCCTCTTCAATCATGGCGAGCGTTTCTACGGCTTCCGGGGCCTGCGTGCCTACAAGGAGAAATTCTCCCCCGTCTGGGAGCCGCGATATGTCGCCGGTCCGCACGGGATCGCGATGGTGCGCGCGCTCGGCGATCTGAATGCGCTGATCGGTCGAGTGGGGGGCGAGAAGACGAGGCCGCGCCCGCCGCGCGACGTGACGACCCCGGCAGCCACCGCCCTTGGAGTTCGTCGTCTCGCCGATGTCTGATCGCCGGCGAGGCCGGGGAAAGCGCGCGTCGGCGTCGGTTGCGCACGGTCCACGCGCTCAGTCGCCGCATACCTCCACGACGACGAGGCTCGCATTGTCGGGCGCGCCGCGTGCGAGCACGGTTTCAAGCAGCGCGTCGGCCGCCTCGTCGAGCCGCGGATGCGCCAGCAGATCGGTGATGTCCTCGTCCTCGAGACAGAGCGGGAGGCCGTCCGAGCACAGCAGGAAGCGGTCACCGACGGCGGTGGACGCGAAACCCCGGTCGAGCGCGAGTTCGGCGGCGGCGCCGATCGCGCGGGTTATCACGCTCGCCTGCGGGTGCCCGCGCCGGCGCTGTTCCGGCAGCGCGCCGCCATCGATCAGCGCCTGCACGACGCTATGGTCGGAGCTGAGCCGGGCGAGCCGTCCGTCCCGCAGGCGGTAGACCCGGCTGTCGCCGGCCCACAGCCAGGCGACATGCTCCTGGTGCGCGATCAGCAGCACCAGCGTCGAGCCGCTGCGCCGGGCGCCGGCGAACAGCCGCGCATTGACCTCCGCGACGCGCTCCTCGATCGCGGCCATGAAGGCGTAGCCGGACAGGCCGTGCTCGACGCCGCGCAGCGCATCGACGATCGACTGCGCGGCGGCGCCGCCATCGGCATGCCCGCCCATCCCGTCGGCGACCGCCCACAATCGCCGCGCCGGACAATCGAGGACGCGATCCTCGTTGCCGGACCGCGTGCCGGCCGAGGATCGCGCGACCGAGCGATAGGACAGCTTCGGCAGCACCGCGATACTCACGGCTCGCGGCGCACCGATCGCGCGTAGCTGGCCCGGAACGCCTCCGCCGCGCTGCCTTCGCCCTCGCCGCGCAGCCTGGCGTGACGCTGGACCAGCGCATCCCAGCAAGCGGCGGCGTGGCTGCGCAGCGAGAAGCCCCGCGCATCGACCGCCTTGCCGATCGCCTCGGGGGACAGCGCTTCGGTGACGGCCGCGACGGCGGCGGCGGCGGCGGTCGCGGTCGCGCCGAGATGGTCGGTCGCATCCTCGATCGACGCGCGCACCGCGTCCGCGCCGGTCAGATAGCCGTGCCGGCTGGCGCAGAGCAGCTCCTGGGCGAGGCGTCGCGGCGGCATCCACTTGAACGGGTTGTTGTCGACCGCGCCGATCGTGGTGCGGTCGAGCTGGTGCGCGCCCTTGGCCTTGGTGCGTTCGGCCACCAGCGCGGCGAGGCCGACGACGGTCTGCTGATAGAGCGCGCCCAGCCGCTGCATGAGCTCGACCGGATCCTCGCCCGAGAAGCTCGACGCATCGAGCCCGGCGCCGTCGCAGAAAGCCTCGAGGAGCGATTCGTCGCGATGCGCCGGCACGGAAGGCGGCGGCGCCGGCGCAGGCCGGGCGGCGGCGAAGACGGTTCCCGCGCCGGGCACGCACCCGTCCGGCGCATGGTCGAGGTGCAGCATCAGCGATCCCAGCAGGATGGACTGACGCGGGGCGATCGCCAGCGGCTCGCCCCTGGGCGCGCGCCGCCCGTCCTCAAGCCAGGTGCCGTTGGTGCTGCGATCGCGGAGCGTCAGCGCATCGCCGTCCACCGAGAGCGTGCAGTGGATGCGCGAGAGCAGCCCTTCGGGATCGTCGAGCGGCCAGTCGGCGGCGGGATCGCGGCCGAGATCGATCGATCCCTCGGCGAGCAGCCGCGCCTCGATCTGCTCGAACGGACGATCGCGGTGGAAGAGGCGGCAGATGTACATCGTGTCCGTCAGCCCGCCCGACGGAGCGGCGGCGCCGCGAACGGCGTGCCGGCGGCGGCGGCGGCCGGCGCCCGCGCTGGCGGCGCCGGCGCGGCGCGCGTCTCGTCAAGCGGGCGGGGTCCGCCCGTCGCCCGATCGCCGGCGGCGAGCCGTTCCTGCATGGCGGCGGCGAGCAGGTTGAAGCCGTCGAACAGCTCGCCGAACTCGTCCTTGCGGCGATGCGAGAGGCGGAAATCGAGATCGCCTATCGCCACGTCGCGCATCGCCTGCTTGAGCCGACGCATCGGCCGGGCGAGGAGCCGGGCGACGGTGAAGCTCGATCCCGCCACGACCATCAGGATCAGGATCGCGAGCGCGATGAAGAGATCGCGCGACGTCGCCGCCGCCGCCTGGAGGTCGGCCTTGCTGATGCTCACCTCGATGAGACCGAAGCTGCGCCCCGCATAGCGGATCGGCTCGACGAAGCGGAACCCGGCGCGCCCGTCCGGAAGCGCCAGATCGGTGATCGTGACATCGCCTTGCCGATGCATGTTCGGTTCGTCGAGCGGCAGCCGATAGCGCGTGCCGAGCAGCTTCGGATCGCTCGCGCCGCGGACGACGCCGTCGTTGTCGACCATCGTCATCCAGCGCACCGACTGGTCCTTGGCGGCGGCCGCGATGAACGCCTGGACCGGCAGCCAGTCGCGCTGATCGGGCGGCAGCGCGGCATTCTCGACCGACGGCAGCGCGGCGTTCGACGCGACGAACGAGGCGATCGACGAACCGGAGGCGAACGCCATCCGCTCCATCGCGCGATACTGGCGATCGAGCACCGCGCCGATGCTGAGCGCCAGCGCCACCGCGGTGACCGCGACCATCGCGAGCGTGATGCGCAGCTGGAGCGGCACATAGCGCCCGCGCGCGGCGGCGTCGGCCTTCACCGCCTCATAGGCCTTGCCCTCGCGTTCCAGCGCGCGCGCCAGCTCGGCGCCATCGGCGAAACGGCGATCGGGCCGCTTGGCGAGGAGCTTCTCGACGATGAAGCGCAGGCCGCCGGGGCACATCGGCTCGATGCCGGCGAGCGCGGGCGGCTGAGCCTGGGTGATCTGGAGCGCGAGCGTGGCGGCGCTCTTGCCGTCGAACGCCTGCCGCCCGGTCAGCAGCTCGTACAGCACCGCGCCCACCGAGAAGAGATCGGACCGTCCGTCCAGCTCGTGGCCCAGCGCCTGCTCGGGGCTCATGTAGCGCGGCGTGCCGAGCACCTGGCCGATCTGCGTCCGGACATGCGCGTCGCCGCCCCCGTCCTCGCCGGCGGCCACGCGCGCGATGCCGAAATCGAGGATCTTGATCGAGCGGCGATCGCGCAGCAGCATGATGTTCGACGGCTTGATGTCGCGATGCACCACGCCCGAGAGATGCGCGTAGCTGAGCGCGCCGGCGAGCTGCGCGCCGATCGCGAGCACGGATTCGATCGAGGCCTTGCCGTTCGCCGCCAGCGCCTGATCGAGCGACAGGCCGTCGAGCAGCTCCATCGCGATATAGGGGCAGCCATCGGCCTCACCGACGTCGTAGATCGTGACGATCGCCGGATGGGCCAGCGCGCCCGCCGCCTTGGCCTCGCGGATGAAGCGCGCGGTCGCCTCGGGCTGCGCCTGGATCTCGGGCTTGAGCAGCTTGATGGCGAGCACGCGATCGATGCCCGGATCATAGGCGCGCCAGACCTCGGCCATCGCGCCTTCGCCGATCCGCTCGCGCAGTTCGTATCGACCGACCGTCCGCACCGCTTGGCTCCTCGTCGCCCGGCGCAGGCGCGGGCCAGGAATCAAACATAGATTCAGCCGGTTAAGAGTCCGTTCGCGGAAGTGTCGTCAGCGCTTCGCCTTCACCGCCCCGCGGATGCGGATGGCGCGGTCGAGATCGCGGCGGATGAGCGCATTGCCGGGATCGAGCCGGCCCGCCTGGGTGAGCAGCGCGATGGCGCCGTCGATGGCGCCCCGGTTCATCGCCTCGAGCCCGGCGGCGCGCAGCTTCGCCGCCCGCGCCGCGTCGGCGCGGGGCGCCGCGGCCGGCCGGGCGGCGGGTGCGGCGGGTGTGGCGGGTGCGGCCGGCGCGGGCGGCGCGGGGCGCGGCTGCTTCTCCTCGGCCGGCTTCTGCACCGGAGCGCGCGGTTCGCGCGGCGCGGGCGCTTCGCCCGGGATGCGCAGCGTGCGTCCGGGCGCGAGACCGGCCGGGATCATGTCGTTGTAGCGCGCCAGGCCGTAGAACAGCATCGGATTGCCGAGGAAGCGCGCCGCGAGCGTCGACATCGTATCGCCGGGCCGCGCCACATAGGCGAAGCTCCGCTCGCCGAGGAGCGTCCTCGGACTTGTATCGATCTGCTTGACGAGCAGCGCCGCGACGCTGTCGCCGGGCGTGCGCCGGAGCACGCGCGCGAGGCGTGCCCGCGCCGTCGTCGCATCTCCCTTGTTCAGGAGCTCGATCGCATCGCCGACGCCGGCACGACCCGCCCAGCCTGCGCGCGGCATCGCCTCCGCGAGCGGACGGACATGCTGGCCGCCGCCGCCGCAGGCGGAGAGCAGCGCAGCCAGCGCGAGGACGCCGCAGCAAGCGGCGGGAAAGCGACGATGGTTCATGCGATGAGGCGCTCCTGCAGATCGTTCAGCCGGCGATGCGGCGCGGATGCCCGGCGAGCCATCCAGCCGGGATCGCGCGCCGCGGCGATGAAGTCGTCGGCCGCCATCGGCCTGGCGAAGAAGAAGCCCTGGAAGAGCGTGCAGCCGAGTGCCGCGAGCGCGGCCACCTCGTCCGCCGTCTCGACGCCTTCGGCGAGCACCCGCAGGTCCAGCCCCCGGCCGAGCTCGAGCAGCGCCTTGCAGATCGCGAGGCTGTCCCGGCGCTCGTGCACGTTCTGGACGAATTCGCGATCGATCTTCAGCTTGTCGAACGGCAGGTTCTTCAGATAGCTGAGGCTCGAATAGCCGCTGCCGAAATCGTCGATCGCGAGCGAGATGCCGGTCGCGCGGAGCTCGCCGAACAGGCTGAGCGTGCGGCTGGCGTCCGCCATCGCCGCGGTCTCGGTGAGCTCGAGCTCAAGCGCGCCCGCATCGACGCCGTGGCGCTCCAGGGTCCGCGCGATCGTGTTGGCGAGCCCTGGATCAAGCAGTTGCCGCGCCGACAGGTTGACCGCGACGCGCAAGCCCTCGAGCCCGCGCGTCCGCCAGCGCTTCGCCTCGCGGACCGCGGCGTTCAGCACCCAGGCGCCGTAGCGATCGCCGAGCCCGACCGCCTCGACGACGGGGATGAAGCGGGCTGGCGGGATCGGCCCGAGGACGGGATGGTCCCAGCGCAGCAGCGCCTCGGCTCCCACGATGCGGCCCAGCGCGAGATCCGCGACGGGCTGGAACAGCATCTTGAGCTGTCCGCCTTCGATCGCCCGGGCAAGATCCTGCTCCAGCGTGAATTGCTCGCGCACCGCCTCGGCCGATCGTTGCGTCGGGAGCGAGCCCGCGGCGGCGGCGCCAGGCTCCTCGAGCGCGACGATCGCGCGCGTGAGCAGGAGCGCGGGATCGTCGCCCGCCGACAGGTGCGCCGCGCCGATCTTGATCGTGGGCCGCAGGACGGTCGCGACGAGGTCGATCTCCTGGTCGACCGCATGGACGATCGCGCGGAACTCGGCGCCGGCGCGAGTCTGGCTGGACTCGCGAAACCAGATCGCGAAACAGTCGCGGTCGACATGGGCGATGACGTGCTCGTGCCGCGCCGCCGACCGAAGGCGTTCGGCCAGCGTGGCCAGTGCGGCGTGCGCGCCATCGGGATCGAACGCCGAGAAGCGGGTGAAATCGACGAAGCTGATTACACCCAGGAGCATCGCGTCGCCATCGCCGGCGATGTCGCGCTCGATCGCCGAAAAGAGATGCTCGCGGGTCGGCAGGCCGGTGATCGGATGCATGTGTACGCCGCGATGCTCGAACTCCCGCAGGCGCGCCGCGATCAGCGGAAGCGTGACGCGCAGCGGGCTGGAGATGTCGGTCCGGCCGCAGATCCGCGCGGCGTCGCGCTCCTGCCGGCGCTGTCTCGCAAGGTGCAGGACGAGCATGGCGCTGGCGGACAAGGCACCCGCCGCCGCAAGCAGGGGCGCCGGCCGCACGATCGTGGAACAGATCGCCGACAGCAGCAGCAGTGCGATCGCGCCAAGCGCCCAGCCCGCGTCCGCCGGCAGCCAGTATCGAAGACGTTGCCGCACGTCGCGCATTGCTCAGACACCCAGACCCGGACCGCCGGTCGGTCTCCAGTTACCGCAAATAGATTAAGCTTGTACCGCATTGGGTTAGCCGATGCCGTGACGGTCGCCGCATGTCCATGCGCTGACGGCCTCGTCGCGATCCGTCCGGCTGCTCGACCGCGCCTTTGCCGCCGCGCCGCGTCCCTGTTTCTCGAGGGGGAGCAAATGAGCGCCACGACCCCGCTTCCGCTCGCCGATCGCCGCGCAGGGGGCGGAGCGATGGCGCGGGAACACCTCGCCAGCAGCCGATTTGGCGGCTAAGTCACTGCAATCGCTGGTGACCCCTACGGGAATCGAACCCGTGTTTTCGCCGTGAGAGGGCGACGTCCTGGACCGCTAGACGAAGGGGCCGTGCGCTGCGGAAGGTGGCGGTTAGGGGGCGGCCCGGGCCGAGTCAAGCTGGCCGCGCGCTCGCGGCCGCAGCGCCGCGCCGATCGTCGACCAGCCGGCGATCGCAGCACCTCCGCCGGCGCGCGCCGCTCGTTGCTCGCGCCGGATGTGCCTCGGGAGGGCGAACAGGCGCGCGACAGGCCCGCGATGGTTCCACGACTGCTTGAGCATCTCGGCGATCAGCGCGGGATGCGCCGGCGGTATGTCGTCGCGGCACTGTTCGAGGCGGCGATCGCCGGGATGGGCGAGCCAGGCGAACGGGAAGTGCGCGCGGCGGACGCGCGGGCGCTCGGGCCCCGCCGGACCGGCGGGCGAGCCCAGCAACGCCGCCGCGGCGGCGGCGATCGGGCCGTCGGGCCGATCGGCGGCGAGGCCGCAGAGCGCGGTCATGCGCGGGTTGAGCTCGATCACTACCTCCTCGCCGCTGGCCGCGTCGACGATGAAGTCCAGCCCGAAGAACCCCGACAGCTTCAGTTCCGCGGCCAGCGCCCGCGCCCGGACGGCGAGCATCGGATGGTCGGCGAGGTGCACGAAGGTGGATGGCCCGGTCTCGCCCCCGCAGCTCTCCGCCTCGGCGACGGCGAGCCCGAGCACCTTGCCATCGAGGCAGAACATCGCGAGATCGCCCGAGCGGCCGCGCACGACATGCTGCGCGCTGAGCGACGGCCGCCGGCCGGCTGCCCAGTCGACCAGCCAGAACGGATCGCGATCGACGAGCAGCTGCTTGAACGCGAAGGCGACGGACCTCTTCAGATGCAGGCGCCGGAACGCGCGCGCGGCTTCGCGACGCGTGCGCGCGAACGCCACGCCCCGGCCGCCGGCGGTCCCGTCGAGCTTCAGGACCAGCGGCGCACCGGCGCGCGCGAGGTGGCCGTGCACGTCGGCGAGGCTGCGGACATCCGCCTCGGCCGGGGTCGCCATGCCGACGGCGCGGGCGGCCGCCGAGAAGCGCGGGCGGGATGTCGCGATCGGGAAGCTCGCCGGCGGGCCGACCGAAGCCTCGATCAGCGCGCGCACGGCGGCGTCGGCCACATCATGCAGCGCGTGGACGTAACGAACGGCGCGATCGTCCATCGGCACCAGCATGCGCGGATCGGTTCGCGCGATCGCGTCGCGCAGCGTGCGGAGCACCGCGCGGCCCGGCAGATCGATGCAGTTCAATCCCGGTTGCGCGCGGGCGGGATGGCCCCTGGGGCAAAGTAGCGTCACCTCGAAGCCGGCACGCTGAAGCCTGAACGCGAGTAACGCGGCCGATGCCCACCAAGTCGTGGTAAATATAAGCAGCTTGCGGTTGATTACCGGAGCTATCGCCGTCCCGTGCCGGGTCACGGATGCTTGAAGGCGGCCGAATCGGTCGGTTGCGTTCATATTACGGTGATAGCATATCAATGCCGCATCCCGGACACGGTTGCCTGACGCGACGTATCAGACGAGGACAATATGGACAATGTGGCGATCATCGGCGCCGGTCCCTATGGACTTTCGATCGCCGCCCATCTCGCCGATGCGGGCGTGCCCTTCCGGATCTTCGGCTCGCCGATGCGGACCTGGCGGGAGACCATGCCATCGGGGATGCAGCTCAAGTCCGAGGGCTTCGCATCCTCGCTTTCCGATCCGAGGCGGGAGCTGCCGCTTTCGCGATACTGCGCCGATCACGGGATCGGCTATGCCGACATCGGCACGCCCGTCGCCCTGGGCACGTTCGTCGACTATGGGCGCGCGTTCCAGCAGCGGTTCGCGCCGATGCTGGAGGACAGCCAGGTCATGGCGCTCGCCAGCGCCGGCGACGGTTTCGAGATCACGCTCGATGATGGCCGGACGGCGCGGTTCCGCAGGGTCGTGATGGCGGTCGGCATCGCTCATTATGCGCGCATGGCGCCAACGCTCGCGTCGCTGCCCGCCGCGCTGGCGTCGCACTCCTCGGCCCGCAGCGACTACCGGGCGTTCGCGGGGCGCAGCGTCGCGGTGGTAGGGGGCGGGGCATCGGCGGTCGATTGCGCCGTCGAGCTCGCCGCCGCGGGCGCGCGGACGCTCCTCCTCACGCGTCGGCGGGCGCTCCGCTTCCACAAGCCGCCGCGCCGCCGCACGCTGGCGGAGCGCATCCGCGCGCCCTTCACGCCGATCGGCCCGAGCTGGCGGTCGGTCGCGTTCACGCGGGCGCCGCTGCTGCTGCACGCCATGCCCGCGAAGCTGCGCGAAAGGCTGACCCGGCGGTTCCTGGGTCCGGCGGCGGGCTGGGTGACGCGCGAGCGCTTCGATGCCGGTGTCGAACTCCGCGCCGCCGCCGACATCGTCGCGGCGGCCGAGCGGAACGGCCGCGTGCTGCTGACGATCGATCAGGCGAACGAACGCCATGCGCTGGAGGTCGATCACGTCGTCGCGGCGACCGGCTATGGCGTCGATCTCGCGCGGCTGCCGTTTCTCGTTCCGGCGCTGCGGGAGCGGGTCCGCGTGGCGGCGGGCGCGCCCGTGCTCTCGCGCGATTTCCAGACCAGCGTGCCGGGCCTGTATTTCGTGGGCACCGCCGCCGCCAACGCGTTCGGGCCGCTGCTCCGGTTCGCCTGCGGAGCCGAGTTCACCGCGCGCCGGCTCTCGCGGCACCTCGCCCGCGCGCAGCGGCGGCTGGCGAGAACCTCGGCTTCCGGCGCGGCGCCGGACGCCCCGCGCCGCCCGGCCTGAGCCGGGCGATCTCACGCCGCGCGCTTCTGCCGCTCGCGCATCTCCTGGTTGAGCATCTCGGCCAGCAGGAACGCGAGCTCGATGCTCTGCCCGGCGTTGAGGCGCGGGTCGCAGTGGGTATGGTAGCGGTCGGCGAGCGCCTCGTCGGTGACGGCGATCGCGCCGCCGGTGCATTCGGTGACGTTCTGGCCGGTCATCTCGGC
>CAXTPE010000045.1:0-16758 GCA_964245925.1 uncultured Sphingomonadaceae bacterium
CAGGGCGTGACGTTCGACGTCGATGGCGGGCCGGCGGAGGCGTGAGCAGGCCGTTCCGCCGGGCGGCACGGATCGCCGACATCGCGGTCTCGGAAATCCTCGTCCCTCGTCGGTCAGTCAGGCCGCGGCGATCGCGGCGCTGAACGGACCGCAGCAGATCGTGGCGGAGCGCCGTTTGTCGTTCCAGCACCGCCGCGACCCTGTCGTGGATGCGCTGAATGCGGTTCCCGGGATCGACTGCAACCGACCGGAGGGTGCCTTCTATGCCTATCCAGGCTGCGCGGGGCTGATCGGCCGGCGCGCGCGTGATGGCCGCGTGATCGACGACGACCGCGCGTTCGCCGATTACCTGCTGGAGTGGAACGTCGCCGTGATCCCCGGTTCGTGCTTCGGGCTCGGGCCCTTCTTCCGCATCTCCTACGCCGCGTCGCAAGCGGAATTTCTGGAAGCCTTGCGGCGCATCGCCGACGCCTGCGACGCCATCGAACCTTAACGCTGTCTGCTCGTATCCGCGCGAAAGACGGGCGCTTCGCTCGCCGGCAGCGATGCGCCGAGGATCAGGTCCGCGCCCTTCTCGCCGATCATGATCGACGCGGCATTGGTGTTGGCGTTGGGGATGGTCGGCATGATCGAGGCGTCGATCACGCGCAGGCCGTCGATACCGCGCACCTTCAGCGCGCCGTCGACGACCGCCATCTCGTCGGACCCCATCTTGCAGGTGCCGACATAATGATAGCCGCTGTCGCCGTGCGCGCGGATGAACGCGTCCAACGCCGCGTTGGTGGTGTTCGCGGGTCCCGGCTGGATCTCCCGGCCGCGATAGGGCGCGAACGCGCGCTGCGCGTAGATCTCGCGCGTCAGGCGGATCGACTGGCGCATCTCGGTCCAATCGTCCGGGTGCGTCATCCAGTTCGCGACGATCTTCGGCGGCGCGGTGGGATCGGCCGAGCGCAGCGTGACGTGACCGCGGCTCTTGCTCCGCATCGGCCCGACATGAACCTGAAAGCCGTGCGCTTCGGCGGCGTTCCTGCCGTCATAGGTGACGGCCATCGCCAGGAAGTGATACTGGATATCGGGTGACGGGACGCCAGCGGCGCTGCGGATGAAACCGCCCGTTTCGAAATGACTGGTCGCGCCCAGCCCGGTGCGGCGCAGCAACCATTCGGCGCCGATGCGCAGCTTGTTGTGAAGCTTGCCGGCATTGGCGAGCGTCACCGGCTTCAGGCATTCGTGCTGGATCAGCACCTCGACATGATCCTGGAGGTTCCGGCCGACGCCGGGCAGATCGGCCTCGACCGGGATGCCGAGCGTGGTCAGATGATCGGCCGGCCCGATGCCCGAAAGCATGAGCAACTGGGGCGAGTTGATCGCGCCGCCCGAGACGATCACCTCCCGGCGTGCCGCATAGACGCGGCGGCTCCTGCCATGGAGAACCTCGACGCCGGTCGCGCGACCGGCCTTGACGATGATGCGCGCGGCGAGCGCCCCGGTGCGGATCGTCAAATTGCGGCGGCTCCGGATCGGCCAGAGATAGCAGCGCGACGTGCTCTGCCGCACCCCGTCCGCGATCGTCAGGTCGGTGCGGCCGAACCCCTCCTGCTGATAGCCGTTCATGTCGCCGCTATAGGGATAGCCGGCCTGCAGACCGGCCTCGACGAATACGGTGTAAAGCTCGGAGCAGCCGGTGCCCTTCGTGACCTTCAGCGGTCCCTCGCCGCCGCGATAGGCGTCCGCGCCCTGATCGTAGCTTTCCGACCGGCGAAAATAGGGCAGGCATTCGGCATAGCGCCAGTTCGACAGCGCCGGATCATCGGCCCAGCCATCGAAGTCGAGGGCGTTGCCGCGTTGGTAGACCATCCCGTTGATCGAGGACGATCCGCCCAGAACCTTGCCCCTGAACCAGTTGCCCACGCGGTCGTTCATCTCGGGCATCGGCTCGGTCTTGTAGTCCCAATTGTAGGTCTTCGAGTTCAGCGGATAGGTCAGGGCGGCCGGCATGTGCAGGCGCCAGTCCCAGCCATGATCCGGACCGCCCGCTTCGAGCAGCAGCACCTGTACGTCGGGGTCGGCGCTCAGCCGGTTGGCAAGGACCGCGCCGGCCGATCCCGACCCGACGACGATATAGTCAAAGGATGTGGACATGCTTGCTCCCGATCAACCGCCGCGCCGTCCGGCGGGGCCGTTCCTGCCGAACAGGATCCAGGCATCGCCGGCGGGTGCATTGCTGTTGCGCTCTGGATGGGTGGTGAACAGGTACAGGCAGCCGGCGCCGATCACGGCGGCGAAGGTGAGGATCTGGCCGTAGGAGACGTACCATTCGGCTCCGGGAGTCAGACGCGGCCACAGGACGTTGGCGACGGCGCCGAGACCGTAGACGATGGCGAGCAGGTTGACCGGCCATGCCCAGATACCGAGCCGGAACTGTCCACTCGGCACCCAACCGCGCAGACGGGCATGCGCGGCCGCGATCACCACCGCCTGAAACGCGACATAGATGCCGACCGCGGCGAAGCTGACGATGGTGGTAAGCGCGTCCTGCACGAAGAACCCAAGGCACACGATCAGGGCCGGCAGCAGGCCGGCAAGGACGAGCGAGGGTACGGGCACATGGGTGGTCGGCGACATGCGCGCGAGGAGGGCGCTGCCGATCACCATGCGGTCGCGCGCATACGCGTATAAAAGGCGGCTGACCGCGGCCTGGAGACTGAGCACGCAACTGATGAACGATACGAGGATGATGCAAAGGATCAGCTTGTAGCCGAGCGTGCCGAACGCCGAGGACAGGATCAACGCGACCGGATCGGCGACGCGGCCGCTGACCACCGCCGGCATGTCGGGAACGGCGAGCAGCAGGCCGGCGACGGAGAAGATGGTGACGGTGATGCCGATGTAGATCGTCATCCGCATCGCGACCGGTATGCGCCGGCCGGGATCGGGCGTCTCCTCGGCGAGGTCGCCGCAGGCCTCGAAGCCGAAGCAGCAGAACATGCCGACGATCGACGCCGCCAGGAAAGCCGGCAGGAACGAGCCGCCGGCCGAAAATCCATAGTCGGTCACGAGCGCGGCGACAGGCTGGACCCGGTGGAAGAGCAGGAGATCGCCACCGACGACGATGGCGCCCGCGATTTCGCAGACGAACCCGATCATCGCGACCTTGGCAAGCGTGCGGGTGCCGGCAAGGTTCGCGACGGTCGCCAGCGCGACCGTGACGAGCGCCACGATCGTGACCGAGCCGCGCGAGACCGGGATGCCGATCAGCGGGTCGAGGAACGCGGCCGCGCCCGTCGCGACGCCCGCGATCGTCGCGTACATCGCCCAGGCGTAGATCCAGCCCGTCAGCCAAGACCATCTGCGGCCCATCAGCCGGCGCGACCAGGGATAGACGCCGCCGGAGATCGGGAATTGCGAAACGATCTCGCCGAAGATGAGGCAGACCATCATCATGCCGCATCCGGCGGCGGCATAGGACCAGATCATCGGCGGTCCGGCCGTCTGCACCCCGAACGCGAACAGCGAGTACCCGCCGACCACCGGCGAAAGATAAGTGAAGCCGAGCGCGAAATTCTCCCACAGGCTCATCGAGCGATTGAAGTCGGAGACGTAGCCCAGCGCCGCCAATTGCGCGCGGTCGTCGGTCGTCATGGTCGAGAGCGGTTCCGGCACGCCGCTCACCCCTTCGCCGCCCAGCCGTTGTCGACGTACAAGCCGACGCCGTTGACGAAGCTCGCCTCGTCGGAGGCCAGATAGAGCACAGCCGCGGCAACCTCCTCGGGTTCGCACATGCGCCCCTGGCTTGCCCGCAGCGTGTCCTCGTCCCAGCTGATGCCGCGGGCGGCGAAGTCCTCGATTTCCCGGAGGCCGTGGCCCGTCCGCACGAAACCGGGGCAGACGGCGTTCGCCCTGATGCCGCGATCGCGATATTCGATCGCGATCGACTTCGCGAGCATCAAGACCGCCGCCTTGGTCATGCAATAAACGGATTCCAGGGGCGACGCATGCGTGGCACCGATCGAGGACGAGATCACGATCGCCCCGCCGCCGGCTCGCGCCATCGCCCGCACGGCGTGCTGACACACCAGGAACGTGGCGCGCACGTTGACGTCGAGCATGCGGTCGAGCTGTTCGCGCGTCGTCTCCTCCACCGTCGCGACGCTTACGACCCCGGCGTGACTGAACAGGACATCCGGTGCGCCGAAGCTTTCCTGAACCTCGTCGAGCACGGCGGCGATATGGTCCGCGCACGCGAGATCGAGCTGGAAGAACGCGGCTTCGGCACCTCCCGCTCGCAATTCCCCGGCGAGCGCGCGCCCCTGCTCGACCGCGACGTCGAGGATCGCGATCCGCCCGCCTTCCCGACCGAAGGCGCGAGCGGCCGCGGCCCCGATGCCGCTGGCGCCGCCACTGATGACGATGGATTGGTCGACGAAACGACGGAGCGGCACCTGTGCGCGCATCGACGCCCTGGTCTTGGTCACGGGTTCGCGCTCAGCCACGCTTGTTATTCGCTCCACATGCGGCGTTGAGAAAAGGAATAATACATATACCATTGGAAAGATCAACGCCTGTCCGAGCCGGATCGCGGATCAGGTCCGGCGGACCCATTCAGCGCTTGAGCTTGGTCAGGGCTTTCAGATGCTGCAATTCATAGTCCAGTGTTTCCGTCATCACTCGCTCGGCCACATCCTCGTCGCGCGCTTCGACGGCGGCCAGGACATTGCGGTGGCTGTCCACCAGTTTCGGATCGCGCGTCTCATAGTACCGGATCATCGGCGGACACACGATCGCCATGGCGTCGATAATCGCGTCGACGAGCCAGGCGTTCTGGCTTCCTTCGGCAAGGCCGATCCTGAATTGGGCCTCCGCCGATCGAAAGGCGGCACCCGATGCCGCCTCCTCCATCTCCGCCAACGACCGTCGGATGTGGGTGAGATCGATCGCGCGACGCCGCACGGCAGCCAGCCGGGCGGCGGCTCGCTCGTTGATGAGCCGGAACTCCATCGCGCGGAAGGCCGCCGCCGGTTCGCGGCTGACTCTTGCCAGCGCGATGTCCTCCAACTCGGCCTCGTTCGCCACGATGGCGCCGCCATGCACACCGCGCTTGACCGAGATCAGCCGTTCGGCCTCCAGGACGCGCAACGCATCGCGCAGCGTGACCCGGCTGACGCCCAGTTCCTCGGCAAGGCGCCGTTCGGGCGCAAGCTTATGGCCGGGCGCGACCAGGCCAAGGGCGATCTGCTGGCGAAGCTTTTCCACGGCGATGCCATAGGTCGAAACCGGCTTGATCGGGTCGATCGTCCAACGCACGGATCTAGACGGCGGTCAGCGTGTTATCGACGAACAGTTCCGCGCCGTTGATGAAGCTGGAATCGTCGCTGGCAAGAAAAAGCGCGACAGTCGCGACCTCTTCCGGTTCGCACATCCGCCCCTGCAAAGAGGATATCGCTTCCGGGCTGGTGGCGACACCATAGCGCCGCAGCTGGCTCATCTCGGCGCGAGCATGCTCGGTGCTGACGAAGCTGGGGCAGATCAAGTTACACCGCACCCCGGAATCCCGATACTCGACGGCGATCGCCCGGCAAAGCTGGTGCATCGCCGCCTTCGACGCACAATACACCGCCGTCAACGTGCTCGCCGCCTTCGCGGAGGTCGACGATGTGTTGATGATGCTGCCCCGGCCACGCTCCAGCATCCCCGGCAGCACGGCCTGCGTCATGAGGAACACGCTGCGCGCGTTCTCGTCGAGCATCATGTCCCATTCCTCGATAGTGAATTCGAGAAAGGGTTTCACCAGCACGCTACCGGCATTGTTGAACAGGATGTCGATCCTGCCGAAGGCGCTCAGCGTCTCGCTCACGGCGCGCTGGACATCGGCCTGCCGGGCGACATCCGCCTCCACGAACAGCGCACGTCGACCCGCCTTCTCCAGCTTGGCGACGCATTCGCGCCCGGCGTCGGCGTTCCTGTCGACGATACAGACATCCGCGCCATGCTCGACGAAGAGCGCCGCGGTTGCACGGCCGATGCCGTTCGCACCGCCGGTTATCAGGGCCGTCTGCCCGCGAAGTCGCATATCGGTCATCGCCATTCCGCCGTGATCGGCGATCCTACATCACGCGGAACGGCGAGGGGGTCAATCGTCCTCGCCGCGATGCTTGCCATGCCCTTAGAATTTGAAGCCTAGGGCCGCGCTGAAAGTTCGAGGTTCTCCGTATCCACGAAGTGAGTAGCCGAGCGAAGTCAGATCGAAAGCGCTGACTTGATAATGTTCGTCGAAGGCGTTGTTGAGGTAAGCGCTGATCCACCAGCCGCGCCGGTTGTCGAGCCGGATCGTGAAATCCTGTACGCTATAGTCCGGTGCCCGCACGACGGGGGCGTTGACGATGTTGTAATAGACCTGGCTGATCCTGCGCCCGCTATAATCGACACGGAGCGTATAATTTCCGGTCAGATCGATCGTCTTGCCGAAGCCCCAGTTCAGTTGCAGGCGTGGCGCGTTGACCGGCCTCTGGTTTTCCCCATCCGGCGCTTCCGGCGTGACGATGTCGTGCACCAGAAAGTGATTATAGGCCACGCCCAGATTGGCGGTGAACCCGTGACCGGGACGCGCGGCCAGCTCGACCTCGCCGCCATAGGCCGTGGCGTTGCGGTTCAGCACCGACGAAGAGACGCCGCTGAACTGGAACGTCTGAAAATCCTTGTAGTCGTAATAATAGGCCGACGTATTGAACGTCAGCCGGCGATCGAAGAGTTGCGACTTCACGCCCAGCTCGTAAGCGTAAAGATGCTCGGGTTTGAAGGCGAGCTGATCGGCACGGACCGATCCGTCGGTGGGCGCGCTGTAGCCCGCGGATTTCACCCCTTTGCTCGCGCTGGCGTAGACCAGAACGTCCTGTGTCGGCGTGAAGTTCAACTGCGCCTTGCCGCTCCAGTCGCCTTCACGGTCGTGCTGGCGGATCGTGCCGAGGTTGCTCACGATCGGCTTCACCCCGTCCGCCCCGAACAGCGCGGCGCAGGCGCCGGCCGCCGTTTCGTCGCAGTGCGCGAGATAGGTGAAGTCCAGTTGATCCCACGTATAGCGGCCGCCGAGGATGGCCGTCAGCTTCGGCGAGAGATCATATTCGAGCTGGCCATAGACCGCCTCCGATCGCGTATGCAGCCGATAGTCGATGTTCAGCTGCGCGCCGGTTCCGGTCCGTGGATCGGGATCAAGGTTGAAGAGCGTCGGCAAGCCGAAAAACCCGCTATAATGGCCGTCGACGTCGAAATAGAAGGCGCCGGCCGTGTAGCGCAGCGGACCGCTCCCGCCGGAAATCCGCAGCTCCTGCTGGAAATCGCGGACCCGCGCGTTCGTGCCGAACGTCGTCTCATAGACCGGCCCGTAATCGGTGTCTTCGCGATAGTTATTGTGGACATAACCATAGGATGTGACGGACGTGAGGGTCGCGCCGCCCAGATCCTGGGTGACGGTGCCGGCTATGGAGCGGACCCGCTTGAACGTATTCCCCGGATCGTTGAGCGATACCCGCAGGTAACCCAGTCGGTTGCGATAGCCGTAGAAGTCGTTGCCCGGCCCGGTGCCATAGGCGTCGACATCGTCGGGGAGGAACTGCGAATAGCCGTCGGCGCCGACATAGGAGGTGGTGGAGGGATTGCCGAACGCGGTGCCGTTCTGGTTGAACCCCTCGCCGCGGATCGTGATGACGGTGCGATCGGTCGGCGCCAGACGCAACTGGCCGCGCAGCGCGAACACCTTCTTGTCGCCTTCGTCGCGGCCGCCGATGTTCTTCAAATATCCCTTCTGATCCTGGTAGAAATAGGCCAGTCGTCCGGCCACCGTGTCGGTGCCGGCATTTATGAACCCCTGGACGCGGCGCAGATCGCGTTCGCCGAGCGCGCCCTCGATCTGACCGCTGGTGCCTGCGGCAGGCTGATTGCTGACATATTGGATAAGACCACCCGTCGCATTGCGCCCGAACAGGGTGCCTTGCGGGCCGCGCAACACCTCTACACGCTGGAGATCGAAAAGCGGGAATCCGGTCGCCGCGGCCACGGGGACGTACACGCCGTCCTGATAGCTGGCGTTAGGCTGCTCTTCGTGGTCGCCGAAATCCGACTGGCCGACACCTCGAATAATGAAGCTCGATACCGAGGAACCCGATGCCGACGTCGCGTTCAGGCCGGGCACCAGCTTGCCGAGATCTTCGGAGCGCAGCACATTCTGTTCGGTTAGCGCGGCCCCGCTCACCGCCGTGATCGAAATGCCGACTTTCTGCGAGAGTTCGGCGCGGCGATTGGCCGTTACGATTATATCGCTACTGTCGGTGGCAGGCGTTGCAAGCGTGGAAACGGTCGGCGCTCCGCCAGCGGCGGTTGCGGCTTGAGAAATATTCGAGTTGGCTGCGGTTGCCGTCTGCGCCCAGCCTACGCTCGGGAACGCTGCTATTCCGGCTAGTGCCGTCACCGAAAGAAGCTTTAAACTTTGGCTATCGCAATGCGTCCCCATAAGCTGACCCCCACCTGCTAATCCTGCCAATGGTATATGTATCATGCCAATGGGTATCTTGGGTCAATACCCTATGTCTGTCCCGTCACGGAGGTGCGATTTTCGGCGTTCCTGCTTGTAGCCTTTTGTCTGGAGTTCGATCTCATGAGATCGGTCCCCATTCACGAACCATTGTCAGGCGGGCAGATCGGATGACAAACTCCTCTCGCTGTCATCGCCGATTACCAGCTCATTGGCGGCGAACGTAGCGGCGGTACAATCCGATACCGGTGTCTACCGGGCGACGGTCCGCGCGGCTCCGTCGATCCCGGCACCTACATCCCTATCAAGGTTGAGGTGCATTCTGGACCCAAGCGTCAGCCGCAGGCGATTAGCGGCGTTAAAGTTGAGCGACGCGATCTGGTCGCGGAGATGCCCTCCATCGAACAGCCCACACCAGTCCGGTTAGCATCTTGGTGAGATCGCGCGGGAGGCCGAGCACGTTGCCGACCTCGGCGATGGCACCGCAGTGTGATCGCGCGTCACGAACGAGGGCAGCGCGGAGCGTCGGCGGCCAAAAGTTTCGAAAGTCGTCGCCAGCCTGGCAACATCCGGTTCTCTGCAATGGCGCGCCCGGCAGGGTTCGAACCTGCGACCACAAGCTTAGAAGCTGTGAAGCAATCCTAGCTATTAGTGCCATATGGCTCAAGTCACATCACTTGTCCGATACTGGATGTTGCTATAGTATTCTAACGGTAGCAGCGGAGCGCACGCCTTTGTTACCCATGTTGTTACCCAAGTGTCCCGAGTGAATAGCCAATGGCACGCCTCAAGCTGACTGACAGGTGGATTAGTAACTGTCAACTTCCGGCACGTGGCAGGGCCGAGCATTCCGATGCGATCTGCCCCGGGCTCTATCTGCGCGTGACCCCGACGGGGGTAAAATCCTTCTCGCTGATCGTGCGGCGGCAGCGGCTCGTTCGGCACATGCTCGGGCGCTACCCGGTGCTGAGCCTTGCCGACGCCAGACGGCGCGCGATGGCACTGATGCGCGAGCTGGCCGACGCCGGCGCGCAGGATGGCGCGGTCGAGTCGGGGGCTACGGCGGCGCCGACGCTCACCGAGCTGGTGGACTCATACGTGGAGCTGCACCTTAAACGGAACACGCGCTCCTGGCGGCTCAGCCAATCGTCGCTCTGCCAGCCGGCGCTCGCCCATTTGCACGAGCGCAATGCCACGTCCATCGAGAAGCGCGAGATCATCGCCGTGATTGACGGGCTGGTGGATGCCGGCAAGCCCCACGCCGGCGTCAATCTGCTGAAGACGCTGAAGGCAATGTTCAACTGGGCGATCGATCGCGACTTAATGACCGTCAATCCCTGCGATCGGGTCCGGCCGCCGGTAAAGACGACGCAGCGGAGCCGCGTGCTATCCGACTCCGAGATCGTTTCGGTATGGCGCGCCTGCGACTGGGTGCCGGCGCCGTTCGGGGCGATGGTGCGCATGCTTCTATATACCGGAGCCCGCCGCAACGAGATTGCGCAGATGCGATGGTCGGAGTTGGACGGCAACGTCTGGACGCTGCCCGCCGCGCGATCCAAGAGCAAGCGGGCGAACAGCCTGCCGCTGCCGCCCGTCGCGATGGCGATCCTGCAAGCGCAGCCGCGGTTCGGCAACGACGGCTATGTCAGCGCGATCTCGTACACGTAGAAATTGACGTCGCGCGTCCAGCCGGCTCGCTCGTACACGGCTTGCGCGCGAGCGTTGTCGACGGCCGTCGCGAGCGACAGCTCGGCTGCCCCGATCTTCCGACATAGTCGCACGCCGCGTCGAGCAGAGCTTTTTCCGCCCCCGTGCCGCGCGCGTCGGGAGCGACAAACAGATCGTTGAGGATGAAGGTGCGCGCCATCCGCGTCGAGGAAAAAGACGGGAACAGCTGGGCGAAGCCGACGGCGCGCTCGCCCGCGTGGGCGATCAGGATGACGGATTGCTGATGCTCGAACCGGCTGGTCAGGAACGCCCGCGCGGCATCAAGGTCGGAGAGCTGGTCGTAGAACTGCCGGTAGGCGTCGAACAGCAGCGCCACGCTGTCCAGATCGGCGATGGTGGCTTGGCGGACCGTCAATGTCTGTGCTCCGGAACGAACGGCTAAGGGTGCGACGGCAGCCATATCGTCCGCGCCGACAGTTGCCGAGCCGTGTTTACGGATTAGGCCCGCGCAAAGCTCAGCGCGCCCAGCTCGCGAGATAGTCCGCGAGCCCCTGCGGGCTCATGTCGCGGGCGTCCGCCAGGGCGGCGGTATCGCCCGCGTTGAGCAGGCGATCGCCGACCGGATCGACGATCAGCAGGCTCGGTACGCCCTCCAGACGGTTGGCGACGCCGTAGTGCGCGGGCACGTCTAGGTTCTTATCGAAGCGTCCGACGTCTACCGTCACCACCTCGTAGTGGCGACGCACGAAGGGGCCAAGATCGGGCAGTGCGACGGCGCCAGCCAGGATGCGGCAGTCGAGGCACCAGTTGCCGCCGAGATCGATCAGCAGAAGCTTGTGGGCCGCCCTCGCGCGGGCGCGGGCGCCGGCCACCGCCGCCATGCCGTTGGCCTGCTCGTCGTAGGGTAGTGGCAGCGGCTTGGCGAGTTGCTCGAAGCTTCCGGCGGCGACGCGCGGCGACGGCACCGCGGCGGCGAGACCGGTCGCGGCGAGCGACGCCGCGAGCAAGGCAACGAGCGATCGCATAATGGTCCTCTTGAACAGACACCTGAGACGATGAGGATATGTCGGCACATGCAGCGGGCTACAAGGCCGCCGCGTCCGCGCGCCACACGCACAGCTGCCCAGTTATTTAGGCTGCGGCACTGAAGGTAAGGGCATTTTTGATCTTGCCGCCGAGTAACGCCGGGGCCCGGCCGCTCAGATCGAGTCCGCCGCCGCGTCCTCGTCGCCCACGTCGGACACCAAGAACGCCGGATCGATCGCCAAGCTCCGGTCTGCCAGTTCCAGCAGCTTCTCCATCGCCGCTCGCGGCAGCGGCCCGCGCGTAGTTACCGTGAACGCCCCGGCGGCGTCCATCGATACGCGCGCGAGTTCCGCGCGAGTGATGGGATCGGACAGCATGATGTAGCTGGCCGGATCGGCGTTATTGCCGGCGCGCACACCGACGCACCCTCGGTCGCCCGCTTTAATGTTACGTTCTTCGCTGAGTTCCATGCAGCTGATATAGCCAGATCTTGTTCATAGGACAAGCGCTGCAGCGTGTGCACTATTGCGGGGCTCAGGCTATAAGATCGCGAGTATGCGCTCACATCGGCGACGTTTTGCCGAGCACCCGTTTTGGAGCGATCATGGGACTATGTTGCCGATGCCTCGTTGATGCCGAGCAACGAGGAGCATCGCGCATGGCCTGGAGCAGGATCGACAAAGACAGTCCACCGATCGGGCGGCCCGTGCTCGTCCGCACGATCGAGAGCGGCGAGGCAGTGGTGGCGTTCCTGAGCCCGGAGGGGGTCTGGTACTCCGGCGGGGCGCTGGTGCAGAACTCCACGACGCTGCTCGGCGCCACCCCGACCGAGTGGTGCGAGCCGGACGGGGAGGAGAGTCTCTAGACATCTGCCTACTGCCGTTCGTGATGCAACCAGTCCGCGGCGTAGTTGCGGACGTTTTGGCGAGGTGGCATCAGGTTCTGTAACCTGCGGCGAGCACGAGATTATTTGGTGGTCTACTTTTTTGATGTTCGTGGCAGGTGCACTGCTGTGCAACGCAATCCCGCATCTGAACAGCGGGCTGCACGGCGAGACCTTCTTCACGCTTTGGGCAAAACCGCGCGGGATCGGCAAATCGTCGGCCTTGGAAAACTTCCTGTGGGGTACCGCGAACCTGCTCGTCGCGGTCTTCCTGATAACGCGGACCGCCAGTCAGAACGTGCCACACGGGCTCGTGGCGATCGCGGCCGGTTTTCTGCTGGCGGGAGCCAGTCTGTCGATCATCTTTGGCGGCCGTGTAGCGCGGTAGCCGCCGCTTACGGCCGCCCCTTCATACAAGGTTGCCTGAGCCGCAGAATGGCGCTGTTCTGAAAGGCAGACTGGGCGCGCCCGTTGCACCGGAGGAGAGGATGTGAGGTTGGCATCAGCGACACTGCTGCTTGGCATCGCTTTCACTGGGTGCGTGAAAAAGCCCGATCAACGGATCGCGGCAGCCAAATGCCAGATGGCGCTCATGTCTAAATACCCGGATGACGTCGCTGCCGACCCGCTCGACCGGACTCGGATCGCATCCGACGCGGACACGTACGCAGAAGCTTGCATGAGCGCTGCGGGTTTTGAACGTATCAAAAGCAAGCAGTGCAGCTTCAGTCTGGATGGTCCGCAGATGATCAAATCCGATTGCTATCAGTCGATGTAAGTCGGGTAATTATTGTAATTGCCGGGTTCGGCCATCGAAGCTGAATTAGTAGCTATTGTGGCCGAGATCGGCTCTGCGATCGTCTCCAGATTGGAAAATGTATTCATGCCTCTCCGCTTCAACATGCTGCTCGCGGACGAAGGTGTCGCTCCAGCCGACGTGCGGCTGCTGCGGCATCAAGCCAAGTATGCGGGAGGCCGGACACCATACAGCTTGTGGCGCGATAATCCGGAGCAGTTCGAGCAGTATCAGAGCACTCAGGACCCAGAGAGGCGCGCCTACTTCGGCTCGCCGTACTGGGCAAGCTTTGTGGTGGCACCCGACACGGGCAGCACGTTGTTCGTCGGTTATATGCCGCCGCTCGGATGGGATCCGTGCCGCCAGACATGATCGACCCGCTGACCGGTCAGGTGCCCGGCCATGACAAGGGCCGGGTGTATGATCTTTATGATTGCCGGGCGGCGCCGCAGCTCGCGGGCTACGCCGGCCGCCTGCATGTCGAGTGGGGCGCCGGCACGCGAAGCTGGGTTCAGCGCGCTCATCGCAGCGACAAGCCGATCCTGGAGCTGACGCGAAAGCTGGAGGAGGAAAGCTTTCCCGGGTTCACGAGGTTTGTGCGGAGCCTCTCCGAGATCGAGGCCATGCCGGTAGGCTGGAGGGAGGCGTTGCGCTCCGCCCGCGGCATCTACCTTCTCGCCTGCCCGCGCACGCGCGAGCACTACGTCGGGCAGGCTGCTGGCGAGGACGGATTCTTTGGCCGCTGGCGAGAATATGTCGCTTCCGGGCACGGCGGGAACGTAGGGCTGCGGCTCCGCGATCCGAGCGATTATCAGGTGAGCGTGCTGGAGGTGGTCGGGACGAACGATCTACAGCGGATCGGCGAGATCGAGGCGCTCTGGAAGACGAAGCTGCTTAGTCGAGACATGGGATTGAACCGAAATTGACGCGGGATCCACTTCGCAGCGTATACACCTGGTTCAACGGCACTGATCACGTGTGATTGGCCCGGAGGAAAGATGGCGCAAGCATTAGAAATCGATTTCGGTCGCACAGGCGGCGGTCTACGACGGTTCGATAGCATCGCAGATTTGCAAGCGCACATATCCCGCGAGCAGGAAGCGTGGGCTAATGTACCGGGGATGCGGGAGGCTTCCCGGACCCAGCAGGGACCGGCCACCCAATCTCTGAATGAACTCACGAGCCGATGGACAAGGCTGTCCGGACAAATCCCCATATTGGCGCAGCAGCCGAATGCGATTGAACTAGTTAAATCGCACGTACTGAGCCAGATCTCACAGACCCCCACCTCTGTCAGCTGCCTCAGCCGAAGGGAGCGCTTTGGCTCACGTGATCTCGGTAACGGGTCCCGTTGCGGCAGGCGGTGCGGCCATTTTCGCAATGGCAAAAGGACCGGAACAGGTTCTGCAGTATTTGACGCGCGCGCAGGTAGACGGCATGTTCGCATGGCACGATATAGCATCGGGGCTTACTGACCGCGACGCTGCGGCTGCGAGACTTGCTATCAACAATCTACGCTCTGAATTGGAACGCCAGGTCGTTGATCACGGCGCGAAGCTTACCGATGCCGAGAATCGACATTCCGCGGCGATCGACGAACTAGCCGCTCTTCGGCGGGAGGATCGCGAGACTCTAGAGCGGTACCGAGTTAGCATTGGTGAGGATATAGAGGAACAGCGTACAAAGTGGCAGTCGCAGTGGGATGAAATATATTTGGCGTTCACTGAACGTCTACGGATCGAGTCCGCCGTTAAGTTGTGGCGCGATCGAAGTGAAGCTAATTGTGCCGGGGCCGTGAGGGGGCGCAGTTGGGCCATCGGAGTAGGGCTGGCTGGGCTCATCCTCGCCGGCGGTGTCGCCTGGACCGCGTTTGACTTCGCACATTGGTTGTTCTCGACCGCGATCGTGAAAGCAGTTGGAGCGACCAAGACCGGCCTCCGGCCCACATTTCATTTCGAGCTGCTGTTCGCGGCTGCCTCTACGATGCTGTACCTGACCATGTTCTTATGGACGATGCGAATACTCGTCCGCGTCTATATGACCGAACATCATCTGGCAATAGACGCAGAGTCTCGCGCGAGCATGGCTCAGACCTATCTAGCCCTCATTAAGGAAGGCGCGGCCACAGACGATGACCGAAAGATCGTGTTAGCCTCCCTCTTTCGTCCCGTGGTGGATGGGATCGTGAAAGACGATGCGATGCCAGCGATCACACCTGCCGCACTGTTGTCTGGTATAATCGGCGATAGAGCCTAGCGCGGGTCGGCTTTCATAACGTTTCACGACCTCGGCTGATCGAGCCGACGGCGATCCTGCCTCCGCGAACTCGGACTACGCCATCCAGCCTGACACCGCAGCCCTAACGGGCATTAGTGCTAAGGCGTCAGGTTGCTTTCAACCGAGATCAACGGTGCACTTGAGATAGCGACTATTAATCTGATGGCGCGAGCCTGGTGTTCAGCACCCAGCCGACATTGTCATTCTCGTCCACGACCTCCCACCACAGACCGTCCTTGTTTCCGGTGGGAAAGAGGATCGCGCCGGGGGGCAGCGTCCGGATGGTCGCCGAGCTCGCGAGCGCGGTCTGGTGCATCGCAACCGGCCCCATCGTCGAAAAGGTCCTCTTGGGCGAGGCCTCGGCGGTGCCGGCCTGGCCGGGCTGGACGAGGCCGAGATCGGTGACCATCTTGGAATAGGCCTGGATAAAGGCGAGGGTGGTGAGGCGGCCGATGTCGGTGTTGTCGTAGCCGCCGCCGACCGCCGCCGCGCCGCCGCCGAAGAAACCGCCGCCGCCGCCCACACCGAAGCTGATGTCGTTCCTGGCGGCATAGCCCTCCTCGGTCTGGATGGTCTCGGTGGTGCGCACGTTGGTGAGCGAGAGCACGGTGTTGGCCTCCAGCTTGCGGCTGCCGATGCCGCCGAGCATCGCGCCGAAGCGGCCGGCGACGAGCCCGCCGACCCCGGCGCCGACCGCGCTGCCGCCGACATTGTGGTTGGCGGCCTGGACCTCGGCGACGAGCACATAGTCCGCCGCCTTGATCTGCCCGACACCGACGTTCGAGCCGCGCTGGAGCCCGAGCCCGCTGCCGACATTGCGCTCGCTTTCCGCGGCGTGGAGCCCCGTGCCGCGATCGACGAGATTGAAGCATCCCGAGCGCTGGATCAGCACCTTCAAGAGCTTCGAGGGCGAGGCGAGGCTGAACTCGGTCCAACCATTGGTATCGTCGCCGTCGGCGACCGAGATGGTGCCGAGCTTACGGGCACAGCGCGGCACGTCATTCAACGCCAGCTCCTCCTGCGGGCTTGAGCTTTGCAATAAAGGCTGCCTGGTATCTACCTTGGCCCTCGCAATAGTCGGCTGCCCCTTTGGGCTCAGGACAACGGTAACAGCAGATGAGCAAGGTGTTGGGTCTGACAAGAAATAGCTCGTGTCTCGAGGTGATGCTCGTAGCATCATGCCAGGCGTGCACGACATATTAATTTTTGACATGCCATCGACGCCGGCGGCACCTATAATAGACTGGCTGCCGCTGTCTTCCTTGTAAATATACGCAGCTAGTGGCTGCTGACGATTATTGATAACCTTAACAGTAATCGTTGATGGCTCACTGCTCACCGCGAATTTGGGTTTGCTTTTGCTATATGCAGAGCTTCCAAGTCCGAGTGCCGGCGCTAGCATGAAGGCTAGGTATCTAGCTGACATTTTTCGACTCGTTCCGCGCATCAATTATTCTACCGTGAAATCAATTCAGTATTACAAGTCCCATCCACGAAGCCATCAACGATAATGGCATCATTGATACCAGAATCATGACTTCGTAACGTGCAAGAAATGTCTCAAGACCGGGTTGAATAAGTAGA
>CAXTPE010000046.1:0-16092 GCA_964245925.1 uncultured Sphingomonadaceae bacterium
ATCGCCTTCTGGTCGCGCGGCGTGAAGGCGCGGAGCGCATGCTGGACGCGGTTGCCGAGCTGGGCGGCGATCTTGTCGGGCACATCGACCGGGTTCTGGGTGATGAAATAGACGCCGACGCCCTTCGAGCGGATCAGCCGCACCACCTGCTCGATCGTGTCGAGCAGCGCGTCCGGCGCGTCGTCGAACAGCAGGTGCGCCTCGTCGAAGAAGAAGACCAGCTTCGGCTTGTCCGGATCGCCGACCTCGGGGAGCGCCTCGAAAAGCTCGGACAGCATCCACATCAGGAAGGTCGCGTAGAGCTTGGGCGACGACATCAGCCTGTCGGCGGCGAGGATGTTGACCTGCCCGCGCCCCTTGTCGTCGAGCGTGATGAAATCGTGGATGTCGAGCGCCGGCTCGCCGAAGAAATGATCCGCGCCCTGCCCGCGCAACTGGAGCAGCGCGCGCTGGATCGTGCCGACGCTCGCCTTGCTGACATTGCCGTAGGCGGTGGTGAGCGCGTCGGCGCGGGCGGCGACATCGGCCAGCATCGCCTGGAGATCGTCGAGATCGAGCAGCAGCAGCCCCTCCTTGTCGGCGACCGTGAAGGCGACCGCCAGCACGCCCTCCTGCACGGCGTTGAGATCGAGCAGCCGCGCGATCAGCAGCGGCCCCATCTCGGAGACGGTAGCGCGGATCGGATGGCCGGCGACGCCGAACACGTCCCAGAACACCGCGGGCGTATCGGCATACCGCCAGTCGCTCTCGCCGATGTCGGCGGCGCGCCTCGCGAACGCGTCGTGCATCGGCGCGGCGGGCGATCCCGCCATCGCGATGCCGGCGAGATCGCCCTTCACGTCGGCGAGGAACACCGGCACGCCCGCCTGCGAGAAGCCCTCGGCGATGCCCTGGAGCGTCACCGTCTTGCCGGTGCCGGTCGCGCCCGCGATCATGCCGTGGCGGTTGGCGCGGCGGAGCTTCAGATATTGCGGATCTGCCCCGCCCGAGGCCGCGCCGATGAAGATGCCGTCCGCCACGTCCGCCATGTCTTGCTCTCGCCCCGATCCTCCGTTCGTATCGAGCGGCGTTCGAGCGAAGTCGAGAACGTCGTCGAGATACCCAGCCGACGCGGGCGGATCCGCCCGCCTATTTCCCCGTGTTCAGCTTCACCCCGATGAACTGCGCCGGGCGCGCGCCGCGCTGGACGAGCAGCAGCACGCTCGGCCGCCCCGCCTTCTGCGCCGCCGCGACCACCGCCGCCGCCGCCGCCACGGTCACGGTCGGCTGCTGGTTGATCGAGAGGATCACGTCGCCGCGCTGGATGCCGCTCGACGCCGCGTCGCTGGACGGATCAACCACGCCGACCACGACGCCGCGCGTCGTCGCCGGGATGCCGAGCTGGCGCGCGGTCTCTGGGGTCAATGCCTGGAGCGACAGCCCGAGCGAGGCGCGCGCCGCCTTCTGACCGGCATTGGCGTCCGGCGTCGCCGCGCCGCTGCCGTCATCGCTGCCGCCGCCGAGCTCGCCGGCGAGCTGCTCCTCGGAGGGGCGCTCGCCGATCTGGACCGTCACCGACAGCGGCTTGCCGTCGCGGATGAGATCGACCGGCACGCGCGTCCCGATCGGCAGGTTGGCGACGATATAGGAGAGCGTCGTGTCCGGCGTCACGGTCTGGCCGTTGACGCGCAGGATCACGTCGCCCTGCTGGATGCCGGCGCGCGCCGCCGGATAGCCCGGCTCGATCCGGCTGACGATCTCGCCGCGGTTGAGCGGCAGGCCGAGCGAGGTGGCGATGTCGTCGGTGATCGGCTGGATGCCGACGCCGAGATAGCCGCGCCTGACCTTGCCGCCCTTCAGCAGCACGTCGATGACCGGCTTGGCCTGCTCGGCGGGAATGGCGAAGCCGATGCCGACATTGCCGCCGGTCGGCGAGAAGATCGCGGTGTTGATGCCGACGACATTGCCCGCCATGTCGAACATCGGGCCGCCGGAATTGCCCGAGTTGATCGAGGCGTCGGTCTGGAGGTAGCGGTCATAGGCGCCGCCGATGCCGATGTTGCGGTGGATCGCCGAGACGATGCCGGCGGTGACCGTGCCGCCCAGCCCGAACGGGTTGCCGACCGCGATCACCCAGTCGCCGACGCGGGTGCGGGTCGAATCGCCGAACTGCACGAACGGCAGGTTCTTGGCGTCGATCTTGAGGACGGCGAGATCGGCCGAGGTATCGCGCGCGATCAGCCGCGCCTTGTATTCGGTGCGGTCCGGCAGCGTCACCGTGATCGATTCGACCGGCGCGGTCGAGGCCGGCTGGCCGCCCGAGATGACGTGGTTGTTGGTGACGACATAGCCGTCCGGCGAGATGATGAAGCCCGAGCCGAGCGAGGTCGCCTCGCGCGTCACCGGCCGGCCGTTGCCGCCGCTCCCGCCGTTGCCGCCACCACCGCCGCCCGGGGCGTCGCTGTCGTCATCGTCGCCGCCGCCGCCGAAGCGCTTGAACAGATCGTCGAACGGCGTGCCGGCGAACGGGCTGGCGTTCTGCACGGGCACGCGCTGCGTCGTCGAGATGTTGACGACGGCGGGCGTCAGCCTGGCGGCGAGATCGGCGAAGCTCATCGGCGCGCCTGGCCGGGGCGCGCTCGACGGGATCGTGCCCGGCGCGTTCTGCGCGACCTGCGCGCCGGCCGGCTGCTGGAGCGTGAGCGTCGCGGCGGCACCGCCGGCGATCAGCGCGGTCGTGATGGCGTAGGCATGGCGCACTGGCGGGAATCTCCTGAAATCGGGCTGGAACGGGCCGGATGCCGTTACCGGCCTGCTGTCATGTCCCCGCCCCCGCGGACGCGCGCGGGATGCCGGGAAAAGGCTGAACGGATTTTGAACGCACCGCCGGGCCGCCGGACGTCATCGCGTCACGCCCTGGAACTGGCGCAGATATTCGCTGTTCGGGGAAAGCACCATGCTGGTCGATCCGCCATCGGTCCCGCCGTCCGCGCCGAAGCTGTGGCGGTAGGACTGCATGGCGCGGTAGAAGTCGTAGAACCGCGGATCCTGGCCGAAGGCATCGGCATAGGTCTTGGCGGCCTGCGCGTCGGCGGTGGCGCGGATGATCTGCGCCTGCTTCAGCCCCTGCGCCTGGATCGAGAGCGCCTCCTGGTTGCGCGCGGTGCGCATGCGGTTGTAGGCGCTGTCCAGCGGACTCCCGTCGGGCAGGTCGGCGCGCTTGATCCGGACGTCGACGATCTCGGCGCCATATTGCGCGGCGATCCGGTTCACGCCCGCCTTGATGTCGTCCATTATCATGCCGCGCTCGGGGCTGAGCAGCGCCGCGAACGGCCGCTTGCCGAGCTCGTTGCGCAGCTCCGATCCGAGGATCGGGCGGAGCGCCTCGGCGACGCGTGTCTCGTCGCCGCGCGCGACCACGTACATCCGCAGCGGATCGACGATCCGGAAGCGGGCATAGGCGTCCACCTCGAGGCGGAGCTGGTCGGTCGAGAGCACCGACTGGCGGTCCATGTCGACATCGAGCACGCGCTTGTCGATCCACACCACCTGCTCGACGAAGGGGATATGCGCGATGAGGCCGGCGCCGGTCATGCCGAACGGCTGGTTGGGGCGGAAGGCGTTGACGACGCGGTTGGGCTGGCCGAGCCGGACGATCAGCGCCTGGCGCGTCTCCGGCACCACCGCGAAGATGCTCGACGCGATCAGCGCGGCGGCGATGGCGAGGATCGCCCAGGCGATCGGATTGCGCGCGACGCGCTCGGCGAGGCTCATGGCGCCGGCTCCGCGGCGGCCGCCTTCCCGGTCCTTATCGCCGGCAGCGGCAGATAGGGCACCACGCCGCCCGGCTGCACGACCGTCTTGTCGACATGCGCCAGCACGGTCTCCATCGTCTCGTAATACATGCGCCGCCGCGTCACCTCGGGCGCGAGCCGGTACTGCGCATAGACCTTGTCGAACGAGGCGGCGTCGCCCTGCGCCTTGGCGGCCATCTGCTGGGCGTAGGCATTGGCGCCGTTGATGTCCGACTGGGCCTGCTGCTGTGCCGCCGACACCGCCTTGAACGCGTCGTTGACGGCCGCCGGCGGATCGGCCTGGTTGATCGCGACGCCCTGGACGATGATGCCGGCGCGATAGCGATCGAGGATCTGCTGCATGCGGATCTGGACGCGGTTCTCGAGATCGCCGCGCCCCGAGCCGATCGCGTCCTGCAACGAGATGCGCGCGACCTCGGCCCGCATCGCGCTCTCGGCGACCTCGTGGATGGTCTTCTCGGGATCGGCGATCTCGAACAGGTAGCGTTCGGGATCGCTGATGCTCCAGCGCGCCGAATAGGCGAGGTCGATGATGTTCTGGTCCCCGGTCAGCACGAGATTGGGGTCGGACTGGCCGGCGCCGACGTCGATCTGGCGGATCTCGTTGACGTTCACCTTGGTGACGACGTCGATCGGCGCGGGGAAGGTGATGCCGATGCCCGGCTCGAGCGTGGTCTGGTAGCGGCCGAAGCGGGTGACGACGCCGCGCTGCTGCGGCTCGATGCGGTGCACGCTGGTCAGGATGATCCAGAGGCACAGCAGCGCCAGCACGGCATAGGCGGCGATCGGCCGCCCCTCGAAATTGCCCGGCAGGCCGCCGCCGAAGCGCGCGCGGCCCCGCCGGAGCAGTTCCTCCAGCGCCGGCGGGTTGAGCGAGGGCTTGCCCGGCGGGCGGCGGCGCGGCGGCTGGCTCCACGGATCGCGCGGCCCCAGGCCGTCGCCGTTGCCGCCGCCGCCGCCGCCAGGGCCGGACGGACCGCCCGGGCCTCCGGCGCCGGAGCCGCCGCCATCGGCGGAGCCACCGCCCCACGGCCCGCCGCCTTCGTTCAGCATGCTCGCGTCCAACTTCGCCGGTCCTCGTCGCGCCATCGCGGCGCCATCGCCCTAGTATAGGCGGCGCCGGCGGGAAAAACAGTGCCATCGCCGCGCGCGACGCCCTATGCGCCGACACATGGATTCGAGCGACGATCTCGCCGCGCTGCTGGCCGCCGCGCTCGACCGGGTGGACGACCCGATCAGCGGTCGCGGGCTGATCGGCGCCGGCCGCGCCGCCGCGCCGCGCGTCACCGGCGACGGCGCCGCCAGCGTGATCCTCGACGTCTCGGGCCTCGCCGCGCCGGCGCGCGATCTGCTGGAGGCGCGCGTGCGGTCCGCGCTGGGGGCGGTCGCCGGCGTCGGCGGCGTGCGCGTGCTGCTCACCGCCGAGAAGCCGACCCGCCGCATCATCGTGGTCGGCTCGGGCAAGGGCGGCGTCGGCAAGTCGACCGTCTCGGCCAATCTCGCGATCGCGCTCGCGCGCTCGGGCCGCAGGGTCGGGCTGGTCGATGCCGACGTCCACGGCCCCTCCCAGCCCCGGCTGATGGCGACCGAGGGGATGCGCCCCCAGGCCGAGGCGCAGAAGCTGCTGCCGGTGCCGACCGCCTGGGGCGTGCCGATGCTCTCGATGGGGCATCTCGTCCCGCCGGGGCAGGCGATCGCGTGGCGCGGGCCGATGGCGGGCAATGCGCTCGGCCAGTTGCTCGACGCCGAATGGGGCGAGACGGAGCTCCTCGTCGTCGATCTGCCGCCCGGCACCGGCGACATCCAGCTCACCATGCTCCAGAAGCACAAGCCCGCCGGCGCGGTGATCGTCTCGACCCCGCAGGATCTGGCCCTGATCGACGCCACCCGCGCGATCGACCTCTTCCGACAGGCCAGCGTGCCGATCATCGGCCTCGTCGAGAACATGGCGGGCTACGAGTGCCCGCACTGCGGCGAGACGTCCGATCCGTTCGGCATCGGCGGCGCGCAGGCCGCCGCGACGACGATGGGGCTGCCGTTCCTCGGCCGGGTGCCGCTGGAGACGGCGATCCGCCGCGCGTCGGACGCCGGCACCCCGCCCGCCGCCGGCGACGGCCCGGAGGCCGCGCCGTTCGTGGCGCTGGCGCGCGGATTGCGCGACTGGCTGAACCGCAGCCCGGTCTGAATGTTCTTGCCGTCGACAGGAGAACAGCCATGCCGCTCACCAGCGACGCCGACATCGCCGACCTGCTGACCTCGGCGCGCACCATCGCGCTCGTCGGCGCGTCCGACCGGCCGGACCGCCCGAGCTACGGCGTCATGGCCTTCCTCCAGCGCCACGGCTACCGGGTGATCCCGGTCAATCCGCAGATCACCGGCGAGCATGTCCATGGCGAATATGTCTGGCGCGAGCTGTCGCAGATCGGCGAGCCGATCGACATCGTCGACATCTTCCGCCGCCCCGCCGCCGCCGGCGAGGCGGTCGACGAGGCGATCGCGGCAGGCGCCAGGGCGGTGTGGCTGCAGCTCGGCGTCGTCAACGCCGAAGCCGCGGCGCGCGCCGAGGCGGCGGGGCTCAAGGTGGTGATGGACCGCTGCCCGGCGATCGACATCCCCCGGCTCGGCCTGCCGAGGATCGCGAGCTAGCTGCTGGCTCGGAAAAGGCGGCAGATCAATAATCTAGAGCTGCGGCTCCGGCTCCGGCGTCGCGGTGAGCGCGGTGCCGATCGACGCGGCGACGATCGCGGCGATCGCCAGCCACTGCTGCGCGCGCAGCGTCTCGCCGAGCAGCGCCAGCCCGGCGAGCGCCGCGAGCACCGGATCGGCGCTCGTCAGCGTCCCGTAGGTCTGCGCCGGCAGCCGGATGAGCGCGACCATCTCGAGCGTATAGGGCAAGGCGCTGGAGAGGATGGCGACGGCGAGGCCGAGCGCGATCGCATGGCCGTCGAGCAGCGCCGCGCCGGCCGTCGCGATCCCGATCGGCAGGATCAGCAGCGCGGCGACCGCCAGGCCGATCGCCGCCGCGGCCGCGCCATGCCCCTGGCCCGCGATCTTGCCGGCGATCATGTACACCGCCCAGCATGCCCCCGCGCCGAGCGCCAGCATCGTCCCTGTCGGATCGATCGCGCTCGCGGCGCCCCGCAGCGGCAGCAGGAACAGCAGCCCGCCCACCGCGAACACGATCCACAGCCAGTCGAGCCGCGCCCGCGCATGGGCGCACGCGACCGCCAGCGGCCCCACGAACTCCAGCGCGACGACGATGCCGAGCGGCACCGTCCGCAGCGCCATGTAGAACAGGCAGTTCATCCCCGCGACCGACGCGCCGTAGAGCAGCAGCGCCCGCCAGCGCGCGCGGACCAGCGCCGCCTGCCGCCACGGCCGTATCACGAGCCCGAGCACCACCGCCGCCATCACCAGCCGCAGCGTCGCCGCGCCCGCCGCTCCCACCAGCGGAAACAGATGCTTGGCAAGCGATGCTCCGACCTGGAACGAGACCATCGCGATGGCGAGCGAGGCGAGCGGCACCGCGCGGCCCTCGGCGGCCGCGGCGGCGCCAGCCGTCATGCCGTCGGCGCGGCCGCGCCCGCCCGCGCGCGCAGCCGGTCCGACGCCGCGTCGTGGATGGCGGGCGCGCAGACGAGCACGCCGAACATCGCCGCCGCCGGCGTGTTGAAGCGCAGCGGCGCGCCGAGCGCATCGGTCGCGGCGGCGCCGGCCTCGGCGGCGATCAGCACGGCGGCGGCGATGTCCCACTCATGGCCCCAGCGCAGCGTCGCGACCAGATCGGCCTCGTCCGCCGCCACCTTGGCGATGCGCAGCGCGATCGAATTGGGCTTCGCCACCGTGACGAGATCGCGGTCGCCATGGAGCAGCGCGTCGGCCGGCACCCGCGCGCCGGCGAGCGCGGCGCGGGTCGAGGCGGTCAGCGGCCGCCCGTCGCGCCATGCCCCGCCGCCCGCCAGCGCCGTCCACACCTCGCCGGCCGCGGGCGCGTCGAGCACCGCCGCCACCGGCCGGCCATGCTCGACCAGCGCGATCGAGATCGCCCAGCCGGGCCGGCCGCGCAGATAGTCGCGGGTGCCGTCGATCGGATCGACCACCCACACCCGCTCGCGATCAAGCCGGGCGGGATCGTCGGCGGTCTCCTCGGAGAGCCAGCCGGCGGCGGGATCGAGCGCGCCGAGCCGCGCCTTCAGCAGCGCGTCGACGGCGAGGTCGGCATCGCACACCGGCTCGCCGCCCGCCTTCTCCCAGCGCCTGTAGCCGGACGCGCGATAGGCCAGCGCGAGCCGGCCGGCCTCGGCGGCGATGGCGGCGATCGCCGCCAGCCGGGCGTCGGCCCGGGCCTCAGGCACCGGCGACCGTCATGCCGTCGACGCGGATCGTCGGCACGTCCACCGCGCGCCGCAGCTCGAGATCCGACGCCGGCGCAAGATTGCGGAACATGTCCTTGAGATTGCCCGCGATGGTGATCTCCGACACCGGCTCGGCGAGCACCCCGTCGCGGATCACGAAGCCGCTCGCGCCGCGACTGTAGTCGCCGGTGAGTCCGTTGACGCCTTGCCCAATGAGTTCCGTCACATAGACACCGATCTTGATGTCAGCCATCAGCTCGGCGGGCGTCGCCGCGCCGGCCGCCATGAACAGGTTGGTCGCGCCCGCCCCCGGCGATCCGCCGATGCCGCGAGTGGCATGCCCGGTCGGCGCCAAACCGAGCTGGCGGGCGCTGGCGGAATCGAGCAGCCAGCCGGTGAGCACGCCGTCGGCGATGAGATCGGACGGCGCGGTCGGCAGCCCCTCGCCGTCGAACGGCTTCGAGCGCAGCCCGCGCGGGCGCAGCGGATCGTCGCGGACCATCACCCCCGGCGCGAATACCCGCTCGCCCAGCCGGTCGAGCAGGAAGCTGGTCCGGCGCGTGACGGCGCCGCCGGTGATCGCGCCGACGAGATGGCCGAGCAGGCTCGCGCCGGCGCGCGGATCGAACACCACCGGCAGCGGCCCGCTCGCCAGCCGCACCGGGCCGACGCGGGCCACCGCGCGCTCGCCGGCGCGGCGCCCGATCGCGGCGGCGTCCTCCAGATCGGCGAGGTGACGGGTGGCGCGGTGCGCATAGTCGCGCTGCATGGTCGCGCCCGCGCCGGCGATGACGCTGGCGGTGCAGCCGTGGCTGGTGGTCGCATAGCCGCCGGTGAAGCCGTGGCTGGTGGCGAGCGCGATCACCATCCGCCCCGCGCTCGCGTCGGCGCCTTCGGAATTGGTGATGCCGGGCACCGCGCGCGCCGCCTCCTCGGCTTCGAGCGCGCGCGCGCGCAGCGCGGCGGGCGAGACCTCGGCGGCGTCCTCCGCATCCACCGAGGGGGCGGCGCCGCGCAGCAATCGCTCGTCCGGCGCGAGCCCCGCGAACGCGTCTTCCGGCGCCTCGCCCGCCATCGCGATCGCGCGCTCGACCAGCGCCGCCAGCGCGTTGCCGGAGAGATCGGAGGAGGAGACGCTCGCCGAGCGCCGCCCGACGAAGACGCGCAAGGCCATGTCCTCGCCCTCCGAGCGCTCGACCTCCTCGAGCCGCCCGAGCCGGACCGCCACCTGCGTCGCCGCGTCGCCCATGTAGAGCGCGTCGGCGGCGTCGGCGCCGGCGCGGCGGGCACGGGCGATCAGGTCGGCGACGCGCGCCTCGGCATCCGCAACGGTCAGCATGCTCCGGCACTTAGGGGCGCCGGCGCGGGAGGTCTACCCCGCGCTTCCCACCGCCAGGAAGCCGAGGAACAGCAGCAGCCCGCAATCGCGGTTCGAGCGGAACAGCCGCAGCGCGCGCGCGCCGTCGCTCGGATCGAGCAGCGCCACCTGCCGGGCGAGATGGAGCGCGGCCGGCAGCAGCGCCGCCAGCACCAGCGGCTGCGGCCGCGCCGCCCACAGCGCGCATCCCCAGCCGCCGAGCGCCAGCGCATAGCAGGCCGCGACCCCGCCCCGGACATGCCGCCCCAGCGCGCGCGCCGAGGAGCGGATGCCGGCGAGCGCGTCGTCCTCGATGTCTTGCACCGCGTAGATGGTGTCGTAGCCGATCACCCAGCAGATCGACCCGGCGTAGAGCCACAGCCCCGCGGCCATGAACCCGCCCGCCGCCGCCGGCCAGCCGACCAGCGTGCCCCAGGCGAAGACGATGCCGAGCCACGCCTGCGGCCACCAGGTGATCCGCTTCATGTAGGGATAGGCCGCGACCGGGATGATGCTTGCCAGCGCAACGGCTTGCGCGATGGAGTTGAGATGCAGCAGCACGATCAGGCCGAGCAGGCAGAGCGTCCCCGCCCACGCCCCGGCCGCGCGCGCCGATACCGCGCCGCTGGCGAGCGGTCGCGCCCTCGTGCGCGCCACCCGCGCGTCGAGATCGCGGTCGACGATGTCGTTGTAGACGCAGCCCGCGCCGCGCATCACGATCGCGCCGGCCGCGAACCAGCCGAGCAGCCACAGCCGCGCCGCCGGCCCGCCGGCGAGCGCTATTCCCCAGGCGCCGGGCCAGAACAGCAGCCACGCCCCGATCGGCCGATCGAACCGCGCGAGCAGCGCGAACGGGCGCGCGCCGGCCGGCAGCAAGGCGATGAGCCCGCGCCGCTCGCTGTCCGGCACGATGGGGTCGGCGGCGGTCATCCTCGCGGTGAAGCCGACAGAACCGACGGCGCCTCGTGACGGGAGCGCGGCGAATCGAGCGGCCGCGGCGGGCGGCGCCGCTCGCGGGCTCGATTAACTTCCCGATGATGTCTGCCTGCTACCACCCCCGATCGTGACCCAGGCAGGTTTTCCACGGTTCGAGTGGCTCGAGGCCTTGCGTGGCTGGGCCATCATCGGCGTCATCCTCGTGCACGCAAGCGCCACCGCCGGCATGACCGGGCTGCTCGGCGAGCTCGGCATGTGCGGCCAGCGGGGGGTTCAACTCTTCTACATTCTGAGCGCATTCACGATATTCCTGTCGCTGGACATGCGCCGGGAGCATGGTCGGCGCGCATTCTTCATCCGCCGCATCGCCCGCATCGCGCCCTTGTTCTGGGTCGCGATCCTCGCCCACCAGCTCTCTCTTCGCGCCGGCATCGTCGCCGGCGCCCCCGCGACCGGCTGGCAACTCCTGCTCGGCTTCACCTTCCTGCATGCGCTCGATCCTCTGGCCATCAACAGCGTCGCGATCGGCGGCTGGTCGATCGCGGTCGAATTCGCCTTCTACGCGATCGCGCCCGCCCTGCACGCCGTCTTGCGCACGCCCGCCTCGGCGGCCCTGGCGCTACTCGCCGCCATGCTGTGCTGCGGCGGCGCAAGCTGGTGGCTCGCCGCCACCGCCACGACGAATCCCGCCCTCGGAGAATATCTGACATTCATGTGGCCGCCGGTGCAGCTTCCGGTTTTCCTCCTCGGCGTGCTCGCCTACCGGGTCTGGCCGGCGATGGGCACAGTTCGCGCGCCATATCTGGCCGCGCTCGGTCTGCTCCTTCTGCTGCTCAGCCTCCCCACCCGGAACGCCTCGCTCTACCTTTCGGCCGCCGGGCTCGCGGTTCTGCTGCTCGCGGTGGCGCGCGCACCGCACCGATTGCTCGTCAATCGGCTGGTCCGGTATTTCGGTCGCCTGTCCTACAGCCTCTATCTCATGCATTTCTTCTGCCTGCCTCCGGTCGCTCTGCTGCTCGCCCGGCTGATCCGAAGCGGCGCCTTCGCCAGCGATACGTTCGCCGCGTTCCTGCTGTCGTTCGGCGGGATAGTGGCACTGGCGGTCCCGCTCTCGATGCTGACCTGCCGATGGATCGAGCGTCCGGGTATCCGGCTTGGCGAGCGTCTGATAGCGCGACGGCGCGTGATGCCGCCGATCGCGCCCGTCGCGGTCATGCTCCCGCGCTGAACGAACGACCGCGTCGGCTTTCGCTTTTCGCGGCAACCCGCCGGCCCGCTATCCCCCCGCCGCCACGTCCCCGCCCAGCGCGCGCACCAGATCGACCACCGCCTGCAACTGCCGCGTGTGGAGCTGGAGCTCGGCGCGCTCGGCGTCCAGCGCGGCGGTCTGCGCGGTGACGACGTCGAGATAGTCGGAGGCGCCGTCGCGGTAGCGGATCTGGGCGAGGTCGCGGGTGCGCTCGGCGGCCTGGACGGCGTCGCGCTGGTCCCGCGCCTCGGTGCCGAGATGGTGGATCGCGGCGAGCTCGTCCTCGACCTGCCGGAACGCGGCGAGCACGGTCGATCGATAGTCGGCGGCCGCCTCCTCCAGCACGGCGCGGGCGCGGCGCACCTCGGCGCGGCGGCGGCCGCCGTCGATCAGGGGCGCGAGCAGCGCCGCCGGCCCGAGCGCCCAGAACAGGTTCGAGGCGGCGAGCAGGCCGCCGCCGGTCGCCTCGAAGCCGCCCGAGAGGCCGAGGGTGAGCCGCGGGAACAGCGCCGCGCGCGCGACGCCGACGCGCTCGCTGGCGGCGAACACGCGCCGCTCGGCGGCGGCGACGTCCGGCCGGCGCTGGACCAGCAGCGACGGCGCCGCGATTGGCACCACCGGCGGCGGGATGCGCAGCGTCGCGGGCGCGATTCCGAAGCTGGAGGCATCGACCCCGATCAGCGCGGCGATCGCGTGCTCGATCGCGGCGCGGTCGCTGGCGACCTCCGAGGTGGCGGCGCGCGCGGTGGCGAGCTGGGCGCGCGCGCGGCTGACGTCGAGGCCCGAGGCGATGCCGCCCGAGTGGCGCGTGTCGGTGAGGGCGAAGGCGCGGGTGTAGGCGGCGACGGTCTGGCGGAGCAGCTCGCCCTCCTCGTCGAGCCCGCGCAGCCGCAGATAGGCATCGGCCAGGCTGGCCTGCTGGCTCAGCCTCACGTCGGCGACATCGGCGGCGCCGGCCTGGACGTCGGCGCGCGCGGCGCGGACCTGGTCGCCGATCCGGCCCCACAGGTCGACCTCGTAGCTCAGCGTGCCGCCGAGCACATAATCGTCGTAGGTCACCGAGCGGTTGGCGGTATC
This sequence comes from uncultured Sphingomonadaceae bacterium, assembly GCA_964245925.1. Lineage (GTDB taxonomy): Bacteria > Pseudomonadota > Alphaproteobacteria > Sphingomonadales > Sphingomonadaceae > Solisphingomonas. Next base: position 12,769 of record CAXTPE010000046.1, read on the forward strand.
GAGCGGGCGGCCGGCGGCGACGCGCTGGCGCGCGACCCGCGGGGCGAGATCGATCTCGGGGACGAGCTGCGCGCGCGTGCCGCGCAGCACGGCGGCGGCCTGCGCGCGCCGGGCGAGCGCCGCGGCGAGGCTCGGGCTGCCGGCCTCGATGCGCGCCTCGAGCCCGTCCAGCACCGGATCGCCGAACCGCTCCCACCAGTCGCCGCGCGCCGTCGCGCCGGCCGGCGCGGCGGCGACCCAGGGGCCGGCCTCCTTGTAGGCCGGCGGCTGCGGCGTTGCCGGCGCGGCGTAGCGCGGCGCCGACGTGCAGCCCACGGCGACGAGCGCCGCGGCCAGCACGCCCCGGCGCGGAAACGTCACCTGCCCCCGGCCGGCTTGGCCGGCGCCATCTCCATGCGCACCCTATCGCCGTTCTCCAGCGCGTCGGGGGGCGTGTCGATGACGCGTTCGCCGCCGCCGAGGCCGGCGGCGATCTCGATGGTGGCGCCGTCGTCGCGCGCGATCCGGACCGAGCGCAGCGCGACCCGGCCCCGCCCGTCGACGATCGCCAACTGGGTGCCGTTCTCGCGCGTGATGAGCGCCGAGGAGGGCACGCGATAGGCGCCCGTCGCGGCCGGCAGCGGGAAGGTGACCTGCGCATAGGCGCCGGGCTTCAGCGCGCCGCCGCCGCCGTCCGCCGCGAGCTCGACCAGCACGGTGCCGGAGGCGGCCTCGACCGCCTCGGCGGTCCGCATCAGCGCGGCATCGAAGCTGCGGCCGGGATATTCGGGCACGGTGAGCGCGGCGTGCATGCCGGGGCGGACCTGTGCCGAATAGGTCTGCGGCACGCGCACGTAGACGCGCATGCGCCGCACGTCCGAGATCGTGAAGAGCGGCTGGGCGGCGGCGTTGCCCGAGGTGACGAGCGCGCCGATCTCGGCCGAGCGGCTGGTGACGGTGCCGGCGAACGGCGCCTTCAGCTGCTCGAAACCCTGGGTTGCGCGCAGCCGGCGGACGTTGGCGGCGGCGGCATTGGCGACGGCGGACTTGGCGGCGAGATCGCCGCTCTTCTCGTCGGCCTCCTGCTGGGAGACCGCGTCCTTGGCGAGCAGCGCCGCCCAGCGCTTGGCGGTCGAGGCCGCCAGCATCTGGTTGGCGAGCGCGGTCTGATAATCAGCCCGCGCGGCGGCGACCTGCTGGTCGACCTCGGGCGCGTCGATGATCGCGAGGGTCTGGCCGGCGCGGACCCGCTCGCCGATGTCGACCAGCCAGCGCCGCACATAGCCGTTGGTGCGCGCGTAGATCTGGGCGCTGTTATACGCCTGGACATTGCCCGGCAGCGTCAGGTCGCCGCCCGATCGCGAGCGCTCGGGGCGCACCACCTCGACGGTGGGCAGCGCGTCGGCGTCGGCGGTGGCGGCGAGCGCATGATCGTCGCGCAGCCGGCTGGCGATGCCGAGGATCACGATCAGCGCGGCGATGACGATCGCGACGATCGCCACGCGCCGGAGGCCGTGGGTCGCGGCCGGGCCGGTGGCCGGCTCAGACATGGGCGAGCTCCCGTCCGGTCGGCGCGGTGCCGGCCACGCGGCCCTTGCGGTGGACGAAGGCGAACACCGTCGGCACGAAGAACAGCGTCGCGACGGTGGCGCAGATCAGCCCGCCGATCACGGCGCGGCCGAGCGGCGCGTTCTGCTCGCCGCCCTCGCCCAGCCCCAGCGCCATCGGCAGCATGCCGATAATCATCGCGAGCGCGGTCATCAGCACCGGGCGGAAGCGCACCAGCCCGGCCTCGTGCGCGGCGGCGCGGGCATCGCCGAGCGCGTCCAGCCGCTCGCGCGCGAAGGCGACGACGAGGATCGAGTTGGCGGTGGCGACGCCCATGCACATGATCGCGCCGGTGAGCGCGGGCACGGAGAGCGTGGTGCCGGTGGCGAACAGCATCCAGACGATGCCCGCCAGCGCCGCCGGCAGCGCGGTGACAATCACGAAGGGATCGCTCCAGCTCTGGAAATTGACGACGATGAGCAGGTAGATGAGCGCGATCGCGCCGACGAGCCCGAAGCCGAGCCCGTAGAACGCCGCGTTCATCGTGACATATTGCCCGCGCAGGTTGACGGTCACGCCCTTTGGCCTGGCGGGATCGAGCGCCGCGATCTCGCGCCGGACCGCGCCCGCCACCGATCCGAGATCGCGCCCGGCGGGCGTCGCGTAGATGTCGATCACCGGCTGGATGTCATAGTGGCTGACCACCGCGGCGGATGCCGTGCGCGTCACCGTGCCGACGCCCCCCAGCACCTGCGACGGCCCGGTCGCGGAGCCGGAGACGGGGATGTTGGAGAGGTCCGACAGCGAGCCGATGCGATATTCCGGCACCTGCGCCACCACCGGATAGGAGACGCCGTTCTCGGGATTGAGGAAGAAGGTCGGCGCGGTCTGCGAGGTGCCGGCGAGCGAGCCGGCGAGGCCGTTGGTGACGTCGCGTTCGGTCAGCCCGAGCTGGCCGAGCCGCGAGCGGTCGATGTCGACGTCGAGCTGCGGATAGCGCGTCGCCTGCTGGATGCGGACGTCGGCGAGGCCGGGAACGGCGCGGAGGCGCCGCAGCAGCTTGCCGGCGAAGGCGAGATTGTCGTCGGCGCTGCGGCCGGTCACCTGCACGTCGATCGGCGCGGGCGCGCCGAAGTTGAGGATCTGGCTGATGATGTCGGCGGGCAGGAACGAGAAGGTCGCGCCGGGGAAGCCGCGCGGCAGCTCGCGGCGCAGCGTGTCGACGTGGGACGCGGTCGGCGCATGGCCTTCCTTGAGGGCGATCAGGATGTCGCCGTCCTGCGGGCCGGTGGTGCCGCTGTTGTTGTAGGTGGTGTTGATGCCGCTCACCGGCAGGCCGATGTTGGTCGCGATCGAGGAGAGCTCGGCGGCCGGAACCAGCGCGCGGATGCGCCGCTCGATCCGGTCGAAGCGCGCGGCGGTGTCCTCGATGCGGCTGCCGACGGGCGCGCGCACGTGGAGCAGGATCTGCCCGGCGTCCACCGACGGGAAGAAGTTCCGCCCCAGGAACGGCACCAGCAGGAACGACAGCAGCACGACGCCGAGGAAGCCCAGCATGAACGGCCTGCCCGACGAGAGCGCGCGATCGAGCAGCGCGCCATAGCGTCCCCGGGTCCGCGCAAAGCGCGTCTCGAAGCCGCGCTGGAAGCGGAGCAGCGGGTTGCGCGAGGGCGGCGCGGCATGCTCGTCGGTGCCGGGCCGGTGCGCGCGCAGCAGGTACATCGCCATCGTCGGCACCAGCGTGCGCGAGAGGATGAACGAGGCGATCATCGCGAACACCACCGCCAGCGCCATCGG
>CAXTPE010000047.1:0-15881 GCA_964245925.1 uncultured Sphingomonadaceae bacterium
CGTCGCAAGATCGCGGGTGGTGAACGTGGCCTGCTGCCGCGTGATGGCGTCCAGAGCGACATTAGGATTGGCGATGATCTTCTCGCCGTTCTCACGGGCAATGCGCGCGTGATCCTCGATCCGCTCGGCCTCAAGCCCCTGCTCCGGTCGCCGCGATGCTGCGGGTCCGATCTTGTGCTGCGGCTCTAGCTCGATGCCCTGATCGGCATAGGAGCGATGGTCGATCCGGCCCTCAAGCCCAAGCTCGGCCATCCGCTCGTTGACGTGCGCGCTCCACGCCTCGCGCCACTCCTTCAACAGCTCGGTGCTATTCCAGTCGCGGTTCTTCTTGCCGAACCCCTCCGGCCCCACGTCGCGCATCGCCAGCATGACATGCGCGTGCGGCTTGGGCGATCCGTCCGCCGCGCGATCCCAATGCACGTTCAGGTCAGCGACCATGCCGCGATCGACGAACTGCTTCTGCACAAAGTCGCGCGCCAACTTGACGCCCCGCTTTTCGTTCATCTCGCGCGGAATCGAGAACTCCACCTCACGGGCAAGCTGCGCGTCCTTGCGCTTCTCCCCCGCCTCCACCTCATTCCACAGCGTTGCACGATCCGACAGACGCTCCGGTGCGCCCTCCGGCAACATCACCTCGGAGTGGATGACGCCCGTCTTGTTCGAGAAGTCGTGATCGCGCTCTAGCCGGTCATCGTGCAACTCGGACGCGGAACGATAGGCCGCGCTCGCAATGGCGCTCGATCCGTTCGCGCGGCTCACAACCTTGGCGGAGAAATGGTAGATCGCCATGACACCTTGCTTAATGCATTTCTGAGCGCACGTCGACAACGACGTATAAGCGCGCATTCACAATCCGCTTTGCTCCTCGCGACTGACTTGATGCCGCTTCTGGCTTGCGCTTCATGTCCAGTCTGCCAAACTGCTCCGGCGAGGAGAACACAATGAGCCGTGCCTACGAGGATGCGATGGAGCGCCGCAGTGACGAATATGTCGCCAGCGCGTTGGGTATCAGTGTCGAGACGCTCGATGATTACCCCTTCCAGCTTGACGAAAATGCCAGCGACGACGGGGTAGTCTATGGCTGGCGCGTTCTCTGGGATGAGGAAGCGCCCCCTGGTCTCGATGTGAACGGCGCGGCCGGCTCGCTATGGTCGGACATTCCCGCCGCGCCCGATGAACCCGACGAGGATGATTCCTGATGCGGAAGGTTCGCGATTACGATGCCGAGCTGAAGGCGCTAAACGACAAGGCCCGCTCGCTCAAAGCGAAGCGGGTCGAACAGCTTGGCCAGCTCGTCGCTGCCACGGGTGCGGATGCGCTTGATGCTGAGACGCTCGCCGGTGTCCTGCTCGATGCGATTGGATCAAAAGATAAGGCGGCAAAGGAGGCGTGGCGATCGAAGGGCGCGGCGTTCTTTCAGCGGCGCGGGCGGAAAGGTGGCGGTGCTGCTGCAATCGACGGATCGGGCGCTTCGGCTGAACCGGGCGGCGACGCTGCGGGCGGAAGCGGCGGAACGTCGTAGCGATACGCGCGGCTGGGTTATGCAACGCCGTGAACGAACGCGCCACCTGATCGAGCTGGGTGGCCTCGTGCAGAAAGCCGGCCTGGTCGAGATGACCGACGACGATCGCGCCACGCTTTACGGCGCGCTGCTCGATCTCGCCGGACGCGCGCGCGGCGATGATGCCGACGACGTGCTGGCGCTCTGGAAGCGACGCGGCAAACGGGCGTTCGACGCGGACGCGGAAGGGAGCGAAGCGCAATGAGCGATTTCGATATCGAGGCGGTGCGGGCGGAAGTCCGTGCGATGGAGTTCGTGCGCGGCACGCCTGCGGAAGTCGCGATGTGGCGCGAGGACATGGCGGACTCTCGCGCCAACCTCGTGATCGAGCACATGATCCCAACGCCCAACGAAGATGCGTTTTTCGATATGCTGCTGGACGAAGGGGTGTCCCCTCCCCTCGTGTCGCAAATCCTGCTCCGGCTGCTCGATCAGCCCGACGCCGATCGCTCGCTGTCGATCACGCCCATGATGGCGGCGGAGAGCCGGTAGCATGGGCATAGTGCGCGCCACCCGTAACCTTGCCCGCACTGCCCGCGCCAATCCGATGTGGGCGCTGCTCGGCGTCCTGCTCGCCCCTTTCCGGTTCGCCCGCCACATCGTCGGCGTGGTCCTGTTCGCGATGGTTCTGTTCGTCGCGCTATTCCTCCTGCTGATGCTGGCGATCTGGTACTTCGGTCTCGATAAGAACGGCGCTGTCGCTCAGTTCGGCGTGATCGGGATCAGCGGTGCCGTGGTGCTGGTCACAGGCTGGATGTTCGTCCTGCCCCTGCTCCGCCGGTTCGATTATGACGGTGATCGCGCCGATACGCATGGCTCGGCCCGCTTCGCCACGGCTGGGGAAGCCCAGGCGCTCAACGACGATCACGGCCTGCTGATTGGCCGCGACGTGAAAACCGGCAAGCCGATGCGCTACGCCGGTTCCGCGCATCTGCTGACGATCGCGCCCACCCGCACCGGCAAGGGCGTCGGCACGATCATCCCCAACCTGCTCGAATATCCGTTCGCGGTCGTCTGCATCGACCCCAAAGGCGAGAACGCCCGGATCGCCGCGCGCCAGCGCGGCAAGTTCGGCGCGGTCCATGTCCTCGATCCGTTCGGCGTCACTGGCCTAGCCTCGGCCGCATTCAATCCGCTCGACCGTATCGACCCGCACGGCCTCGATCTCGCCGACGACTGCATGACGCTCGCCGATGCGCTGGTCCACGACGCGCCCGGCGAAGCGGGCGACGCGCATTGGAACGAGGAAGCCAAGGCGCTGATCGCCGGCATCCTGCTCCACATCGTCGCCACTGAACCACCCGCGACGCGCACCCTAGACACGCTGCGCGATCGGCTGACCCTCGCCCCCGCTGATCTGGCATCGCAGCTCGCCGCGATGCAGGCGCAAGGTGGCCTGGTCGCGCGCGCCGCCAACCGCCAGCTCGGCAAATCCGACCGCGAAGCTGCCGGCGTGCTGTCGGCCGCGCAGCGCCATACCCACTTCCTCGACTCCCCACGCATGGCGACGGTGCTAGGCAGCTCGGATTTCACGTTCGCCGGGTTGAAGGATGCGCCGGCGACGGTGTTCCTCGTGCTGCCGCCCGATCGGCTCGCCAGCTACGCGCGCTGGTTGCGGCTGATGGTGGCGCAAGCCCTGACCGAGCTGGCGCGCGCGCCGGGTCGTCCTGCCTGGCCGGTGCTGTTCCTGCTCGACGAGTTCGCGGCGCTCGGCCGTCTCGAACCGGTCGAACGCGCGATGGGGCTGATGGCCGGCTATGGCGTCCAGCTCTGACCGATCCTGCAGGACGTCCACCAGCTCCGCGCGCTTTACGGGCAACGCGCTGGCACCTTCCTGTCGAACGCTGGCGTTCTCCAGGTGTTTGGGGTCAACGATCAGGACAGCGCCAAGCTCGTCTCCGATCTGGCGGGCCAGGAAACCGTCGTGTTCGAGACCATGAGCCGCGCGATCGACGCGGAGGAAAGCGGTCTCTCCTACGGTCAGCAGCATGTCGGCCGCGCGCTGCTCACCCCCGACGAAGTCCGCACACTGCGTCCCGATCGCCAGCTTCTGTTCCTCGCCGGGCAGCGCCCGATCATCGCCGCCAAGCTGCGCTATTATGCCGATCGCGAGTTCGCCGGGCGGTTCGATCCGGCATGATCGATCGCGGTTAAGTCACTGTGCCGGACCAACGGCCCGATTTAAGCCCCGCTGGTGACGTTGGCCGCAACCAGCGCACTGGACACGTCGAAAGCCCCTTCCCTGCCCTCACCGTGCTCCTGGGTGGCGATGGGGCACGTTCCGGCCCACACCCTCCCGACTTCTTCCTCGCCTAGCCAGCGGCGCTTGCGCCGCCCTTGTGACGCCGCAGGCGGCACGAAACGAAAGCGCATCGGCTATAGGCCGATTCCATTTAACCTTCTCTCGCGGGCGGCTGGGCGCGACGCTGACGTTAAAGGATTCTGTTAAATATGAATCGTTAAATAGGTTAAGCCGCAAAAACCGGCCTTTTCCCCTTTTAGGATCAATGAGTTGCCTAAGCCGGCGGTGGGTGAAAACACGTGATTCGGTGTGTGAAAACACGATAGCCCGGTGTGTGAAAACACGAATCAAAGGTGTGTGAAAACACGATAGCAAACGGCTCGAAAATGCCGCTCGCGGGTATCCTGCTGGCCTTGCCGGCTCCTGATCTCAACCGGGCTGCATCGCTTCCGAGCGCGCCGGTGTGTGATAACACGATAGTTAGGAGCGTCCCGAAAGCCGGTCCATCAGGTCATCGACCTCTATGGTGCGCCGTCGATCGGCTTCCATGCGGTCGCGTCGGTCCTGCTCGGCCTGGAGGTGCTCGGAGAGTGCCAAGGCTTCTGCCTCCCCTCTCAACCGGAATAGAATGGCCGGGCTACCGTCGTTCGTCGCCACCATTTCCACCGCATAATCGGGAAGTTGGTTGGTCTCTACGATTTTACGGAGCATCCGGTTGAACTCTTTTGGCTTGCTGTCGCTGCCGGTCTTGTCGCGCAGCACCTCCACCCGGCACGTCCACCCGCCACGCTGATTGCCGGCGTGCTTGCGGGCAATGCGATACAGCGCCCGCTCAAGCCCCCCGGTCAGCAGGAAGTAATCGGGGTGCATGGTGAGAAGCGATCGCTCCGCCATGATCCCCTCATAGACCCAATCCGACAGGGTAATGGTCATGCCGCGGGGCTGGTCCGTTTCGGGGTCGACCTCCAACGTCCATTTGTCGAGCCAATTAAAGCCCGCCTTGCTGCGACGCTTGGGGGCGCGGATCGACGTGGAAATGGAAGTCGTCTGCAACCGCTGTAGGGCGGCCTGAAGATCCTGATAGGCACGTCCGCTGGTGTTGCGCTTGATAGCCCGCAAAAGGTCGTAGGATGTGGTCGTAAGCGTCCTGGGTAGGTCGTTGACCCCCTGCTCCCGCATCCGATTGAGCGCCGATGTGGCCCATATGATGATATCGGCGTCCCAGATCGTCGCCATGCCGTAGGCGGGTATCGCCTCGATCTTCACCCAGGTCGCGCCGTCCGGGCTGGTATATTCGATCGGCTTGACCCGCTTGCGTTTCTGCAAGGAAAAGAACGGCCGTTCCATCGTCTCCCGCTGATCCTTGAGCGGAAGGTCGCCCATGATCGGCAGGAACAGGTCGAACTCCGGGCTAGGATCGCGCCGCTTCTTCATGGTTCAATCCTGCACGCTTGCAGTTGTGCATATGTGCACACGTTCAAGCACGTCCGAACTGCTTTTCAGCGTCGTATTTAGCGACCAGCTCGGCGATAGCTTCGGCCAGCAAATCCTGATGGCTGCGGCGCGTTCGTGCCGCCAGCACCCGGAACGCCTCGGCGGTCGGATCAGCCGGATCGAAGTAAGCGCCCAAGTGATACTTGCCCGGTCGTTGCCCGCTCGATCGGGGAGCGCGCGCGCCTGGTTGGGACGCTACAGGCTCGGATGAGACGGACTCGGGCTTTGCCTTTGTAGCGACAGCGGGCGCGAGGAGTGAGGAACGTCGTGCCATAACATCAAGCCTTCACATTTGCAGGTGTGCAATCCTGCAATTCATCAAACAAGAATTGGCGAAGCGATGCAATCTCCTGGGAGGCTTTGCCATTGGGTTCATGCTCGGTCACGCCAAGCCCGTAGGGCCATGCTGCACGATAGGCGCTGCGTTCCCTAATGACTGCTCGCGCAACCCTTAGCCCCGTATCTTCCGCCAACGTCCGCGCATCATCCAGCAGCGTCGTCGCCGTAGGCGGGGCCGCATTGAGCACGACAAAGCCGGTCCTGCCGGTGCTGATGATTAGTTGGGCCGTGCGCTTGATCGCGTCCAAGTCTATGAGGGAAGGGCGGCACGGTATCAGCACGAGGTTGGCCCGCTGAGCGGCTGCGGCCGCTTCGGCTCCGGCTGCCGGGGGCGTGTCGATGATGGTGAGGTCGAAGCCGTTTGCCTCGGCCGCATCGATCGCCTGGTTCAAGCGCCGTGCACTGATCGGCTCTACATGGGGTAGCTCGGCCTCTCGACGTTCGCTCCATGCCGTCGCGCTTTCTTGCGGATCAAGGTCGAACAAGGCCGTCCTGATACCAGCCGCTTGCGCCGCTACCGCCAGATTGACCGCAAGCGTTGTTTTCCCGACGCCGCCCTTTTGTGCCGCTAGTGTGATTATATGCAAGTGTGCACACCTTCAGTTCTGGTGTGTTGATAATATGCAGAATGGCAGGATCGCACAAGAGGGTGCTCCTATCTACGGTTTGCCAAGCCGCGATATGGTCGCCTGGCTGACGTTGAACAGTGCGGCGACGGTGCGTTGCGTGTCGCCGGCATCGAGCTTTCGCAACGCCTCGGCCTGCTGGTGAGGGGTGAGGGCGGTTTTGCGCCCGAACTTGACGCCCCGCGCCTTGGCCTGGGTCCGCCCGGCGGCGGTGCGCTCGGTGATGCGCGCGCGTTCCCAGCTCGCTGCGATCCCCAGCACAGCGATAATCACCTCGGCGAACTGTGAAGTCGTATCGACCATCGGCTCGGCGATCGAGCGGAAGCCCGCGCCGGCCTCCTTCACCGCATGGAGGATGTTCAACAGGTCGCGGGTGTTGCGGGCAAGCCGGTCTGTCGCCGTCACCATCAACACGTCGCCGGGGTCGAGCGCGCCGATCGCGCGCCTGAGCTGGGGCCGCTCGGCCGACGCCCCGCTGATCTTCTCGCGATAGATTTTGGTGCAGCCCGCCGCCTCAAGTTGGGCGAGCTGCTGGGCCAGGTCCTGGCCGGTGGAAGAGACGCGAGCATAACCGTAGATCACGGTTGGAATCGTGCATCAGATTTGTGCATCAGGGAAGGGGCCGGATTCGCTGGCTTTTCGACCTGATGCAAAACCTTTGAGTTTTGCATCATCGCCTACGTTCCCACGCCTGATGCTCCATGATAGGCAGTCTAAGATTGAAGGGGGAACGCGCTTGAAAAGCCTAAATGTCGAGCTTGAGCACTGCTACGGGATTCGGAACCTCAAGGCCGATATCAGCTTCGATAAATGCCCAGCCGTCGCGATTTACGCGCCAAATGGGGCTATGAAGTCTTCTTTCGCGCAAACCTTTCAGGACATCGCCGACGGCAAGCCCTCCAAGGATCGCATCTTCCCGGCGAGGGCATCGACGCGAAAGGTCACGGACGATCAAGGCGCCGATCTCCCACCGGCGACGGTCCTAGTCGTCCGGCCATATGACGAGGTCCTGGGACATACCGAGAAGACGTCCACCCTACTGGTGAACGCTGCCCTGCGGAAGGAGTATGAGCAGCTCCACCTTGAGATAGACAAGTCTCGGCACGCTCTCGTAGCCGCGCTAAAGCAACAGTCCGGGTCCAAGAAGGATATAGAGCAGGATTTGGCGACAACCTTTACCGCGTCAGGCGATTTGTTCACCGCTCTGAGTCGCATATATGATGAGGTTCTAGCACAGAAAGCCACGCCATTCTCAGATATCAAGTACGATATTATATTCGACGATAAGGTTCAGTCGCTTCTAGGCACCAAGGACTTTAAGACGGTCATAGAAGATTATATGAAGCGTTATAATGAGCTCCTAGCTGCATCAACATACTTTAAGAAGGGTACGTTCACTTATTACAACGCATCGATCATCGCCAAGACATTAGTAGATAATGGCTTTTTCAAAGCTAATCATTCTATTAGCCTTAACGCGGACGAGTCTGTTCTGATATCTGATGAAAAGGGTCTGGAAGACCTCATAGTCAAGGAGAAGGAGGGTATCTCGAATGACCCTGCTTTGCGTAAGAAGTTTTCCGATCTTGAAAAGCTGCTTTATAAGAATACTACGGTTAGGGATTTTAATGACTACCTCTCTGAGAGGGAGGATATCCTTCCATCTCTGTCTAACATGGCACAGTTTAAAGAAGAGGTCTGGAAGAGCTACCTAGCGACCCATGTTGGCCTGTTTACCGAACTGGTCGAGAAGTACCGGGCAGCTGAAAAACGAAAATCTGAGATTGAGGATCAGGCCAGCAAGGAGAGGACCGACTGGGAAGAGGTCATTGATATATTCAATACCCGATTCTTTGTTCCATTTAAGCTTGAGGCGAAAAATCGAACGTCGGTCATGCTTGGTCAAGAGCCTATCCTGAAACTCGGGTTTACCTTCGAGGACAATGGCGAACACGCGCAAGTGGATCGTGAATCCCTTCTCCAAGTGCTAAGCACTGGCGAGAAAAAAGCACTCTACGTTCTAAACATTATATTCGATGTGCGAGCGCGGCACAAGGCTGAGCAACGCACCCTGATGGTGGTCGATGACATCGCAGACTCATTTGATTACCGCAATAAGTACGCTATAATTCAATACCTGAAGGATATATCTGAATACGATAACTTCTATCAGATTATACTCACTCACAATTTTGACTTCTTCAGAACCGTACAGAGTCGTTTTGTGACTTACAGTCATTGCTTCATGGTGTCGAAAGATTCTTCTGGTATTTCTCTTGTACCTGCAACAGGCATCAGAAACATATTCGTAAATGATTGGAAACCAAACTTTTCATCGAACGCACTGAAGCGGATCGCATCTATTCCGTTTATGAGGAACCTTGTTGAATTCACAAAAGGTGAGGATGATCCATATTTTAAGGCGTTGACTTCTCTACTTCATATTAGACCAGACTCAGATGCTATAGTCGAACGGGATTTGTTTGATATCTATAATAGTCTGTTCGGTGCGACTGAAGTTGCTGCTGACGGGGGGCAGGGGACGGTTTTAGGTTTGATCGAGACGGAGTGTGCGTCCTGCCTCGCGGCGCCAGCGGGTGTAAATTTTGAGAACAAGATTGTCTTGTCCATAGCCGTCCGTTTGAAAGCGGAACGGATTATGATTAATGCGATCAATGATCCTGATTTCCTACAGGGCATAAAAGGAAACCAAACTTCAGTCTTGCTCAGGAAGTTCAAAAAGAAGTTTCCCGATAAAGTCGTAGACGCGATCATTCTTGATCGAGTTTCCCTGATGACGCCAGAGAATATACATCTCAATTCTTTTATGTATGAACCGATACTTGATATGTCCGACGAGCATCTTCGTCAGCTTTACGCTGATCTCGAGAAGATACCTGGATGACGCGCTTGATAATTTGCTGCATCCCTAACCGTTATCCAGAGCGGCGATGCCTCAATACGATTCGCGGTGGATCACGCCGGCACCGGAACTGCCTTCACAATCAACAGATCAGCAGCCGATAAGCCGAAGAGCCCACTCACGCGGTTTTCAATCTCCAGGCGCAGCTCTGCAACACGCCGTTCATGCAGGCTGCGTTGATGAGGAATGCGCGCCACCTTTAAGGCGGTGGTGCTCACGATGATCTCAGCTACCAATCCTTCAATTTCTCCGCGCTGCGCGGGCGTAGCCGGCGGTACTGGTAGATGCTCGATGAACTGCTTGCCGTGGGAATAATAGCCGCCCCGGAAAGGGCTGGTATTCATCCGCACCATCGCTTCGCACAAAGGATGATGGAGTACGGCCAGCAGGAAGTGATTGGATTCGTCAGCACCCTCACGCGGTCGGATCAGATAATATGGTCCGTTACCGCCGCCGGTCATAACGATGTTATCCTCGTCATAGGCATAGCGCGCCTCAAGCGACAGTATAGGCAATATGATCTTGGGAGAATTGAATTTGGTGAGGCTTTGGGATCGCCCGAACTGATAAAACTGCCGATCGGCGGCTGCCCCGCCTGAAATTCCGCGTTTATCAAGCGTTTCGCGGCGCGCGGTAAGATACGCATAGGCGAGAGGATAGCGCGCCAACATTTCGTCGGGCTGTATCAGCCGCGCAACATCGCCTCTGGCTCCTGGAACGATCTCATAAGGGAAGATCATCCACGCGTTCGCCTCCGCGCGCGTGTAGGCAAAGAGCCGCCCATCATGAAGGCAAGGAAGAACAATCCCCCTCTCGATCGGCCAATCCTGCTCCTGCCAACGCAGGGTCAACGTGTCGGCCGTGGAGGCGGTCTCGCGGAAAATGTAGATGGAGTCGTTGCTGGTCTGAACACCGACAAAAATCTCAGCCGCGTCTTTAAGCTCACGCGCGCACGCAGTCCGAACGCGGTCAAATAGGGTGCGCGTCTCTTCGTCCGCGAACTGCCATGAATCTTCAGTCAGTCCTGCGGCGGGAAGGGTGCTTTGGTGGCCTGGAAAGCCGTATCGCCATGCTTCCAGCCCGCCGACACGCTCAACCGCAACATCGGCCACACCTGCGCGGTCAAGAACGAGCAGGCAGGTGTAGTTTGCCGCTTGGCGACCGAACACCTGCTGCACGCCAAAATGGACGATTGCTTCAACGATCGGCGGGGCGCTCACGAGACGACGCAGAGCGCGACCTGATTGCACCACCATAAATTTGTGGGGAATGATGAAGCCTAGGCGACCATCGGCTTGGGTGAGGCTCATTGAGCGTTCGATAAAGAGCGCGTATTTGTCGAAATTGTCCTGCCTGGCCGTCGTGTAGGGCGATAGCGGGCTATGGTAAAATGCGGCCTCCTCCGGTGAGTAGGCCTGCATATTCTGTATCCGAATATAGGGCGGATTACCGACGATCACGTTAAAGCCTTGGCGCCCGTGCTCGCCTGGAAACTCAGTCGGCCAGCTGAACGGATTGACCTTCTCGAAGAGATGCGCCGGCAGAGCACCCTTTGCCGCTGTCCATTCGGTTTGGCTGACAAGGCTGTTGCCTGCCCTTAGTGTCCTATCCAATGCCGGCAGAGCCGGCGTGCCGGTGCGACCGACAAATTCGCGCAGGCCGACGCCCGTCTCATCCTCAATAAGCTTCAGTAGCAAGCTGAAGCGAGCCACCTCAACGGCGTTGGGGTCGATATCTACGCCACGCACATGATCGAGCAGGATGCGACGCTTCTCGTCAAATGTGAGACGCCACTGCCCCGCTGCGACCTCATAGATGGTGCGGCCGACATGCTCGGCACGGTCATTTTCCTGATACCAAGCAAGATAGTGGTCGGTCAGGAACTCGAAGACAGACAGCAGGAAGATGCCAGAACCACAGCAAATATCGGCGACGGTGAATCCCGTCAGCTCGTCCGGAGATTTGCCGACGAGGGCCGGTCCCATCGTTCGCTGCACAATGGCATCGACAACATAACGCGGAGTTGGCACGACGCCGCCAGCCTCCCGCACTTCCGGCTTGATCGCGATCTCGACCAGGCCTTGGGCCGTGAAGGTGATGACCTCGCCGAGGAACTGCTCGTAAATTTCACCTAGCACCTCCGTTTCGACGACGGCGAAGGTGTACGGGCTTTGGGGATAATACAGCTCTTCGATGATGCCGCTCAGCACATCATCGCTAATCCGAATGCCAAGGCGCTCGTCGTCCAGCAAGCGGAACAGCCCGGAATCATAGAAGGCATCAGCACGCCGAAGCTCGACCATGAGCGCGTCGAACGCATTGGCGGCCACAAGTCCGCGAAGCGTTTCATAACGCTCAATATCGCGATCCTCGCAAATCCGCAGAAACACGATGCGGGAGAGGAAAAGCTGCACCGCGTATGTCAGCTCGGGCGGTGTTAGCTCTGGTGTGTGGTGGTGCATGTCCACCGCAAGGCGCTCGCGCCACGATCGCACCTGCCGGAGAAAGAAGTCGTCGAACTGATCCGCCCCGTGCCGTGTCACGTCCACCGCGAAGCGGCGATCGAAATCGCCGGAATATACGGCGTCACGGGAGAGTAGGGACCACAGCTCGTCAAACCGCGCGTCGAATTCCTCATACCCTACGAGCAGCAACCGCGCGACGTGCGCCTCGTCCGTAGCATTGGGTCGGGGGACGCAATCATAGATCGCGAGCTGATGAAAGTTCGTCAGTACGGCGATCGGCAAGCTGGCCGAGTAGCCATAGCGCCTCGTCTGGAATGCGGCGTCGCGGCTCCGATCGATCCGAACGCTTGGCTTCTTCGCTTCAACGAACAGCTTGCGCTGGCGGGCTAGACGCAGCTCATAATCGGGCCGTTTTGATAACCTCTCGTCGTCGACCTCGACGGTCGCCTCTTCCACCACCTCGCGCAAACCAAGGGACTGGCCGGAGGCATTGTAAACATCCCAGCCAAAGGCACCGAGAAGCGGCGTAATGTAGTCGGTGCGGGCTTGAGTCTCGTTATAAGCGGCCCTGAGATAGTCTGCGTCATTGCGCCGAAAATTAGAAACCAGCTCAGCGACGCGCTCGCGGGCGGCTGCTATGCGCGCCGCATCCGTCATTTCGTAAGACCCGTATCCTTCGCACCCCGGCGACGCGAATTCCGGCGGTTACGCATCTTGGTCCAGACCCCCTTGAGCAAAGCGCACTCTGTCGCTGACAGGCCCATATGCTCCATGAGAACGATGCGGGCATTCTCCTCCAGCACATCGTCGAGACGGCCGGCACGAATTAACTTGTCGGCCTCGGCAAGTGACATGGCACCGTTCAGTTGGGCCGGCATCAGCAAGCGTTCGGCTTCGGTCGGCTCCAACTCCAAAACGCCTCCGCCATAGCTTCGGCCCTCGATCTCGGCCGACGCAGCCGTGAGCCACGTATATGTGTTGGCGATGATGCGCTCGGGCTTAGAGCCTTTGCTTCTCATGCGGTGGATCGTGTCCGTTGACGTTGCGTCGGACGTGTTCAACACCATGCGCGGGAAGTCGTAAATTTGGCGGAATGCAAAGCCATCAGGCGTCCAAACAGACGGCACGGTATACCACGGCTTGCGGATCGAGCACTTGTAGCCCTTATGGAATTCCTTGTTTTCGCCGTCCTGAATGTATCGCTTTAGCTTAGGGCTAAGTCGCTCCAGCTGAGCAGGACTGATATTTAGAAGGTGAACACGGTCGCCGGAAGCGGACAGCGATTTCCAATCCGTCTTTCCAAGGCGGCTGCCTTTGAGTTGCACCGACCGGGAAACAAGCGGGGTGGTGTAACCCTCCAGTCCCAGGTCAGCGACTTGATCACTGGAAAGGACGAAAAACTCGTTCTTTCCAGTGACGACTCCAACGTCGATCGAGGCATGTGCAGACATTGAGGCTGTAATCTCGGCATCGCGCAACGCCCGCATGAACTCGATCTGCTTGTTATCAAGAAAGTATTTCAGCCACTTCTCGTTATCGTGCTGGACGGTTTTCGGCTTTGCCGCTTTGAGCAGCACAATAGGGCTGCGGTCGGTGATGTCGGAAACTCGGTCAGCCTCCGTCATCGCAACGCGACAGACATTGCTCTCAGACGGACGCTTTAACGCGCCATCGGCGAGGAGCAAAATAACCTCCTGCTCGGCCTTTTCGAAGAACAACTCGTTGCAGGCCACAACATCGATGCGCTTGAACCGATTGGTGAGAAATGACCGGAGCTGAGCTGCATACGTCACCTGCAAAATTTCCGCAGGAAGGACGAGTGCAAGCCTGCCACCTACCTTGAGGCTAGCCGTGGCCGCAACGACGAAGGGCACCCAAATGTTGGTCAGTTTGTTTGGTTTAAGCCCTTGCTCGCCCATGATTGCCATCGCGTGTGTACGGTGAGGCTCTGGGAAAGACTGATAGCGGATGAACGGCGGATTCCCGATGATCGCATCGTATGCGGGTTGATCGGTGTCCTTCCACCAACTGAAAAAGTCGGAATTTTGGACAACATCTTGAGCCGCTTTCCCGAGCAATGGTTTGAGCCGATCGCGCGCGCTCTTCGCCTCGGCTTCGATGATTTCAACGCCCGTGAGATTTGTGGCAACTTGGTCGGCTGAAGCCCCAAGCGCCTGGAACCTGTGCATGGCAGCTTCCAGAAACGCGCCATCGCCGCAACTCGGCTCCAGCACAGTGTCGTCGGCGTCCTGGATCGCCCAAGCGCACAGCCATTCCGCAACCCTTGCTGACGTGTAATAGCCGCCGCGTAGCTTATCGATATCAAGGTCAGCAAAGCGGCCACGCGCCGTTTGAGAAGGCATGGCATTAGCTGCCACCGCCGTTTTAGATTTTACGCGAACGACGGTCATTCTTTCCCCACATGCAGAAGCGGCATGTCATCCTTGAGCAAGCGATCAATCGCCTCGCGGACAACCCACGCTACTGAAACTCTATTTTTTCGAGCAATTTCATTCAGCTCACGATGCTGATCCGCTGACAGGCTGACGGACAAGCGAGCTGACTTATCATCCTGTATGTGTGCGGTCTGTGGCATAGCGGCTTCACTGTTACATCGATCGCACCACGTTACACCAAGGTGGTGCAAGCGCCAGTCGTCATTTCCCTTCTCGGCCGACTATGACCGTGCATCGCACCGCCTCGCGCTTTCGGGCTGCGGCCTTGCTGCACCCCTCGATCGTCTCACGGTTGGCCGTCACGATCCTGTCGGCCGCCGCGATGTTGGCGAAAGCATCGGGCGCGGCGGTCCGCATCATCCTCTGCCCGCCTTCCCACATCGGCATGTCGAGCGTCCGCGCCGCGATGCGCTCGGGCCATAGCCAGCCCGTTGGCGCGACCTCGCGCGCGACGAGGCCCGGCAGGATCGACCATGCGAGGATACCGATCGCCACCCCGCCCAGCCCGAACCATAGCTGCCGCCTCATCTGGTCGGCCCGCGTCCATGCGGACCCGGCGATGGCGCGAAGGTCGGCCATGACACGGGCCTTGTCCTCGCCTGCCCTGGCGAGCGCCGCCTGATCCTCACGCCGCGCAGTGCTTCCAGCTGCACTGATGCGCTGCGACATCTGTTCCGGCGTGATCGCCAGCGCTGGGGCCTGCGCGAGTATCTGCCCGATCGTGTTGATCCGCCCAGCGGCGGTATCCACCCCCTGCTGGAGCGCGCCCAGCGTCTCGCTGTAATCCGGCACCTCAATGGCGCCGCGCTCAGCCGCTAGACCTTCCACGGCGCGACGGAGCAACGCCAGCTCGCCGCGCATCGCCTCAAAGGCTTCCGCTGCGGCATCCGGTTCGTGATCGTCGTCGGTCATCCCGTCTCCATTGTTACCCAAAGCACGAACCGGCCTGATCTTTGCGCTTGCGCGACCCTATGCTGCGATGCACAATAATCGAGCCTTTCAGGCATCCTCTCCTAAACTTATCGGCCGTCCTCCGGGGCGGCCTTTCTTTTACCGGCGCTATCGGCTCATGCCACGATCGCGGTCGCGCTCACGCTGGACCGACTGCGCCAGTTCCTGCCCGATCGACCGGCCGCGCTCGATGCTCACCGCCAGCTCGGGGGCGCGTCGCTGCAACACGGATTCGAGCTGCGGATCGCGGTGCAGCCCGTCCGCGATGCCCTCCATGCGCTTGCCAAGTTTTTCCGCACCTTCGCGGTCGCCGGCACGCTCCATGTTGGCGCGCGCCTCCGTCATGCCCTGCCACTGCTCCATGAACCGGCCCGCGCGCTTCTCCGGGTCGATGCGGACCTGACGCTCCGTCTCCATCGCCCGTGCCGCGCCGCTGGTGTTGCCCCCTGCGGCCTGCTCGATCAGCTTCGGATCGCGCGCCAGCGCCGATGCGAGGTCGCGCGCGCCATGCGGCCGCACCTGGTCGAGCGCGTCGCCGGCTTTCGCGAAGGCATGTTCCTGATGCGCCAGCACCGGCAACCCCTTCTCTAACATCCGGCCTATGTCGGCACCGGCGCGCGCGTAGCGTTCGATTGCGCGGGCCTGCGAAGGTGCCAGCGGTCGATCGGTCGCGACACGCTCCGGCGACGTCGCCCGCTCCGCCGCCGGCTTTGGCCGGAACCCGTCGAACATGCCCCGCGCCTTGTCGCGGACCTTCTCGACCACCTGGCGCGCGCGTTCCGGGAACCGGATCTCGCGCCGATCGGCGAACGCCCGCGCCTGAT
>CAXTPE010000048.1:0-15846 GCA_964245925.1 uncultured Sphingomonadaceae bacterium
TCCAGAACAAGGCCGGGCTGATGGACGAGCTCTCGAAGATCCGCCGCGTGCTCGGCCGCCTCAACCCCGCCGCGCCGCACGACGTGGTGCTCGTGCTCGACGCCACCACCGGGCAGAACGCGCTCAACCAGATCGAGGTGTTCGGCCGCGACGCCGGCGTCACCGGCCTCGTCATGACCAAGCTCGACGGCACCGCCAGGGGCGGCGTGCTGGTCGCGGCGGCCGAGCGCTTCGGGCTGCCGATCCACGCCATCGGCGTCGGCGAGACGGTCGACGACCTGCGCCCGTTCGATCCGCGCGAGGTCGCGCGGGCGATCGCGGGCGCGCGCTAGTTCGCAGAGAGGCAGCACGCCATGTCCGTTCCCGCCGTCAAGCCGCCGGTCGGCGCCGCGCCCAAGCTCGCGATCGATTTCGGGCCGCTGCTGATCTTCTTCCTGGTCAACCTGCTGGCGCCCGTCGAGCCGCTCCAGAAGGTGTTCGTCGCGACCGGCGCGTTCATGGTGGCGACGATCGCGGCGATGATCTTCTCGCGGATCGCCGCGGGCGGCGTCTCGATCATGCTGTGGTTCAACGGCGCGATGGTGATCGTGTTCGGCGGGCTGACGCTCTGGCTGCACGACGCGACCTTCATCAAGGTCAAGCCGACGATCTATTATGCGATGCTGGCCGCCATCCTGTTCTTCGGACTGCTGACCGGCCGCCCGGTGCTCAAGATGGTGCTCGGCGCGGCCTATCCGGGGCTCACCGAACGCGGCTGGCGGCTGCTCTCGCGCAACTGGGCGTGGTTCTTCGTGGCGATGGCGATCGCCAACGAGGGCGTCTGGCGCCATGTCGGCACCGATCGCTGGGTGGCCTACAAGCTCTGGATCGTGCTGCCGGCGACGCTCGTCTTCGCGGCCGCGAACATCCCCATGCTGATGCGGAACGGCATGGCGGACGAGGGCGAGGCGGCGGACGACGAGATCGGCCAGGTGCCGCCGGTGGGTTGAGGGTCACCGCGCCATCCACCTGGCCCTCCACCCTCCTGACCGTTCGTGCCGAGCGAAGTCGAGTTACGGCAACGCCGTGCAGCCTCGACGTCGTTCGGCCGCCCCTTGACTTCGCTCGGGACGAACGGGCGTTTCGCTCGGGATGAACGCGGGTAGTTCGACCGATGTGGTCGGGGCGCGGCCTATTTCGGCTGCTGGTCCGCGCGGCTGGCGCCCTCGCCGTCGAGGTTCCGCGCCACGAACTCCCAGTTGATGATGTTGCCGAGCACGCTCTCGGCGAACTTCGGCCGGGCGTTGCGATAGTCAACGTAATAGGCGTGCTCCCACACATCGAGCGTCAGCAGCGGCTTGACGCCCTCGTGGACGATCGGGGTGTCGGCGTCGTGGTAGCTCGTCACCTTGAGCTCGCCGCCATCGAGCACCAGCCAGGCCCAGCCGCTCGCGAAATGGCCGACCGCCTCCTCGCCGAGCTTCTTGACCAGCGCGTCGGTGCCGCCGAAGCCGCTCTCGATCAGCTCGGCGAGCTTGCCCTCCGGCTTCTGCCCGGCGGGCGCGAGGCACTGCCAGAAGAAGCTGTGGTTCCAGATCTGCGCGGCGTTGTTGAAGAGGCCCTTGTCGCCCTTCTCCTTGGCCAGCTTCGTGACCTCGATCAGCGTCTTGCCGGCGAGCCCCTTCTCCTGCTCCCAGCCGTTGACCTTGTCGACATAGGCCTTGTGATGCTTGCCATGGTGGAAGTCGAACGTCTCGGCCGACATGTACGGATCGAGCGCGTCCTTGGCATAGGGCAGCGCGGGAAGTTCGAACGCCATCATCGGTCTCCTTCTGGTTTCGATTCGGATGCGCGCTTCCTAACGCCTCTCCCGCGCTTTCGTGGCGGCTTCCGCGATTTGCGAGTCGTTCTCATGGCCACGGCGCGCGCTCCAGCAGCGCGTGCCTGCGCAGCGCGTGGCGGAGCTGGTCGTAGCTGAGCTTGAGCGCGGTCGCGGTCAGCCGCTGGTTGTAGCGGCAGCGCGCCAGCGCCGCCTCGAGCAGCCGCCGCTCGTGCGCGTCGCAGGCGGCGCGGAAATCATCGCAATCGTGGACGGCGGCGGGCGCAACGGCGGCGGGCGGCGCGGGAGCGGGCGGCGGCGCCACCGGCATCCAGGACGAGGCGAACGGATCGAACTGGATCGCGTCCACGGCGCGCTCGGAATCGTCCCAGCGATAGACCGCGCGCTCGACGACGTTGCGCAGCTCGCGGACATTGCCGGGCCACGGATAGTCGCACAGCGCCGCCATTGCTTCGCCCGAGAAGCCGGGCCAGCGCCCCCAGCCGATCTCGCTCGCCATGCGCCGCCCGAAATGATTGGCGAGCACCGGCACGTCGCCCTCGCGCGTCCGGAGCGGCGGCAGCGTCACCACCTCGAAGCAGAGCCGGTCGAGCAGGTCGGCGCGGAACCGGCCGCTCTCCACCAGCGCCGGCAGATGCTCGTTGGTCGCGCCGACGATGCGCACGTCGACGCGGATCGCGCGCGACGAACCGATCCGCGTCACCTCGCCATATTCGACGACGCGCAGCAGCCGCTCCTGCGCGCCCTGGCTCAACGTCGCCAGCTCGTCGAGGAAGAGCGTGCCGCCGTCCGCCTCCTCGAAGCGGCCCTGCCGCGCCCGGGTGGCGCCGGTGAACGCGCCCGCCTCATGGCCGAACAGCTCGGCCTCGATCAGCGTCTCGGGCAGCGCCGCGCAGTTCATCGTGACGAGCGGGCCGGACCAGCGCGGCGACAGGCGGTGCAGCCGCTCGGCGACCAGCTCCTTGCCGGTGCCGCGCTCGCCGATGACGAGCACCGGCCGGTTCAGCCCGGCGGCGCGGCTGGCGCGCTCCAGCGCATCCAGGAAGGCGCTCGATTCGCCGACGAAGCCATTCTCGCGATCCATCGCCGCCAGTTGGCGGATTTTACCGAGGATTGGCAAGTCTGCCGATGAGCCCGCTCGCCATTCAGCGAAGAACCAGCGGTTTTCGGCCACGCTCGACGTCTGGCACGCTCCCTGCAACGCTTTGCACGTCACCGCAACGGCGTACCGGCAGGCGAATCAGCGCCAGGGTCCAGGGAGAAACATCATGCTCGGCCGCTTCCAGCGCATCTTCACCGCGTCCATCGGTGCCGCCGTCCTCTCCGCCGCCTGCGCCGTCGGCGCGGCGGCCCCCGCCAAGGCGGAGGCGCCCACCGACACGATCGCCGGCTGGCAGTCGGCGGTGAACCACGCGATCGACGCCGGCCCGCGCGATCCGCGGGGCGCCTTCGGACGCTCGGACCATGCGATGTCGACCATCGCGGTCCGCTTCGATGCGCAGGGCGGGTTCGACGGCGCCGCGGTCGCCCGGTCCTCGGGCAGCGCCGCCGCCGATCGCGAGGCGCTCCGCACGGCGCGCGCGATCCGCTATCCGGCGCTCCCCGTCGGGCTGCGCGGCCGCCCGCGGACGATCGTCATGCAGGTCTATTTCGGCGACGGCAGCCAGCCCGCCGAGCAGGGCGCCGAGGCCGCCCGCCTCGTCGAGACCGCGCGCGCCATCGGCGCCATCGACGACAGCCGTACTGCCAGCCGCTGACCGCCGGCGGTGCCGGGGCAGGCTTCCCTTGGCCTGCCCCGGCTTTCCATTGCAAGGTAGAGTATGAAGGAGTTCGGACAGGATGGGTATCTTCAGCCGCACGCGCGACATCATCGCCGCCAACGTGACCGACCTGCTCGACCGGGCGGAGGATCCGGCCAAGATGATCCGCATGATTATCCTTGAGATGGAGGAAACGCTGGTCGAGGTCCGCGCGTCCGCGGCCCGCACCATCGCCGACCAGAAGGAGATGCGCCGCCATGTCGAGAAGCTCGGGCGGCTCCAGGCGGGCTGGACCGAGAAGGCCGAGCTCGCGCTCTCCAAGGGCCGCGAGGATCTCGCCAAGGCCGCGCTCGTCGAGAAGCAGAAGGCGGCCGACATGGCCGGGCAGCTCGGCGACGAGATCGGCGTGCTGGACGAGGCGCTCACATCGTCCGAGGCCGACATCGCCAAGCTCCAGGCCAAGCTCCGCGAGGCCCGCGCCCGGCAGAACTCGGTCGTGACGCGGCTGGAGAGCGCGCACAACCGCATGCGGATGCGCGAGATGCACTCGGGCGCCAAGGTCGACGAGGCGTTCAGCCGCTTCGACCTGCTGGAGCGCCGGGTCGATTTCGCCGAGGGCCGCGCCGACGCCGCCGGCCTGGGCGCCGCGCCGAAGAGCCTCGAGGAGGAGATCGCCGAGCTGCGCTCGTCCGAGAAGGTGGATGCCGAGCTCGCGGCGCTGAAGGCGCGGATGGGCCGCGGATCGAACGAGGGCTGATACGATGGAGGACGCCATCGCTCCGATCTTCATCTGCGGTATCCTGTTCATCGGCCTGCCCTGGCTGGTCTTCCACTACGTCACCCAGTGGAAGCGCAACGCCGGGCTGAGCGTCGAGGACGAGAAGCTGCTCGACGAGCTGCACGACACCGCCCGCCGCCTCGACGACCGCCTGCGCTCGCTCGAGCGCATCGTCGCCGCCGACCGCACCGACTGGACCCCCGGCGCCTGACGCCGAGAACCGCACCGAACAGGGAGAATCCGCCATGTCCCCGCGCCGCTCCAGATTCTATCTCGACAAGCGCAACGGCAAGCTCATGGGCGTCTGCGCCGGGCTCGCCGACTACACCGGGCTCGACGTCACGCTGATGCGCTTCTTCGTGGTGCTGCTGACGTTCTTGCTCAGCCCGTTCACGATCGTCGCCTATCTGCTGCTTGGCTGGATCGCCGACGATCGGCCGCGCGAGTTCGACCGCACCGATCCGGAGGAGGAGAAGTTCTGGCAGAACGTCCGCGCCCGCCCCGGCGCGACGGTCCGCGACGTCCGCGCGCGCTTCCGCGACATCGACCGCCGCGTCGCCGACCTCGAGTTGCACTACACCAGCCCTAACTCGCGCCTCGCCGACGAGATCGACAGCCTGCGCTGAGTCGGCCGCCCATCGGGAGTGCGACATATGGACGACATCGCAAGCTGGATCTGGGTGCTCGTGCCGCTGGGCGCCTTCGCCATGGTCATCGCCAGGCGCTGGCTGCAGATGAAGGAGCGTCAGATCGGCGTCGCCTCCAGCGAGACCGCCGAGAAGGCCGCGCAATATGCCGCCAGGACCGCGCGGCTCGAGCAGCGCGTCGCGGTGCTGGAGCGCATCCTCACCGATCGCGGCACGATACTCGCCGACGAGATCGACAAGCTGCGCGACGCGCCGCTCAACTGACCAACGAACCAAGGAGACGTCGCGATGAACCCGTTCGAGATGGTGGTGCTGATCGTCGCGATCGGCGCCGTCGCCAGCATCTTCCGCGCCAGATATGGCGTCGTCCGCACCGGCCGCGGGCGCGAGGAGGTCTACGTCGGCCGGGACGATGCCGCCGCCCGTATCGAGACCGAGCGGATGCGCGACGAGCTGAAGGCGCTGAAGGCGCGCGTCGCCACGCTCGAGCGCATCGCCACCGATGGCTCGACCGCGCTCGACCGCGAGATCGAGCAGCTCCGCCACCGCGACTGATCCCGGCTCCAGCGAAAGGCCGATCCGCATGAACGAACCCCTCGTCCTCCTCGCGCTGACGATGTCCGGGCTCGCCGGCCTCGGTATCGTCGCGTTCGCCGGGCTGCGCGGCTGGCGCGACTGGCTCGACGTCGAGCGGCTCCGCATCGCCGGCCGGCCGGCCGAGCCGGGCGCGCCGACGCCGGCCGCGCGGATCGAGCTCGCCGATCTCAAGGAGCGCATCCGCAAGCTCGAGGCGATCGCCGCCGGCATCGACCTCTGACGCGCCCGAGCCCCTCCGTTCGTCCCGAGCGCAGTCGAGGCGCGTCCAGGCGGCGCATGTCGCTCGACTTCGCTCTGGGCGAACGGAGGTGGTGGTCTTGGCTGATCGAGACGCTAAGAGCGCGCCATGACCGCCCCCGCCAGCCTCGCCGACGCCCTTGACGAATATGCGCTGCTCGACGCCGACGACCGCTACCGGCTGCTGATCGATCTCGGCCGGGCGCTGGCGCCGATGCCGGACGCGCTCAAGACCGAGGCGACGCAGGTGCGCGGCTGCTCGGCGGCGGTGTGGGTCTATCCGATGGCGCGCGATGACGGCCGGCTGCACTTCCTCGCCGATTCGAACGCCGCGATCACCAAGGGCATCATCGCGCTGGTGCTGCTCGCCGTGCAGGATCGTGCCGCCGCCGCGATCATGGCGACGGACATCACCGCCGCGCTCGCCCCGTTCGATCTCGGCAACCAGCTCAGCTCGAACCGCACCCAGGGCATCCCCAACATGATCGCGCTGATCCGCGCGACCGCCGAGCGCTATGCGGCCGCCTGAGCCGGCGCTATCCTGCCAGCCATGCTGCCGGCATTCCTCCTCGCGCTGATCGCCGCCGCCGCGCCCGGCCTCACCATCGCCGGCGAGCCGTTCGCGCAGGCCGACATCATGGACGCGCGCACCGTGCCGGACGGCGGCGGCCAGCCGGCGCTGCTGCTCACCTTCATGCCGGCCGGCGCCGCGCGCCTGAAGGCGCTCACCGCCGCGCACGATGGCCAGGCGATCGCGATTCTGCTCGACGGCACCACGCTCGCCGAGCCGATCCTCCACGGCGTCATCGACGACGGCCAGCTCCAGATCTCGGGATCGTTCGGCAGCTTCGACGCCGCCGCCGCGCTGGCCAAGCGCATCGCGGGGAAGGATCCGGTGCCGGAGATGGGGGAATAGCGCGATTTATGATCGTACCGTGCGAAGCCCTGTCGCCGACGGGGAGAGGGAGCAGGTCGGTCCGTTCACACATCGCGCGAGCCGATCGGGCCGGTCATTCCCAGCCGCGCCGCCACCTCCGCCACCGGCGTTCCCGGCGCGATCAGCAGCCATTCGCCCGGCCGCGCCGCGTCGATCGCGACAACCCGGGCCTTCGGGCAGAGCTTGAGGCAGCCGGTCTCGATCACGCCATGCGCGGCCTTGCGACCCTTGGCCTTCGGGAGCAGCGCGCGCAACGCCCTGGCGAGGCTCGTCCGCCCCTTCGGCCCGAACCCGCCGCCGACCTTCCTCGAGCATTTGCCGCACACCAGCACCACCCCGCCCCATGCCGCCGGCACGGAGCCGCGCGTCATCGCGCCGACGCCACCGCCACGCGGCGCTCCTCGGCGGCGCGGATCACCTCATAGGCCGCCTGCACCTCGCGGAAGCGCCGCGCGGCATCCTTGTCGTCGGGGCGCAGATCGGGGTGGTTGGCCTTGGCGAGCCGACGCCAGGCGAGCTTGACCGCCTCGAAGCTCGCATCGCTCTCCATCTCGAGCACGCCCAGCGCGCGCATCTCCTCGCGGGAGCGCGTGCCGTCGCCGGCGCCCGCCCAGCGATAATGCTGGGACTGGCCGAAGCCCGAGGCGTCGCGCCGCTCGTCCGCCTCGCGCTGCGCGGCCTCCTCCGCCGAGAGCCCCTCGAAATAATTCCAGTTGCGGTTGTACTCGCCGGCGTGGGTCTCGCAGAAATACCAGCGCTCCGGGCTGCTGGGGGACTTGGGCGCGGGGCGGTCGCCGGGCTGGTCGCAGCCGACGCGGTCGCACATCCGCACGCGCGCCGCCCCCGTCTCGGCGCCATAGCCGCGCCAACGGGGGAAGCCCCAGTCGTTCGATCGGGAGAAACGCGCCATCCGCGCCTATCTAGCGATGCGCGCCGCGATCCGCGACCCGCATCTGGCGATCAATCGCGATACCAGCGCCAAGCGGCGAGCAGCAGCAGCACGGCGGCCGGCCAGCGCAGCATGGCGCCGCCGTCCGCGAGGTCGCCGATCGCGCCGATGACGCCGCCGGTGACGAACGCCAGCCAGAGCAGCAGATCGAGCGCGATCCCGCCGCCGCCGCGCGCCAGCCCCTCGCCGACGCGAACGAGCGCGCCGGTCATGTAGGTGACGGCGGGCGCCGCCTCGCCGTCGCGCGCCAGCACGGTGTTGGCGAGCCCCATCGCCACCGCCATGAACGGCGGCGCCTGGTGCTGGCCGCCATTGCCGTAGAGCCAGGCGGCGATGCCCAGCAGCAGCGCCTCGGCCACCAGCAGCACGCAGGCCCGCCTGGCGCCGAAACGATCGCCGATCAGCCGCCCCGCCGCGACCCCGCCGACGAACAGCGCGACCAGCCCGAAGGCGAAGCCGGCGAGCGGCCAGTCGTGCTCGCCGATCGCGATCCCGAGCTGGGTCGAGTTGCCGCTCATGAACGAGAGGAAGAAGCCGCCGGACTCGACGAACGCGATCGCGTCGACGCAACCCGCGACGGCGGCCAGCAGGAGCACCGCGGCGGAGTCGCCGGGATCGCGCGGATCGCTCGTTCTGCTGGCACGCGGCGAAAGCATGGCGCCCGCCTACAAAGCGGAGAGGGCAAAGGCCAGAGGGTCTGTAAGCCGGGTTCTGTCCACCCGCGCCCGCCTGGCGGCGGAAGCGGGATGGGCGACCATTCCTCTAGGACCGGGATCGCTCCCGGCCTCCAGCAACCAACCCGGACGACAAGGGCGGAAGGCTTGCCCCATGCGCCGTCCCTATTCGGTCTTGCTCCCGGTGGGGTTTGCCCTGCCGCCCCCGTTGCCGGGCGCGCGGTGCGCTCTTGCCGCACCGTTTCGACCTTACCGTGCCGAGGCGACGGCGGTATGTTTTCTGTGGCACTGTCCCTGGGGTCGCCCCCGCCGGGCGTTACCCGGCACCGCGCCTCCCGTGGAGCCCGGACTTTCCTCCCGCATGACGAGCACGCCGGCGGCCGCCCGACCCTCTGGCCGAGGCGGCGCTAGCAGATCGCGCGCGGCGGCGGAAGGACAGATGGCGCGCCGGCAACCACTCCTAAGCCCCCGTCGCGCGTGCCGCCGCCGCCTTGTCGCCGCCGGTGAGCAGCGAGAGCAGGATGGCGCGGCTCTGGCCGTCGATCACGCCGTCGATGATGTCGGGGCGGAAGCGGCGCTGGAAGGCGCGGACCGCCGCCGCCTCGTCGGCGACGTCGTAGCCGAAGCGCTGGAGCGCGAGCAGGAAGCCGCCGTCGGTCCAGTGCGGATCGGCGAGATGCCGGTGCGGGCGCGGCAGCGCGAGCCGGACGGCGGCGAGCCGCTCCCAGTCGAACAGCTCGCCGGGATCCTGCTTGCGCGCCGGCGCGATGTCCGAATGACCGACGATGTTGCCGCGCGTGATGCCGTGGCGCCCGGCGATCTGCGCCATCAGCGGCATCAGCGCGGACATTTGCGCCTCGGGGAACGGCCGGTAGCCGAGCTCGTGGCCCGGGTTGACGAGTTCGATGCCGACCGACGCCGAGTTGACGTCCTCGATGCCGCGCCACCAGCTCCTGCCGGCATGCCAGGCGCGCTTGCCCTCGTCGACCATGCGGACCACCTGGCCGTCCTCGGCGATCAGATAATGGGCCGAGACCTTCGCCGCCGGATCGGTGAGCCGGGCGATCGCGGACGCGGCGTCCGCCATGCCGGTATAGTGCAGCACGATGATCGAGACGGGCAGCGCGCGCTCGTCGAGGTTCGGCGAGGGACAGTCGATCCAGTCGGTCATGCCGCTCCTATACCCCTGCCCGCGCCCCGCGTCAGCCCGTCGCTCCCCCGGGGCGCGGCTCGGGCACGGAGACGCGCGGCCGGTAGAGGCCGCGTGCCTCATAGTCCGAAACGAACGCGTCGGTGTTGCCGATCACCGTCTCGCCGGCGCCCAGCATCAGCGCGCCGTCCGGCGCGATCGCGGCGGCGAGCCGGGCGCAGGCGAGCTTGCGCATCGCGGGCAGCAGATAGAACAGCAGGTTGCGGCACAGGATGAGATCGAACGCCCCGCCCGGCGGCGGATCGACGATGTTGCGGACCTGGAAGTGCACGGTGCGCGCCAGCGCCGGATCGATCCGCCAGCCGTCGCCCTCCTGCCGGAAGTGGCGCAGCATGCTGCCGACCGGCAGGCCGCGCTGGATCTCGAACTGCGAATAAAGCCCGGCGCGGGCGCGCGCGATCGCGGTGCGCGAGAGATCGGTGCCGATGATGTCGATCTGCCAGCCGCGCCACCGCTCGGCCGCGTCGGCGAAGATCATCGCCAGCGAGAACGCCTCCTGCCCGGTCGAGCAGCCCGCCGACCAGATGCGCAGCCGCTTCGCGTCCGCCCGCGCCGCCGCGAGCCGGACGAGCGCGCGCTGCTCGACGAGCGCGAAGGCGGCGGCATCGCGGAAGAAGAAGGTCTCGTTGTTGAGCAGCGCGTCGACTACCGCATCGGCGAGGCGGCCGTGCCCGTCGGCGACCAGCGCCGCGACGAGTTGGTCGAGGTTCCGGTAGCCGCGCTCGCGCAGCAGCGGGCCGAGCGTGACGTCGAGCCGCCAGCGGCGGCCGTCGGCGAGCCGCTGCCCGCTGCGCGCCTCCAGCAGGTCCGCCAGCACGCGCAGCGAGAGGTCGCTCATCTCCATGGCGACGCTCCGCCGGCGGCGAGCGCCGCGCGCTGGGCGATATGCCGCGCCAGCTGGGCCGGCGGCCCCACCAGCGTGGCGAGCCCGGCGTTCGCCACCGCGCCCGGCATGCCCCAGATCACCGAGCTCGCCTGATCCTGCGCGATCACCTCGCCGCCGGCCGCCGCCAGCGCCGCCGCGCCGATCGCGCCGTCGCGCCCCATGCCGCTCAGCACCACGCCGAGCCCGCGCGCGCCGAAGCAGCGCGCCACCGCCGCGAACATCGGATCGACCGACGGCAGGCACGCCGATGGCACCGGCTGATGCTCGAGATGGACGCGCACGCCGGCGACGCTCCGCACGAGGCCGAGATGCGCGGTGCCGGGCGCGACGAGCAGCTCGCCGGGGCAGAGCCGCATACCGTCCGCCGCGACATGCGCCGGGCGCTTGGCGACACCGCGGAGCTGGGCCGCGAAATAGGGCATGAAGGTCGGCGGCAGGTGCTGGGTGACGAGGATCGGCGCGGTGAACGTCGGCGGCAGCGCGGTCAGGAAGGCGTTCAGCGCGTGGATGCCGCCGGTCGACGCGCCGATCGCGAGGCATGCGATCGGCCCCGCCACGCCGGCGGCGCGAAGCGCGATCGCCGCCGCGGGTGGCCCGGCGCGCGGCGCCGGCGCGAGCGGCGCGCCCGGATCGTCGCGGGCGATCCGCAGCAGCTTCTCGATGAGCAGCGTCGCGAAGGTGCCGCCGAAGCCGCCGGCGCCCGCGCCGGGCTTGGGCAGCGTGTCGGCGGCACCGAGCGCGAGCGCGGCGAGGCAGGCGGCCGCGCCCTCCTCGGCGCGCGACGACACGATCAGCACGCGCGCACCGCGACTGCGGCGGATGATGTCGGGAAGTGCCGTGATCCCGTCGGTGCCGGGCATCGCCACGTCGAGCAGGATGATGTCGACCCGTTCATGGTCGAGCCGGTCGAGCGCCTGCTCGGCGCTCGCGACGCTGGCGACGAGCTCGAACTCCGGGCGCGGCGCCAGCATGCGGGCGAGGATCGAGCGCGCGACGATCGAATCGTCGACGATCATCAGCCGGATCGGCGACCCGCCCTGGCCGGCTGCGGCCCGCTCCCGCGCCGCGAAATCGCGCATCGCGGCGCGGCTCAGGCGACGCCGACGATCTGGAGCTTGCTGGCGAGCGTCTCGCGATCGAACGGCTTCATGACATATTCGTCCGCGCCGGCATCGATCGCCGCGCGGATGTGGCCGGCGCCGTTCTCGGTGGTGCAGAACACCACCTTGGGGCGATGGCTGAGCTTGGTCTCGCCGAGCGCGCGGAGGAACTCCATGCCGCTCATCACCGGCATGTTCCAGTCGAGCAGGATCACGTCCGGCGGCGTGCCGTTGCAGTGATCGAGCGCCTCGCGCCCGTCGCCCGCCTCGGAGACGGTGAAGTCGAGCGTCTCCAGGATATGCCGGGCGACCTTGCGGATCACCTTTGAGTCATCGACGACAAGGCAGGTCTTCATGGCCACACATCCCGGCTGCACCGATGGTCCTGATAGCCGGGCATCGGTAAGCGGCGCGTTAATGGCATCAGGCCGCCGCCGCCGTCGGCGGGCCGGCCACGAGCGCCGCCGGATCGACGAGCAGCAGCACCCGCCCCTCATGCTCGACCAGCCCGCGCGCGGCGCGCGCCCAGCCGGGCGCGAGCGCCACGCCGGCCACCGATGACGGCGCCCCGAGCGGCACCGCATCGTCGACGCGATCGACCGCCAGGCCATAGAGATGCCCGTCGACCGTGACCACGATCAGCTCGCCGGCGCCCTCGCGCGGGGAGGCGTCGAGGCCGAGCGCGGCGAGGCAGTCGATGATGGTCAGCACCCGGCTGCGCAGCGCCGACAGCCCCGCGACATGCGCGGCGACGCGCGGCACCGGCGTCACCGCCTCGGCCTCGACCACCGAGTCGACCGCGGCCGCATCGAACGCGACGCGCTCGCCGGCGATCGTCGCGAGCAGGTAAAGCGTGTCGTTCATCGTGCGGCCTTTCCGGCGCGGCCGAGCGCGGAGAGCAGCGCGGCGCGGTCGTAGCGGTAGATGCTGGCATCGCCGGGGCCGCTCGCGGCGGGCAGCGAGCGCAGCCGGATCGCCGGCCCGGCGACGGGCGCGTCATCACCGGCGATGACGAAGGCGGCGCCCTCGCTTCCCGGATCGCCCGCGAAGGCGACGCGATAGCCGGCCGCCTCGATCAGCGGGCGGAGCACCTCGCGCGTCCAGGGATCGGCGCGGTCGCCGAGCACGCAGAGCGGCCGGTCGGCGATCGCGGCGTCGCCATGGTCCACGCTCCCGCCGAGCGCATCGGCGAACAGCCAGAACGGATCGAGCAGCTCGACCTGGCGGCCCTCGACGAGCAGCACGCCCGCGATCGGCCCGGCCGGCGCGCCCGCCGCCGGCGGCCCGGCCGCGACGATGTCGATCACCGCGCCGATCGCGAAGGCCAGCGCGGCCTTGCCGTCATCCATCAGCAGCACGCGCAGCCGCGTGCCCTCGGGCGGGGCCGCGTCGGTGCCGTAGACCGGCAGCACCCGGCCGTCATGGGCAAGCCGGAGCCGGCCGCCGGAATGGCGCACCTGATGCGCGGCGACATCGGCGATGCGCTCGACGACGCCGAGCCGGATCGCGCGCTCGGCCTGGTCGCAGCCGCGGAACAACAGGGTCGGCACCAGCTCGGCCGCGTCGGGCTGCTCCGGCTCCGCGGGCGCCGGCGCGGCCTGGCCGGCGGTGATGCCGGCGGCGGCGGCGATGCCGGCGGGATCGAGCAGCAGCATCGGCCGGCCGGTGTCGGGCAGCGTGGTGCCGGCGTAGAGCCCGGTCGCCATCAGCGCGGGCGCCGCCGGCTTCACCACCAGTTCCTCATGATCGTGGACCGCATCGACCGCCAGCGCGCAGCGGTCCGCGCCCGCCGGACGCAGCACGACCAGGATCGGGCAGCACGGCGCGCGATCGATGCCGAGCACGCCGGCGAGATCGATCAGCGGCATGCGCACCCCGCGCACGGCGGCGAACCGCGCGCCACCGGCCCGCTCGATCACGACCCCGCCGCTGTCGCCGCGCACGATCTCGTCGATCGCCGAGCGCGGCAGCGCGAAATCCTGCCCGCCGACGCTGATCGTGAGCGCCGGGATGATGGTGAGAGTCAGCGGCACGCGCAGCGTCAGCCGGAGCCCGCGCCCGAACCGGCTGTCGATGTCGACGCGGCCGCCGATGCGCTCGATATTGGCGCGCACCACGTCCATGCCGACGCCGCGCCCGGAGATCGCGGTGATCTCGCGCGCGGTCGAGAGGCCGGGCGCGAAGATCAGCTCGAGCCGCGCCTCGTGGCCGAGCCGGGCGGCCTCGTCGGCACCGATCACGCCGCCGGCGATCGCCTTGGCGACCAGCCGCTCGGCATCGATGCCGCGCCCGTCGTCGCCGATCTCGATGAGAATCTGGTTTCCGGACTGGCGCGCGGCGATGCGGAGCGCGCCGGCGGCGGGCTTGCCCGCGGCGATGCGCTCGGCGGCGGGCTCGATGCCATGATCGATCGAATTGCGGACGATATGGGTGAGCGGATCGCGCAGCATCTCGATCATCTCGCGATCGAGCTCGACGTCGCCGCCCTCGATGGCGAGCTCGACCTGGCGGCCGAGCTCGACCGAGAGGTCGCGCACCATCCGTGGAAGCGCCGCGAACAGCCCGTCGATGCGCTGCATGCGGGTGCGGGTGATCGCGTCGCGCATTTCGGCGACGCAGCCGGACAGCCGCTCGAACGCGGCGTCGGCGTGGCCCTGGATGCCGGCGTCGCGCAGCTGGCGCGCCAGCTCGTTGCGGGCGAGCACCATGTCGGACACGCCGCCCATCATCCGGTCGAGCAGCTCGACCGGCAGGCGGACGCTGCGCGATGGCGTGCGCGGGCCGCGCGGCGCGGCCGGTGCGGTGGCGGGCGCCGCGCGCGATGCCGGGGCGGGGCCGGGAGCGGGGCGGGCGCCCGGCTCCAGCGCGAGGATCAGCGTCTCGTCGCCATGATCGGGGAAGTCCGCGCCGGCATCAAGCGCGTCCACCATCTCGCCGATCCGGTCGATGATCGCGAGCACCGCCGAGACCAGCGCGCCATCGGGCGCGCGCGCGCCCGAGCGGACCTGCGCCAGCGCGCCCTCGGCGGCATGACTCAGCCGTTCGAGGCGCGGCAGATCGAGGAAGCCGCAGCTTCCCTTGACGGTATGGACGAAGCGGAAGATGGCGTCGAGCCGCGCCGTGTCGGCCGGATCGGCCTCCCAGACGACGATCTCGCTGGCGAGCGGCGCGAGCGTGTCGCGCGTCTCGGCGATGAATTCGGCCAGCAGTTCGTCCATCGGCGCTTCCCCCAGGGAAGGCCGCTATCGCGCCTGCGTGGTAAACATCGCGTTAGTGGGCTCAGCCCGACAGCGTCGCGCCGAACAGCATCACGCCGTCCTCGACCTCGGATACCATGATCGCGCCGCCGTCGGCGGCCGCGAGGCTGTGCGCGAGCCATGCCGCCGACGAGCGCGGCGACAGCGCCGATCGGGCGAGCCCGCCGGTCAGCGCGGCGCGCAGCTCGCCGTCGAGCAGGATGCGCGGGCCCTCGATGCGCACCACGATCTCCTGCCCCTCGACGCCGACATCCAGCCGCCCGCCGCGCACCAGCGCGTCGCCGGCGATGAGCGCGAGGTTGAGCAGCACCTTCAGCGCCGGCTTGGGCAGCGTCGGCGCGGTGACCAGCCAGCCGATCGTGATCTTGCGATCCGGCGCGAACACCCCCTCGATCGCCGCCCTGGCCTCGCGCGCGTCCACATTGTCGCCCATCCCGCCGGACGCGCCGAACGCGAGGCGGAAGAATTTGAGCTTGGCGGCGGACGCCTGCGCGCTGTCCGCCAGCAGGCTCAGCACGCGCGCGCGCATCTCGGGATCATGCTCGTCGACGAGCAGCTCCAGCCCGTTGTTGAGCGCGCCGACCGGGCTCAGCAGATCGTGGCACAGCCGCGAGCAGAGCAGGCTCGCGAAATCCACCGCCTCGTCCGTCATCCCCAGCACCTATCCCCTGCGCGATCATCCGGCGCGCGCCTTTTGGCCGGTGGCGCCCGCTCACGCAACGCAAAGTTCTCGGCGCTCGAACGCGCCCTCGACCGCGCCGCCCGGCGCCACGCGCCAGGCCGTGACCTCGCCGCCGCCGACGATCAGCCACAGCCGCCCCGGCTCGCCCGCCGCCGCCGCGTCGCGCGGCGAGGGCCGCGCCGCGCCATGGGGGTGCGAATGATAGTGGCCGATCAGCGCGCGGTCGCCGGCGCGCTCGGCGCGCAGCGCGGCGAACAGCGCGACCGGATCAAGCTCGAAGCTGTCGGTCGGATGGGCCGAGACGTTCGCCGCC
>CAXTPE010000049.1:0-15731 GCA_964245925.1 uncultured Sphingomonadaceae bacterium
GCCGGAGCGCTACGCGCTGATCCTGCCCTATATCCGGGCATGGGTGGAAGCGGCGCGCGGCTATGACGGGATGGACGTCTACACCGGCTTCGATCAGATCGTCCGCATGCAGGAGACCGGCTTGCGCGCGTTCGGCGACCTCGACTTCCTGCTCTCGCCGGTCGCGCCCGTCGCCGCGTTCCCGGCCGAACGGGCGAGCCCGCTCGACGATCCGGCGCGCCCGTTCGAGCATATCGCCTTCACCGTGGCCGCCAACATGACCGGCCAGCCCGCCGCCTCGATCGACTGCGGCCATACCGCCGGGGGCCTGCCGATCGGGCTCCAGATCACCGGCCGGCGGTTCGACGATCTCGGCGTGCTGCGCGTCGCGCGCGCCTATGAGCGGATGCGGCCGGCGCGGCGTCCGTGGCCGACGCCGTGGCTGTGACGATGCCGGTGCCACCGCCCGCGCCCGGCCCCCGCAACCTCATCACCGACATCGCCGGCCTGCGCGTCGGCCACGCGACCGACGAGCGCGCGCGGACCGGCGTGACGACGCTGCTGTGCGACGGCGCGTGGGTGGCGGGCGTCGACATCGGCGGGGGCGGGCCGGGCGTGCGCGAGACCGAGACGCTCAGCCCCGAGAACGTCATCGCCGGCATCCACGCCATCGTGCTCGCGGGCGGATCGGTGTTCGGGCTGGCGGCTGCCGACGGCGTGGTGGCGCGGCTCTCGGCGCGCGGCATCGGCATGCGGCTGCTGCCCGGCGGCGTGCCGATCCCGATCGTGCCGGGCGCGGTGCTGCACGACCTCGCCAACGACGGCGACAAGGCGTGGGGCGAGGAGCCGCCGTACCGTGCGCTCGGGCTCGCGTCGGTGGATGCGGCGGGCGAGACGTTCGCGCTCGGCTCGGTCGGCGCCGGGCGCGGCGCGCGCGCGGGCTATCGCAAGGGCGGCCTCGGCTCGGCCTCGCTGGCGCTGGCGGACGGGCCGATGGTGGGCGCGCTGGCGGCGGTCAACGCGGTCGGCTCGGCCTTCATGCCCGACGGCGAGACCTTCTGGGCCTGGCCGTTCGAGATCGGCGACGAGTTCGGCGGGCGCGTACCCTCGGGGCCCGCGCGCGCGCACGATCCCGCGCCCGACATGAGCCGGCTCGCCACGCTGGGGCGGCTCTCGCCCGGCGCCAATACCACGCTCGGCGTCGTCGCGACCGACGCCGCGCTCACCAAGGCCGAGGCCAGGCGGGTGGCGATGATGGCGCAGGACGGCATCGCGCGCGCGATCCGCCCGTCGCATACGCCGTTCGACGGCGATCTCGTGTTCGCGCTGGCGAGCGGCGCGGTGGCGCTGCCCGAGGGCGGCGCGCGCTGGCAGGCGATCGCGCGGATCGGATCGGCGGCGGCCGACTGCCTCGCGCGCGCGATCGCGCGCGGCGTCCATCACGCCTGATCGGCGCGCCGGCCGTCCCTCAGGCCGCGCTGCGCTCGCCCCGGGCGGCGGTGTGGCGGTTGGCCGGAACGGGGAGGCCGAGATTGTCGCGGAACGTCTCGCCCTCATACTCCTCGCGGAAGAGCCCGCGCGCCTGGAGGATCGGGACGACCCGCTCGACGAACAGCTCGAGCTGGCCGGGCAGCGGCTCGAACACCACGAAGCCATCGGCGCCGCCATGCTCGAACCAGCGCTGGAGCTCGTCGGCGACGCGCTCGGGCGAACCGACGAACTGGCCGCGCGGCGTGGACAGCCGCTCCACGACCTGGCGCAGGCTCAGCTTCTCGGCGCGGACTTCGCCCAGGATGCGCAGCGATGCGCTCTGCTGGCTGTCGCGGCCGATATGCTCGACGTCGGGGAAAGGGGCATCGAGATCATATTGGCGGAAGTCGTGATCGTTGAAGGTGCGCGAGAGGAAGCCGAAGCCGGTCTCCAGCGATTCCAGCGCGGCGAGCCCGCGATAGCTGGCCTCGGCCTCCTCGTCGGTCTCGCCGATGATCGGGGCGATGCCCGGGAGCACGTAGAGCTGCTCCGGATCGCGCCCGAAGCCCCTGGCGCGGGCCTTTACGTCGGCATAATATTCGCGCGCCTCGTCGAGCGTCTGCGCGGCGGCGAAGATCGCGTCGGCGCGGCGCGCGGCGAAGTTGCGGCCATCGTTGGACGCGCCGGCCTGGAAGATCACCGGCTGGCCCTGCGGCGAGCGCTTGATGTTGAGCGGCCCGCGCACCTGGAAGAATTCGCCCCGGTGATCGAGCCGGTGCAGCTTGCCGGGATCGACGAACACGCCGCTCTCCTTGTCGGCGACATGCGCACCCTCTTCCCAGCTGTCCCACAGCCCCTGGACGACATCGACATATTCGGCGGCGATGCGATAGCGGACGTCATGGGCGGGATGCTCGGTCTTCGAGAAGTTCGCGGCGGTGTCGCCGAGCCACGAGGTGACCACGTTCCAGCCGGCGCGGCCGCCGCTGATATGATCGAGCGACGAGAATTGCCGCGCGACGTTGAACGGCTCCGAATAGCTCACCGTCAGCGTGCCGACGAGGCCGATGCGCGTGGTGACGGCGGCGAGCGCGGAGAGGATGGTGATCGGCTCGATGCGATTGAGATAGTGCGGGCTCGACTTCTCGGTGATGGAGAGGCTGTCGGCGACGAACAGGAAATCGAACCTGCCCCGCTCGGCGAGCCGCGCCTGGCGCGCATAGACCGGAAAGCTCGTGCTGGCGTTCACGTCGCGCCCGGGATGGCGCCAGTCGTTCCAGGTGCGGCCGACGCCGTGGAGAATGAAGCCGAGCTTGATCTTGCGCGCATGTGCCATGGTGCCTGTACCCTCGAGACGGACGCCCGCCGCTTAGGCCGCCGCCCGGCCGCTGACGAATGCGGATAACTCATAGCGTCTATGACCGCGCCAAATCGACGCGCCGCCGGCATGGGCGCTTCTGGGGCGCTTCTGGGGCGCTTCGGAGGCGATCCGGCGCGGGGCTCGGCGGCCGCGCCCGGACGGTCGCCGCGGTGCGCTCTGTCCGGGTGGCGCCGGGATGCACGACCGTGACGTTGATGCCGTCCGGCCCCAGCTCGTCGGCGAGGCTCTTGGTGAGCGCCACGTTGCGGATCGATCCGGCGATGAGCCCGGCGCGCTTATTGCGGGCTTGTCGCGGCTCTTCGCGACGCCGGGATTGCGGATCATCATATAGGATACAGAATAAGTCACGATACTTCGCCGTCCTGCCCTCTACCATCGTGTTCCTCGATCCGAGCATCGAGACGAGCCCTCGAGAGGAAGGAATATCCAATGTCCACTGCCATCGCGGAACGGATCGACGTCGATCCCGCCGCCGCGCTCGACATCCGTCCGCTGCAGCCGACGATCGGCGCCGAGATCGGCGGCATCGACATCAGCCGCCCGCTGTCGGCCGCCCAGCGCGACGCGATCAGGGCGGCCGTCCTGAAGTACAAGGTCGTCTTCTTCCGCGACCAGCGCCTGGACAATGAGAGCCACGCCGCCTTCGCGCGCGCCTTCGGCCCGCTCTACACGCATCCGAGCACGACGCGCGATCCGAAGATCGCTCCGATCCACAAGATCGCGGCCGCCGACACCTCCAGATATGAGAAGAGCATCCATCGCGAGGTGCTGCCGGGCGACGCCTATCACAGCGACACGAGCTGGCGGCTGGTGCCGACCTGGGGCGCCGTGCTGCGCGCGGTCAACCTGCCGGAGGTCGGCGGCGATACGATCTGGGTCGATGCCAATCTCGCCTACGAGGGCCTTCCGGACGAGCTCAAGCAGCGGCTCGAGGGGCTGTACGTCACCCACGATTTCCGCGAGGCGCTCGTCGGCGCGGGGCACGACTATCCGATCGTCGCGCATCCGGTGGTGCGCGCGCACCGCGAGACCGGGCGGAAGATCCTGTGGGTCAATCTGACGCAGCGGCCGCAGATCCTCGGCGTCGAGCTCGCCGAGAGCCGCGCGCTGCTCGACGCGATCCTGCGCCAGTACAAGCGGCCCGAGTTCCAGGTGCGCTTCTCGTGGCGGCCGGGCTCCGTGGCGTTCTGGGACAATCGCGGCGCGGTGCATTACGCGGTCCGCAACTATGGCGATTTCCCCCGGGTGCTGGAGCGTATCCTGATCGCCGACGAACCGCTCTACGCCGATCTCTGACGCCGCCGCCGCAAGGAGAGAAGGCCGGGTGCCGTGGCGGCATCCGGCCTTCTTCCTGTCCGGATCAGGCCGCCGCCCTGATCTCGCCCGTCTCGCCCTCGCCCGTCTCGCCCTCGCTCCGCCCCAGCGCCGCCACTATGTCCCCGGCCTCGGGCCGCGCCAGCCAGTCGGGGCTGACCTCGATCGAGCGGACGATGCGCCCCGGGCCGAGGATCAGCACGGTCGGCTGGGGCAGCTCCCATGTGCCGGTGCCGGTGAGCTCGCCGATCCAGCCCGCCGGCGGCGGTCCGGCGGGGATGCCGTCCGGCACGAAGGTGATGCCGAGCCGGCGGCCGAGCCGGTTGCCGGGATCGGAGGCGACCCGATAGCCGAGGCCATGCCGCGTCCTGATCTCGCCGAGCGGGCCGGGAACCTGCGGGCTGACCGCCACCAGCGGAATGCCGGCGGCATCGAGCACCGGGCGCAGCCGCCGGTCGTAGTGGGGCAGCGCGATGTTGCAGGCCGGGCAGCCGGCGAAGCGGAAGAAGATCAGCACCGCCGGCCCGCCGGCGACGAGATCGTCGAGCGCGATCTCGCCGCCGCCGTCGCTGTCGAGCAGCACGAACGGCTCGATCCGCTGGCCGACCCGGGCGATCCTGTCCGGATCGTAGCTCTCGACGAGCGCGCGCCGCTGGTCGACGTTCTTGGCGAGCTTGTCCGGCTCCCAGGTGCGCACGCGCTCCGCATGCAGCGCGTCGAACTGCGCGCGCAGGCTCTCGCCATCACTGCTCATCATGCTCTCCCTCGTGACTGTCCCGCGACCATGCGTGACCATGGCCGTCGGGGATCGAGCCTAGGATCGGGGAGGGCGGCGAACCAACGAGAAAGCCGGCGCGATCGATTGAGGAAGCTCATAGCCGCCGCGCCGGCTTCAGAGCGCGCGCACCGTCTCGGTGGCGAGGTCCGCCAGCCGCGCGGTGACGGGATCGATGTCCCGCCTGCGGGCGATGATGCAGGCCACCTCCGGCAGCCGCGGGAGCGCGGTATCGACCAGCACCGCCTGATCGTTGAGGAAGAGGTGGGTGCGCGAGGTGAGCCCGAGCCCGGCTTCGACGGCGGCGCGCAGGGTCGACAGGTTCGGGCTCTCGATCGTGATGCGCCAGGGCCGGCCCGCCGCGTCGAGCGCGGCGATCGCCGCCTCCCGGAAGCGGCAGGGCTTCTCGAGCACCGCGAGCGGCACCACCTCGCGCCGGGCGAGCGCCGCCGTGCCGTACCACGCCAGCGGCGAGACCTTGATCGCGGCCGGATCGTCGGCGGCGGCATAGCCGACGATCATGTCGAGCTGCCCGCGATCGACCATCTGGAGCAGATCGGCGGTGCCCGCCACCCGCGCATAGATCTGCGCTTCCGGATGGAGATTGGCGAAGCGGGCGAGCAGCCCGGTCAGCAGATTGTCGGCGAAGTCCTGCACCATGCCGATGCGGACCGGCCCGGCGAGGCGGCCGCTGGTGATCGCCTCCACCGCCTCGTCGTGCAGGCTGAGCACGCGGCGCGCGTAATCGAGCAGCAGGTCGCCCGCGGGCGTGAGGATCAGCCGCCGGCCCTCGCGCGTGAACAGATCCTGCTGGACGAGCTCCTCGAGCCGCTTGATCTGGAGGCTGAGCGCGGACTGGGTGACGAAGACATGCTCGGCGGCGTTGAGCATCGAGCCGGTGTCGACGATCGCGACGAAGCTGCGCAGGACGGTGGTCGGCAGGTTGACGGGCATGCGAGCCTTCGGCAGCGTGGCGAGGCGGACGCGGGGCCACCGTCGAATCCCGACTCCATAGGTAGGGAATATCCCGATCGCCACGAACCAAAGGTTGCAGCCGTCAAAGCCTTTCTCCGCCGTGCGATAAAGCCTTTCATATCAACGCTTTCGCATATAGATAAGCCAGGCTCATAAGCTGCCGACGTAATCTCTGTTGAACGGCTAGGGAATTGCGTCAGCCTGAGCGCATGACCTCCGCATTCTCCTTCCTCACGCGCACCCGCTGGCTGTCGCCGCTGCTCCTGCTGGCGCTCTGGGAGCTCGGCTCGCGCACCGGCCTCATTCCCGCGCAGACGCTCGCCGCGCCCTCCTCGGTGCTCGTGACCCTGCTCGCCATGGTCCGCTCGGGCGAGCTGCCGGAGAACCTGCTCGTCTCGTTCGGACGCGTGGTGCTCGGCCTCTCGATCGGCGTGTCGGCGGGCGGCGTGCTCGCGCTGGTCGCCGGGCTCTCCCAGCAGGGCGAGGCGCTGGTCGATCCGATCATGCAGATCAACCGCACCATCCCGGTGGTCGCGCTCGCGCCGCTGTTCATCGTCTGGTTCGGCATCGGCGAGACGCCCAAGGTCGCGCTGATCGCCTTCGCGACGCTCTTCCCGGTCTATCTCAACCTCTACCAGGGCATCCGCGGCGTCGATGTGCGGCTGGCCGACATGGCGCGCAGCTTCGGGCTCGGGCGCGGCGCGCTGATCGCCAACGTCATCCTGCCCGGCGCGCTGCCCTCGCTGCTCGTCGGCCTGCGCTATGCGCTGACGATCTCGGTGGTGATGCTGGTCATCGCCGAGCAGATCAACGCGACCGCGGGGCTGGGCTATCTGGTCAACAACGCGCGGGACTTCATGCGCACCGACATCATCGTCGTGTGCCTGATGGTCTACGCGCTCCTCGGCCTCGGCGCCGATCTCCTCGTCCGCCTCGTCGAGCAGCGCGCGCTCGCCTGGCGGCCCAGCCTGGTGGGGGCATGACGATGTCGGCAACGGTGCTGTCCGCGGCGCGTCCCGCCGCTCCCGCGGTGCGGCTGCGGGGCTTCACCCGCAGCTTCGGCGCGAACACGATCCTGCACGCGCTCGATCTCGACATCGCGCCCGGAGAGTTCGTGGCGCTGCTCGGCCGCTCCGGGAGCGGCAAGACCACGCTGCTGCGCACGCTGGCGGGTCTCGACGACGTGGCGGGCCAGGAGGTGGCGGTGCCCGCGTCGCGCGCGGTCGTCTTCCAGGATGCGCGGCTGCTGCCGTGGAAGCGGGTGTGGCGGAACGTCGCGCTCGGCCTGAACGGCCGGGACACCCGCGCCCGCGCGGAAGCCGCGCTCGGCGAGGTGGGCCTCGACCACCGCATCGATGCCTGGCCGCTGACGCTTTCGGGCGGCGAGGCGCAGCGGGCGGCGCTCGCGCGCGCGCTGGTGCGCGAACCCAAGCTGCTGCTGCTCGACGAACCCTTCGCCGCGCTCGACGCGCTCACCCGGCTCAGGATGCACGAGCTCGTGCTGAGCCTGTGGCAGGCGCATCATCCCGCGGTCCTGCTCGTCACGCACGACGTGGACGAGGCGATCGCGCTCTCCGACCGGGTGCTGGTGCTCGATCATGGCCGCATCGTCGCCGAGGAGCGCATCGAGGCGCCGCGCGGACAGCGCACCGCGACCGTGCGTCCGCTTCGCGCCAGGCTGCTGGGCCATCTCGGCGTCGAGGCGCCGGCCGGGGCCTATGCCGACGTCGTCGCCTTTCCCGGCGCCTC
The DNA here is from genome assembly GCA_964245925.1 of uncultured Sphingomonadaceae bacterium. Lineage (GTDB taxonomy): Bacteria > Pseudomonadota > Alphaproteobacteria > Sphingomonadales > Sphingomonadaceae > Solisphingomonas. The sequence continues at coordinate 7,644 of CAXTPE010000049.1, forward strand.
GACGCCCCGGCTGGTCGCGGCGGAGTGAGCGCGTCCGCCCCGGCGCGACCGGCCCCGGCGTCCGACGCCTTCGAGGGCTTCGTGACCGGCTTCGGCGATCTGCTCGACGGGACCGCCGACGAGGCGGCGATCCTCGCGCGCGGCGGCGCTCTGCTCGCCGGGCTGGTGGCGCGGGACGATTGGCTGCCCGATGCCTATGCCGCGCCGGACCCGGCCCGCTACCGCCAGTATCTGCTCCACCGCGATCCCGCCGGCCGCTTCTCGGTGGTGAGCTTCGTCTGGGGGCCGGGGCAGGCGACGCCCGTCCACGATCATACCGTCTGGGGACTGATCGGCGTGCTGCGCGGCGCGGAGCTCGCCGAGCGGTTCGTGCGCGATGGCGACGGCGACCTGGTCGCGACCGGCACATGGCAGACGCTGCGGGCCGGCGATGTCGATGCCGTATCGCCCCGCATCGGCGACGTCCACCGCGTCGCCAACGCGCATGACGACCGCGTCTCGATCAGCATCCATGTCTATGGCGCCGACATCGGCCGCGTCGAGCGTTCCACCTATGACGCCAACGGCGTGCCCAGGCGCTTCGTCTCGGGCTATGCCGATCCGCCGCCGCTGATCGCGTGACCGGCACCGTCTCACCGGCCGAGGTGCGCCTCGCGCTGCTCGCGCGCGACGAGATCGCGCTGATCGACCCGCGCGAGGAGGCGGCTTTCGCCACCGGCCATCCGCTGTTCGCGGCCCAGCTCCCCGCCGACCGGATCGCGATCGAGGCGCCGGCGCGCCTGCCGCGCCGCGACGTTCCCATCGTGCTCTACGATGACGGCGGGCAGCTTGCCGCCGACGCGGCGGCGCGGCTGGGCGCGCTCGGCTATGGCGATGTCCGGCTGCTCGAGGGCGGCCTCCAGGGCTGGCGCGCCGCCGGCTACGAGCTGTTCGAGGACGTCAATTCCCATGCCAAGGCGTTCGGCGAGCTGGTCGAGCATCGCCGCCGCACGCCGTCGCTGCCGGCGGAGGAGGTGCGGGCGCTGATCGAGGAGAAGGCGGATGTCGCCATCCTCGATGCGCGGCGCTTCGATGAATATGCGACGATGAGCCTGCCGGGCGGGATCAGCGTGCCGGGCGCCGAGCTCGTGCTGCGCGCGCCCGCCATCGCGCCCGATCCCGATACGACGATCATCGTCAATTGCGCGGGCCGCACCCGCAGCATCATCGGCGCGCAATCGCTCATCAACGCCGGCCTGCCCAACAGGGTGGTCGCGTTGAGGAACGGCACGATCGGCTGGACGCTCGCGGGGCAGGCGCTCGCGCACGGCCAGCAGGCGCGCTTCCCGGACGTCGCCGGCGCGGACGCGGAGGCCGCGCGACGGCGCGCACGCGACGTCGCCTATCGCGCCGGCGTCAAGCCGATCGGCGCGGACGTGCTGGCGGCGTTCGCGGGCGATCGCGCGCGCACGCTCTATCGCTTCGACGTGCGCACGCCCGAGGAACATGGCGCGGGGCACATTCCCGGCTTCCTGAGCGCGCCGGGCGGCCAGCTCGTACAGGAGACCGATCACTTCGCGCCGGTGCGCGGCGCGCGGATCGTGCTCGCGGATGAACGCGGTGTCCGCGCCGACATGACCGCCTCCTGGCTCGCCCAGATGGGGTGGGAGGTCTATGTGCTGGACGGCGCGCCGGGCGGCGCGCCCGAAAGCGGCGATCCGCGCGCGGTGCCGCCGCGCGGCCCGGCCGGGCGCTACCGCCGGCCCTATGAGGGCACCGACAATCCCGCCGCCGCGATGCAGGCCTATCTCGACTGGGAACATGGCCTCGTCGATCAGCTCGCGCGCGACGGCACCCACGGCTTCTTCGTCATCTGATCGTTTCGGGAGCACCAGCATGTCCGTCAAGTTCATCGGCTATATCGGCTTCAACAACGAGAGCGAGATCCACGGCCTCCGCCAGCTTCGCGCGCTCGACGTCGGCTATGTCGACGCGGCGGCGCGCGCGCAGGAGGAGGGCGGCTTCGATCGGGTGCTGATCCCGTTCGGCTCGAACTCGCCGGAGAGCCAGATCGTCGCCGCGCACGCCGCCGCGATCACCACCAGCCTCGGCTTCCTGATCGCGCACCGCCCCGGCTTCACCCAGCCGACGCTGGCCGCCCGCCAGCTCGCGACGCTCGACCAGCTCTCGGGCGGCCGCGTCGCGGTGCACATCATCACCGGCGGCGCCGACGACGAGATGGCGCGCGACGGCGACAGCTCGACCAAGCCGCAGCGCTACCGGCGCACCGACGAATATCTCACGGTGCTGCGCCAGGAGTGGACCGCGGAAGCGCCATTCGACCATGACGGCGACTTCTACCGCATCCGCGGCGGCTTCGCGGCGGTGAAGCCGGCCGGCGTGCCGATCTTCTTCGGCGGCTCCTCGCCCGAGGCGATCGACGTCGCCGGCCGCCACGCCGACGTCTACGCGCTGTGGGGCGAGACGCAGGCGCAGGTCCGCGAGGCGGTGGCGACCGTCAGCGCGTCGGCGCAGCGTCAGGGTCGGCGCGCGCCCGGCTTCTCGCTGTCGCTGCGCCCGATCATCGCCGACACCGAGGAAGCCGCCTGGAAGCGCGCCGACGAAGTGGTCGACATCGTCCGCGGCATCCGCGAGCGCAACACGCTGAAGACCAGCGATCACACGCCGCCCAACGCCGGTTCGCAGCGGCTGCTGCAGACGGCGGCGGCGGGCTACCGCGCGGACAAGAGGTTGTGGACCGGGCTTGCCGCCGTCGCCGGCGCGCAGGGCAATTCGACGGGCCTGGTCGGCACGCCGGAGCAGGTCGCCGACGCGATGCTCGATTATTACGACCTCGGCATCGACAATTTCCTGATCCGCGGGTTCGAGCCGCTCGACGACGCGATCCGCTACGGCCGCGAGCTGCTGCCGCTCGTCCGCGAGCGCGTCGCCCGGCGCGATGCCGAGCTCGAAGCGGAGCGGCGGGTCGCGTGAGGCGCCTAGCCGCGACGCTGGCGGCGCTCCTCGCGCTCGCCGCCTGCCAGCGCCAGCCGTCGGCCGCCGGCGGCGGCGGCGGCGGGCGGGACGTGCTGCGCGTCGCCAGCCAGAAGGGCGGGACCAAGGCGATGATGCTCGCGAGCGGCATGCTCGCGGGCGCGCCCTATACCGTCGAATGGTCGGAATTCCCGGCCGCGCAGCCGCTGCTCGAGGCGGTCGGCGGCGGCGCGACCGATCTCGGGCTGGCCGGCGACGCGCCGTTCATGTTCGCCTATCAGAGCGGCAGCCCGATCAGGGCGGTCGCCGCGCAGGTGGTGCCGCGCTATCTGCCGGCGGCATTGTCGATCCTCGTGCCGGCCTCCTCGCCGGCGCGCTCGCTGGCCGATCTCAAGGGCAAGACGGTCGCCACGACGCGCGGATCGGTTGGCCATTATCTCGTCCTCCGCGCGCTGGCCAAGGCGCATCTCCCGCCGGACTGGGTGAGGCTCACCTTCCTGGCGCCCGGCGACGCGAAGGCGGCGTTCAGCTCCGGCTCGCTCGATGCGTGGGCGATCTGGACGCCCTATGCCGCCGCGGCGCTGAAGGAGGGCGCCCGGATCGTCGTCGACGCGCCGGGCATCGTGCGCAACTACGGCTTCGATGTCGCCAACGCGCAGGCGCTCGCGGAGCGGCGTCCGCTCGTCGCCGACTTCGTGCGACGCGAGGCGCTGGCGCTGGCCTGGGCGCGGCGGCATCCGCAGGCCTTCGCGGCGGTGCTGGCGAAGGAGACCGGCATGCCGCTGGATGTCGCGCTCGATGTCGCCGTGAAGAACGCGCGGCTCGCGACGCCGATCAACGCCCAGCTCATCGCGGATCAGCGCACGGTGCTCGACGACTTCCGGCGCGCCGGCAGCGTGACCACCGACCGCGATATTCGGGCCGCGTTCGAGCCGCTGCTGGACGCCGGTGGCCTCGCCGCGAAGTGATCGGCGGTTCGCTGGAATGTGCAGATATTCTCAACTAACTATTTGATACGATCAACTATGATTTCGGCTCTCTATCGAGCTGACAATTTTATCTTCGTTGATGACCCCGATCCCGCCAATTAGCGAGCAAGTAAGACGCTCGGACGTCCGGTCACATAACGCACCGATGTCCGGGATTTATTTGAATCCAGGGGGCCATGATGAAGAGAAGCTATTTGCTCGCGGGATCCGCGGTGCTGCTGTTCGCGCCGGGCGCGGCCTGGGCTGTCGAAACGACGGCGGCCGGCGCGCCGACGCAAGCCGGGATCGCCACCCTCGCTTCGGCGGCCGATGGCGCGGGCGGCGGCGTGGCGGGGACGCGGCTCGTCGCGGCGGACACCGGCGCCGATGCCGACGCGGGCACGATCGTGGTGACCGGCGTGCGCGGCTCCAGCGTCCGCACCGTCGCCGACAGCCCGGTGCCGATCGACGTGCTGCAGCCCAAGGAGCTTCAGGAGACGGGACGCACCGGGCTCAAGGACATCCTCGGCAGCCTCGTGCCCTCGCTCACCATGCCGGCGCTCGGCGGCGGCGGCACCTCGGCGAGCGTCAAGCCGATCTCGATCCGCGGCCTGTCGGGCGATTATCTGCTCGTGCTGGTCAACGGCAAGCGCCGTCACACCACCGCGCTCATCAACAATCTCTCGCGCGTCTCGGGCGGCTCCACCCCGGTCGATATCGATCTCGTCCCGACCAACGCGGTGGGACGCATCGAGGTGCTGCGCGACGGCGCCGCCGCGCAATATGGCTCGGATGCGATCTCGGGCGTCATCAACATCATCCTCGACAGCGCGCCGGAGGGAGGCGCGTTCAGCGTCACCGGCGGGCAGGACTACAGCAAGGGCGCGCCGCTCGTGCAGACCGATGTCGGCTACGGCACGCGGATCGGCGACGGCGGCTTCATCCGCCTGGCGGTCGAGGGCAAGTTCCACGATCGCGCGGATTCCTCGGCGGCGGCCGTCCCGCACATCTATCCGCTGGTGAACGGCCAGCCCGACCCGCGCGAGGCGAACGTCGATCATGTCTTCGCCGGCGGCTATGGCCGCTCCAACCGCGACAAGATCGTCAACGGATCGTACAACGCGGAGCTGCCGCTGGGCGGCGACGCCACGCTCTACAGCTTCTCGACGCTCAGCTACCGCAACATCAAGGACGCGCGCGGAGCCTTCATCCCGTCGCCGACCGGCTATAACGGCCAGGCCAATGCCTCGGTGAACTCGGTCCTGCTCCAGATCTATCCCAACGGCTTCCAGGCGTATCGCCGCATCTGGGAATGGGACTGGCAGTCGACCCTCGGCGTGCGCGCCAGGCTCGGCGGCTGGGATCTGGACGCATCGTCGAGCTACGGCCGCGATCATGTGAAGCTCGGCGCGGAGAACACGCTCAACCCGACGCTCGGCCCGGCCAGCCCGACCAGCTTCTTCATGGGCAAGCAAATCCAGGATCTGTGGGTCAACAACCTCGATCTCAGCCGTGAATATGACATCGGCCTGGCGAAGCCGCTGGCGGTGGCGGTCGGCTTCGAGCATCGCTGGGAGCGGTTCCAGAACAAGGCTGGCGAGCCCGACAGCTACAGGAACGGCGGCTACGCCAACCTGATCTATCCCGGTTCGCCGCCGCCGTCGCCGGGGCTCGTCTCGTTCACCGGCACGTCGCCGGCGGATGCGGCCTCGCTCAGCCGCAACAATTTCGCCGGCTATGTCGATCTGTCGACGAACATCACCGACGCCTGGTTCGTCGGCGCCGCCGGACGGTTCGAGCATTATGACGACAGCGCCGGCAACACGGCGAGCTGGAAGGTCACGACGCGCTACGAGATCGCGCGCGGACTCGCGATCCGCGGCGGCGTCAACACCGGCTTCCGCGCGCCGTCGCTCGCGCAGAGCGGCTTCTCGACCACGCAGAACACGGGCACGGTCAACGGCAGCCAGGTCGTGACCACGACGTCCAAGTTCCTGCCCGTCGACAGCGCCGCCGCGATCGCGCTCGGCGCCAGGCCGCTCAAGCCGGAGAAGTCGTTCAACTTCACCGGCGGCGTCACCTACGAGACGGGCCCGCTGCGTCTGACCGTCGACGCCTATCAGATCCGCGTCGACGACCGCATCGTCAAGACCGAGTTCCTCGGCACGCCCGCGAACGGCGGCGCCGCGATCAAGGCGATCCTGCTGGCCAACGGCGTCAGCGGCGTCGACAGCGCGCAGTTCTTCACCAATGCCATCGACACCCGCACCCGCGGCATCGACGCGGTGGCGGAATACACGCTCAGGACGGCGGGTATCGGCGCGTTCCGGCTGAGCGCGGCGTACAGCTACAACAAGACCAGGATCCTGCGCATCGCCGACAACCCCGCCCAGTTGAGCTCGCTCAACGTGGTGCTGTTCGGCCGGCAGGCGCAACGCGACCTGCTCGTGGCGACGCCGCGCGACAAGCTCGTGCTCACCAGCGACTGGAGCCTCGGACGCGTGCATGCCCTGGCGCGCGTCACCCGCTACGGCAAATATACCGAATCGAGCAACGTGCCGACCGGCGACCGGACGTTCGGCGCCAAGTGGATCACCGATCTCGATGTCGGCTACGACATCAGCGATCATGTCACGCTGTCGGCGGGCGCGAACAACCTGTTCGACGTCTATCCCGACAAGAACGGCGTCGTCTCCTATGACGGCTCGGCCGTGTACGGCAACTTCGCGCCGTTCGGGCTGAGCGGCGGGTTCTATTACGGGCGCGTCTCGGTGCGCTTCTGATACGCGTGGGCCCGGTTGGAGCCCGGTATCGCGGGCGTAGGCGCGCGCGCAATCCCCGGGATGGCGCTCAGCCCGGGCATCGCCGCAAAGGCATCGCCGGAGCACGGTTCAGCGTCGCCAATCCTCCTATGAGAACGGCTCGTTGTTCGGGCGCCCGGGCAGCTCCTAAGGAGCGCTCTACCGCATGGAAGGAATCGACATGGCGCAGACGCCCGCACGGCAGCTCAAGCTCGGGGCGATCCTCGAAGGCGTCGGCGCCGAGCATGCCGCCTGGCGCGATCCCGATCTGCCGGGCGATGCCAGCATCGACATCGACTGGTATATCGAGCACGCCCGCCTCGCCGAGGCGGCGAAGTTCGATCTCGTCCTCATCGTCGATTCGCCCTTCATCACGCCGGACACCGCGCCGCATTTCCTGAACCGGCTCGAGCCGATCACGCTGCTCTCCGCGCTCGCGGTGGCGACCTCGCGGATCGGCCTCGTCGGCACGCTGACCACCTCCTACTGGGAGCCGTACAACGTCGCGCGCCAGTTCGGCTCGCTCGACCATATCAGCAAGGGGCGCGCCGGCTGGAACGTCGTCACCACCGGGCTCGAGGGCGCGGCGCGGAATTACGGCCGCGACGAGCATTTCGAGCATGGCGTCCGCTATGCCCGCGCGCGCGAATTCGTCGAGGTCGTGCAGGGGCTCTGGGACAGCTACGAGGATGACGCCTTCCCGCGCGACAAGGCGCGCGACATCTTCCTCGACAAGACCAGGCAGCATCGGCTCGACCACAGGGGCGAGTTCTTCTCGGTGGCGGGGCCGCTCGCGCTGAGCCGCTCGCGCCAGGGCCAGCCGGTGATCTTCCAGGCGGGCGACAGCAGCGAGGGCCGGAACCTCGGCGCGGCGATCGCCGAGGCGACGTTCGCGAGCGCGCAGGATTTCGCGGCGGGACGCGCCTATTACGCCGATCTCAAGGCGCGCGCGGCGGCGCTCGGCCGCGATCCCGAGCTCATCAAGGTGATGCCGGGGCTGTCGCCGGTGATCGCCGAGACCGACGAGGAGGCCCATGCGATCGCGGCGGGCCAGCAGCAGGCGCTCGACGTGACGAAGCTGCTCGTCCAGCTCGGCCGCGCGTTCAACTATCACGACTTCTCGCAATATCCGCTCGACGCGCCGTTCCCCGACGGCTTCGACCATGTCGATCATCGCCCACCGGTCTGACGGATCAGCGGCGGCTGTTGGACCGGCCTGCGAAGTAGGCGCCGACCAGGAACAGCACGGTGAGAATGAACAGCCAGAACGCACCCTTGATGAGGAAACCGAGCACGCCGGTGAGAGCGGCGAGGATGATCAGCGCGACGATGAGCAGCATGCGATC